>NZ_JBWBWM010000024.1:0-136901 GCF_056174665.1 Bradyrhizobium sp. WYCCWR15520
GCTGAAAAGGCGTTCCGCATGCTCATCTTCGCCGCGCATCCCGATCCTCAGTCGAAAGGAATCAACCACATGCACAGAATCACACTCCGATCGCCTCGCAAAACGACTTTTTCAGCAGCCTGCTAGTAGAGTCGGCCTCGTCGCGCGCCACGAAGGGCTTGTCCAAGGCAACTGCCGTCGTGCGGCTCATGCGCTGGATGAAGAGCACGGAACCGATCGCGAAGCCGACAAGGATCGCCTCGGTGAGATCGCGGAAGATCGTAAGTAGGAAAGTCGAGGCCAGCACGGTGGCTTCGCCCCAGCCAGAACGCAGCAGAATGGCGACCGCGGGCATCTCGATCATATTCCAGGCCACCACCGCCAGCACGCCTGCAAGGGCCGCCAGCGGAATGTAGGCGGCCAAGGGTGCGGCGATCAGCATGAAGAGCAACAGGAAAACGGCTTGGAGCATCCCCGCGATCGGCCCGTGCGCCCCGGCCCGCACGTTGGTGGCGGTCCGGGCGATGGTCCCCGTGACACAAAAACCGCCAAAAAGCGACGCGCCGATGTTGGCCGCCCCCTGCGCGACGAGCTCGCAGTTCGCGCGATGCCGTCGCCCACTCATGCCGTCCGCGACCACGGCCGAAAGCAGCGACTCGATCGCGCCGAGCAGCGAGAAAGAGACCGCAGCCGGCAAGACTGCCAATATCTTTTCGACGGATAGGTTCGGCAGGCTGGGGAACGGCAGCGTCGAGGGGATGCCGCCGAATTGCGTGCCGATCGTCGCGACGGGCAGCCCCAATAGTCCCGTCGCGCCGGCGGTCATGCCGACCGCAATGAGCATTCCCGGCCAGTGCGGCCGCAGCTTGCGCAGCCCCAGGACGATCGCGACGGTGGCGACCGACAGCCCGACTGCGGTCGGCGTGAGACTGCCGCGCGCATCCCAAAGGGCGGGCAGCTTCTTCAGCAATTCGCCCGGTTCGTGAGCAAGCGACAGTCCGAGCAATTCCTTGATCTGGCTGGCGAAGATGATGACCGCGATGCCAGCGGTGAAGCCGACCGTCACGGGAAAGGGAATGAACTTGATGAAAGTCCCCAGGCGGAGGAAGCCTACGGCAGTGAGCATCAGCCCCGAGAGGAAGGTGGCGAGGACCAGTCCGTCCATGCCGTGCTGCGCCACGGTCGCGGACACGAGCACGATGAATGCGCCGGCAGGACCGCCGACCTGGAGGCGCGACCCGCCAAAGGCGGAGACAAGAAAGCCACCGACGATGGCGGTGTAGAGTCCTTGCGCCGGAGTCGCGCCGGAGGCGATGGCGATGGCCATGGAGAGGGGTAGCGCCACTATGGCGACAGTCAGCCCAGCGATGGCATCTCCCCGAAGCTGGGGCAGACCGTATCCTTCGCGCAAGACCGTCAGGAGTTTCGGCGTATAGAGCTCCGCGAAACTAGGCGCGTCGCTCTGTTGTAGTTTCGTCGCTTTCATGTCTGGCCGCGCCTTTGTGGGAGCGGCGGGATCGTCGGCTTTCCGTCGGCGGTCGCCGTCGCGGGTTGCTTTTCGGTTCAGGGTTTCGGGGAAGAAGTTTTCAGCCGCACGCCACGCCCACCTGGGGGACTGGGGGCACCATCGCCAATGAGTTCGATCCCTGCCAGATCGAGCGCCTCCACCACCTTTGTCAGGCTATCCACGACCCCGCGAACATTGCCGGAGCTGGCTTCCATTCGCTGGATCGTCGGCACGGACAGGCCGGATAGTTCGGCCAGGGTCTTCTGATCGATGCAAAGAAGCGCGCGCGCAGCCCGCAGTTGGGCAGCAGTGATCATGGTGTATGCTCTGCGTGAGATATTTGCCCTTATGTGCGATAGCTTCAATTGATATGTCAACCATCAATATGAATATCTAAAACATGATATTAGAGTAATGATATCAAGCGGGAACATGAAACGGACATCACCAAGGGATTATCCTCCCTGGCGCGCTCAGGTTGGCATGAGGTCATTCGCCCCTGGCCGGCGGCTTCTTCCGCCGGTCGGCCTATCGCTGGTTCTGCAAGCTCGGTATCGAGGACGCTATCCCGGATCATCCAGATTTTCGCGCGCCCGCAACGAGCGCTTCCGCGATGGAGATGTTTTCCGTCGTGTGTTCGAACGGGTCGTCGAGAGATGCATTGCCGCCGACTTGGTTGGCGGCGAAGGATTTGCAGTCGATGCGAGTCTATTGCGGCCGATGCCAATAAGCAGCGCTCGATCGCAGGTCAGGACTGGCGCTGGGATCTCGATCCGGCAAGGTCAAACCATTCAGCCCGGTTGGCGGCACGGCGGCGGCCGCCTCATCGCGCGAAACAAACAGTAACCCCGCAAATATACAGAATCACTCGAGCCAAACGAAGTTAGCCGTAATGATCAAATTCGCTTAGGGCGATTCGGACCTCCCGCGCAAAATCAACTAGCGATACGATGAAAGCTACTACGGCGATAATGAAGAGGATAGCAACGCCTCGCTCATGTTGGATCTGGAGAAACGCACTTACGAAGCCGACGACTATTACAACGCTTATCGAGATACTTCCCATGATGGACCAGAAGATCGCGCGATTGATCATGGCAGCGCGTCGAATAAGGCGCGGCGAGTCCGCCTTGAGGCGGCATCTAATCTGATCGTCATCGGGAATTTGATTCAGATAGATCGATCTGTCGATGATCCTGTTCAGGCGAGATATCAGCACCGCAATGAAGGCCGCCAATGCGCCGAGAAGAAATGCCGGGGCGGCCGCTTGGGAAATAACGTGAGATAGCTGGCTGACCGATGGCGTGTCTGGCAACATTGGCTACGTGCGCCCTGGCCGCGTGACTATTTTAATCGCCGAGTTGACGCCACGGTGGTGGGCGCCATCGGAGAAACCGAAAAGGTCAGCCACGTATTCCAACCGGCGGGACGATTTTCTGCAGCAAATTCACCATATCCTTTGAGGTTCAGGTAACCCTGCATGTCGCCCACGGGGAATAGGAAGCCGATCTGAGGGCCGACACCTAGCACCCGAGAGCGAAAGCCGCCGAGAGCGGGGTGCTGGCCATAGTCATCGGTGACCTGTTGATAGGCATAACCGACAAGGCCAACGAAAATCTGCTTGGACAAAAATTGGGAAGCGCCCCAATCAACATGGAAGTCGATGCCGTTCTGATACTGCGTATCTTGATTCTTGAAGTTGTAGGTAAACCCTGCGACCGCAGAAAACTCATGCCCTGCTTGCGGATTGAAGTAGGTGTAGCCGCCGCCTGCATCGAGCGCCGCGTGACCGATACCGAGATTGGCAAGGCGGTTCGGACTGTACGCCCCAACAGGAATGTCTCCCGTCACGTAGGTCATGAAATTGTGCACACCGGCGTTCCACTTGAGCGTCGCCTGCGGGTAGAGGTCGCCGACCGATGTGATCGAATCACCGAAACTGCCCGTGCGCGTCACCGCCAGCGGTCCGACGGCCGCCGTCAGCGTTCCATCCAGATTTGCGCTCGACCGCCCGAATAGACCAGTCACGCCGATGGCAAGCTGTCCGCCCAACACCGGCGTTGCGAACGTATAGGTGGGATTGAGAAGGACAAGGTCCGCTTGCGCATTGAGTCGCAGGTTCAGATCGACATTTATTGTGGCAGGGATTCTGCCAACGTGGATTTCCCTGGCGGCCGCTGTAGCGCCAAAGGCGCCTACACTAGTGTGATAGTAAACCTCGGCCATCGACCAGCCTGGTACCTGAGGGGTCGCTGCGAGGCTGCCGAAGCGTCCCGGGAGCCAATATGAAACACCACCTTCGTCGGCATAGACAGTTACAGATGGGAGGGTCGACAAGGCCATCGCCACGGCGACCGAAATCGTGAGTAGGAGTGCGCCACTTAATCCACACTTGGTCCTTGCCTCGGTCTGGTAATCAACAAGGTGCACCACACTCTTCCCCATGTTTTGAGCCTATCGCGCAACCGCCGCCGCATGACAGTTCACCCAACTTCGCGGCGGTGACGAAACGAATAACCCTCTGGCTCATGCCGGCCCTTGCCCGGGGCCGGCATGAAGCTCAAGCTCTCAAACTACCTTCCTAGCGCCGGGTACCGTCCATGTGCCGTTGATGATCGACGGGTCCGTCTCCTGCGGCCAATACATGCGCAGCATGAGTACAAAATCTCCCGCAGGCGCCGGAAGCCAGTTCGACTCCTTGTCTTTGCCGGGGGAGTCCTTCTGAATGTAGAGATCGGTCGAGCCGTCCGGATTTTCCTTCAGTTCTTGCCGCGCGCTGATCGAGTAGCGGTTGAGCGGATTGCTCACGAAGAAGTAGCCACTGTCGTACATCGTGAGCGACCAAAATCCCTCCGCGGGCGGCAGGTGGCCTTTGGGAAACCGCATGACGTACATGTTTGCGCCATTGTACTTGTGGCCCTCCGCATCCTTTTCCGAGGTCGGGTAGACCGCGTCCTGCGGACGGTTGCAGCCGAGTCCGATCGCGGTGATGAGCGCCCGCATCAGGTAGTCCGTGCCGTAGATTCCGCCTTTCGTCGTGAAGGCAAAGCCGTTCTCGTCCTTGATGGCCTTGTTGATCTTGAACTGGAGCATGATCCTGTCGACGGAGAGTTCCGGCAAACGCTTCAGGAAGTCCGCCTTCAGCTTGCTCTCATCGAAATCCTGCCCGGGGACGATGCCGATGCGGGCAAACTTGGCCAACTGGGGCGCGTCCGCCGCGTAAGGCGGATTGGCCTTCATGAGCTCGCACAGCAGCTTGAAATACGACACTGCGTCCATGCGATTGACCTGTTCGCGGACCGCCGTCTTCATGTCGATCGAAGAATCGACCTTTCCTGGCGGCGGCGTGTACGCCTTGCCATAAGCACTGAGCGGAACAAGCTTGCACTCGTCCTGCAGCTTGTGAACGGCGGCATAGTCCTCCGGGGTGCCGGTGCAATAGATGCGCCCGAGCAGCCAGACGATGTTGGTAGGCGACTTGTACTCCTTTACGCCAGCCGGCAGCGTGCCCTTCCACCCGGGTCCAGTGATGGCATAGGTCTGCGCACCGGTGCCGGTGGTGCGCTTTCCCGGAACCTGGAACACCGTCGTCCAGCCGTCCAGCATTGGCATCAAGAAATAGCGACCCTTCATGTCAGGGATGCTGAGAACCCATGGTTCTTTCCCCACGTCGAAGAAGGAAGTCGTGTAGAGAGTGTCCGCGTTCGGCGCCGTGACATCCCGGAAAGATGCGTCCGGATATTGGCGCAGCTTGATGATCTGGCCCATCGGCCCTCGCGTGCCCACGGGTTCGGCGACGTTAGTAATGATCCGGCGGGTCATCTCCATCGTAACTAACGGGTAGCCGAAGATGTAGGCATCGCTTGCAATCCAGAAGTCCTCCAGGCCTTCCCCCACTCCAAAAAAGGAATCCTGGGCTAGAGCTGATCGTGTTGCGGCCGCGCCTGCCAGCAGCCCCATTCCACCAAATGCAAGGGATCGACGGGTAATCTTCATTGTTATCTCCATGGTGCGCTTATTGAAACGCCTTCAAAACGATCGTCGGGAAAGTGGCTGGTCAGGATGGGCCTTGCAATGTTGAATCACTTCGTGCTCGGCTTGCCGTGACGTCTTAATGTCAAGGTAGTGCTTGCGTGCGAGGCCGTTATACCAGCCGCTGTACCAGGCAGTGAGAAGATCGGCGTCTCCCTGCCACGTCCCGGCCAACTGTGCACATGTCAGTTTCTGAACATCGAGATAGCCGTCAGCGTCGGCATAAGCGCTCAGATCAGTCTGTGCATGCGCCGATTGAATAATCGCGAGGCTTAGTGACGCTGCAATGACGGCTGTTCGTCGCATGCTCCCTCCTACCAACTTATGTGTTTAGCTCAGGCCGCGCCTGTCTTGCGCGACCTCTCACGTTCAGCAAAGTCTGCTTACGAAGCGGCTGTAGTGCGGCTGGTCTCGTACTCAGTAGCAAGGCGGATAGGGGTAGTATCCGCACCGGGGAGCGTAGTACGGATAGGCTGCGGCTCCGGCCACGGCGGCCGCTCCCGCAAAGGCAGCGCCTCGGTAGAAAGCACCGCGCCACGCTGTCCGGCGGGCGACGCCGGCAAAGGACAGCGGTGTGAACGGGCGGCCAATGATGTCGATAAAGACCGAAGCCGGTCCATCGGCTCCCGCAAGATCGCCTTCGAGTATGTCGACATCGAAAGTCAGCTTGTCGCCTTCAAGCTTGGGCGACTTCAGCACGACAACCGCGTCGAGCACCGATGATCCGTCTTTCTTGAATCCGGAAACCGTGGCGTTTGGAGGGTCTTTCGCGAAATTGTCGCTGCCGTTGCCCCAATCCTCGACAATTCGCGTCGTGAGATCATGGCCGGCGGCACGGACGGGCCGATCGGCAAACACGATCGCATTCGGCGAAATTCCGGTGAGCACAAGTTTGCCGTCCTTCAAGCTCGCACCGCGCGAGTTGAGGACGAAGAGAGACGGTACGACTTCCGGTTTTGCCTGCCCGATAGACTTCTCAAGCGGCACGTGCGGCCTTTGTTCGGATGCCGATTGAGCAGAAAGGTCCTGCGGGTAGGCCATCAATCCGCAGGCGCAAAATGCGATCAGAGCAGCGCGAAGTATCATGGTTTTTCTCTCCCTGAAATGCGTTGTTTCTCTTCGGCCGGCTCGCGTGGCTTTTAGAAGCGCCCAGCGCATCGCCCCCGCCGTCAACAAACAGATGGCTCCTTCAGAACCCCGGCAATCCTGGCAAACACCTTCGCTAAGCATTTCGCGCCAATTCAGATCGCGCGTCTTGCCATTTCGCGCCAATCGTCGTGAATAGCTCAGCGGACGATCGCGTGAGGCCGACCGCGAGGGCGCGTTATCTCCTGCTTACGGGCAAGTTGCAGCCGCCGGTAAAAAATGGGTTGAATTTTCATCAAACGCGCGAAAGAGCGGCTAAAGCTGCTTGCGTTGGCATAGCCGAGGATTTTGGCGATATCCGACAGGCGCTTGCCTGAATCCGCCAACAGGCGGCACGCGATGTCCAGGCGAACCTCTGCAAGCAATTCGCTGTGGCTTGTGCCCATGCGACCGAGATGCCGCTGCAAGGTGCGCGCGCTGACCTGGAGGGCGCGAGCGGTACCATCGAGAGTTGCGTCACCGTGTCGCAGCGAGGCGACCATCGCGGCGCGGGCAGCTTGGGCTGAAGGCAACCGGACAGCTCTCATCGGTTGATGTGAGGCGTGAAGCCCATCCTCCCTCGATAGAAAATCGATCTTCGAGGCTACAGGCATTTCGGAGGCCAATCTGGCCATCAGCCGCCAAAATTTTCGTCAAATGGAATCGAGCGGGCGCCGTCCGTAAAGGTGGATCACTACCTTCCACTGATAGCGGCCGGCTTGAATCCACGACTAGACAAGCAAGCCCTAGCTAGGCCAACCTCTGCGAGCATTCAGCAGCGATCCCGGTCAGCCGGTTAGGCTAAATTGCTTTTCGATCGATCTTTTATGTAAGCTTCTCAAGTTCGTCGTCGATGTGCGTACCAATGGCCAAGATTCATTTAACGCGTTGCCAACACCTTAGTCCTTTCGTGGACATTCTAAATGGTCTTGGAGCACCAACGGCTTCGCTCCTGGGAAAGTTTCGCCTACCGACGTCGTTGGAAGAAAAGGCCAATCATTACGTCCCAATATTGCCTGCAATCGACTTCGCGGAATTCGCCCAAAGATCGCAAGGCATTGTGGATTTCGGATTCCACGCGTCTCAGCAGATACATTTTTGGCACCTGAGCGAAAAAACCCGGAATCTAATTGGCCATTCCCCGACGCTGCTTGTCGCGCTGCAGCACGCCTGCAAATGGGCATCGCTCGAGGACTCAAACTTGAGTAACTGGCTTGAGCGCCACGACGATCACGTGAGGATTTGCAGCAGGCTCGCCGGAACCAAAGGGCTTCAGCATCTCGAGCATTCACAGTGGCTCCAGAACATTTTTCCGATACACATCGTCCGACAATTCGCCGGCCCCGACTGGGCTCCGGCAACTATCGCCTTTGAAGCTCGCTACACGCCGAGTCCTGCGTGTCAGTCGTTCTGGCCAAACTCACGATTCCTATCGGGCCAAGAGGCATCATGGATCGATGTGCCAATCTCGTTGCTGGCCCTCCCCAACCGCGCAAACGAAAGTCTTCCGCGTCTGCAGAGCGATGAGGTCGACCATTCCGGCTATGAAATCATCGAAACACTCAAGTTGATGCTGCCATCCTACCTGGACGAAGGACCCCCAGTTCTCGCTGAAATCGCGGAAATGGCCGGCGTCAGTACGCGAAGCTTTCAACGCAAACTCGCTCACGCCGGCCTTACATATTCAGACCTGCTCGATACCGTCCGGTTTGAGAACGCCAGCAAGCTGTTACGAGACACAGATTTCAAGATTATCGAGGTCGCGTTCTCTTCGGGCTACGCGGATCCTGCGCACTTTACCCGCGCCTTCCGCCGGATTGCCGGTGTTACGCCACGGCAATTTCGCGAGCAATGGAGATCTCGATAAACCCACTTCTCCCTCGATGCTCTGCGTTCTCGAGCAACTTGTCCTTTACGCCCTCGTTCTGGGCTTGGCGACATGCCGTCGCGGACTTTTTCGACTTCATGTTCCAACTAGTGACATTGAAGGGCTTTTACGCATTCGGATATTCAATCTTTTGCGTTGGCCTAGAAAACGTCGGTGGACTTGGAAGCGGGGATTAAATAGCGACCCAGGCCGTGGAACACCTTGTTTGAAGGATCGTTCACCGTGCGCTTAGGCACTCCTCACCATTTGAGCTACGGCCAAAAACTGGCGTTTTGCTACAATATCGGGCGGGCGTGTCCAGAGCGCTCACTTCAGAGGCCCTTGTGGCTGACGTGTATGCGTCGGTCGCGGCGTAACGCGTCGCGGCGTTGCCGATAGGTTCAAATCCCGGACGTGCAACCGCCTGACCGAAATGGCATCAGGCCGGAACGTCACATGGGGCTTTGTCATGAGCAAACCATGGCCGACATCACCGCCCGCAGATTGAGGCCCAAGGCTGACTGTGTGCGTCCGGCGGTGTTGCGCAAAGTGACAGAGTTCCTTGCTTGCTTTCAACTCCATTGGGTCCCGAACGCAGTGAATATCTTCCAATTGTTGATCACGCGCGCCGGCCGAACAAGAGGATCGCGCCAATTGGGAGGATGAAACCAAGCAAGGCCGCAATAATCAACAGCGGACCTAGCTCCGAGTACTCGCCCCGCTGGACGACGAAAACTTCGTTGAGATACTTGGTCTGCAGCTGGCCTGCGACAAGCGCCATATTCATTAGCGAGGCCATGAGGGCGAACCAGGTCGCACGATGGCCGGCCGGCGCGTAGAACGCAATCAGCGTGAGCAGTGGGATCATGCTGAGCTGCGCGAACGGCGAGGCAGCAGCGGCGTCAATAACAGCGATAGCGCGCGCGCCGAATCCGAATGTCTGCTCGGTCCAATGGTGGAGGCCAAAGAACAAACCGATATTGGGCAGCGACAAGATCGCTCCAGCGACGGCAATCCAGAACAACACCTTGGTTACGGAATATTCCGTAAGCTGCTTGCTGAATGTCCACATCGCAACAATGGCGATGATGGCTGAGGTCTGACGAAGGCTGCCGTAGAAGGCCTCGTCGAACTTGAGCACGTCGAGCGTCCACCAGAAATAGCCGTCTCCAACCGATGGCGTGGCGCGGAATGCGAAGATTATGATGCTCGTGAACAGAATGGCGCGCCTGGTCTTGGCGTCGAGTTCGCGGGTCACGAAGAACAACATCGTGCAAATTACCAGCATCGACAGGACGAAGACCAGCTCCTGCCCAAACGGCAGACCGCCGAGGGCGACGGCAAGGACGATAAGTCCAAAGCCGATGCCGCCGCCGAGGATACGCCAGTCTAGCGGCCGTCGCTCAGTCGATTCCGATCGGATCAGCAGGACGCCTAAAGCCGAGATGGCGGGAATGACGAGGCCAAGAAGAAATACGGTTTCACGGGCGAAGAACTGGGCGAGCCATCCGGATAGTCCGGCCACCGCAAGAATTCCGATGCCGAGGGCAAGGCGGCCGAGGACCTGTACCATGCCCAGCTCGGTGCGGATCTCATCCTCCCCGCGGGCATTCCCAGCCATGTCCACGCGAGAGACGACCTCGGTTGACATCGCGTCCGCAACGACGTCCTGGATCACGGTACCGACCACGATCAGCATCGTACCGAGGATGTAAAGGCGGTCGGCCCGGGCGAACGCGATCCATCCGCCGGCGGTGCCGGCCAGCGTAAACAACCCGCAGGCCGTAAAAGCGGCCCCAATCAAGATGTAGGACCGCCGCTGCGAGCCGAAGATCGGAACGCTGTCGACGAGCTGGCCGAACACCATTTTCACCGTCCACGGCAAGCTGAGCCAGACACCTATTGCGGCGAGCTCCGCCGGAGCGAGAGTCAGATGCTCCTTGATCCACATGTCGCGGCTCACATCGATGATGCCGAGGGCGCCATACGCAAAATAGACCATCAGCAGCGGCAGGTAGGTTCGGCGCAAGCCGAGGATAGGTCGCATGAGGCTGGGCAACCGTGTCGTAGCAGCCTCGACGATCGTTTCACGCAGTGACCTTCGCGCTTGCGGCCCGTCCGAGAGTTGGCTCATAATGATGAGTTCCTTGACGCGAATCAAATACGCTCGCGCATAAGAATGTAATGGAAGACGCGCGTTGCTACCTGCCGGTCGGTGCCGCTTGGCTGCCGGCGCCACGCGCGCCCGCGACACGAGCGGACGCAGTTTGCGCCAATATTCGATGTCTTGCTCCCGAATTATGGCATACTTGGCGGCTGTCTTCCGTGAGGCATACCGGCTGGACCGAACGAGGAGAACGCTGAATGTCTGTCCGGTCTTTAGCAACGCTGAACGCTTCGCCGCGCCTTATTCGCTCACTCACGCTGACACACGCGGTGCTCTATGGACTTGGCGTAACCATTGGAGCCGGCATCTACGTTCTTGTCGGTCTCGCGGCAGGGAGCAGCGGAATGCATGCGCCGCTTGCCTTCGTGGGTGCTGCATTCGTCATGGTTTTCAGTGCGGCATCGTTTGCTGAATTGGGAACGCGCATGCCGGTAAGCGCCAGCGAAGCGGCCTACATCCAAGCCGCGTTCAGGCTTGATTGGCTTAGTCTCGGTGTCGGGCTTCTCGTGGTCACGACGGCAATCGTCTCGGCCGCGGCTATCAGCGTCGGTAGCGCAGGCTATGTTGCGGTGTTTCTACCCCTCCCCGCGTCGTGGATAATTTCCGGGGTAGTGCTTGCGATGGGAGTCGTGGCATGTCTCGCCACAGTTCAGTCTGTCACTTTCGCGGGGGTCATGACGCTCATCGAGGTTGGCGGCCTCATGCTGATCATCGTTGCCGGCCTCGGTCACGGAACCGACGTTGTCACCCGTCTTCCTGAGATTTGGCCTGCTACCGGCGATACGAGGGCCTGGATCGGAATAGCCGGAACGGCGCTCACAGCCGTCTTTGCCTTCATCGGCTTCGAGCATCTCGTGAATGTTGCGGAAGAGATGAAGGAACCGAGTCGTACCTTGCCGCGCGCGTTGTTCCTGACGCTGGGCTTGACGGCGCTGATCTACGCATTGGTTGTGTGGATCGCGGTGACAGCGGTGCCTCCGCAGGAGCTCGCCCGCTCTTCGGCGCCCCTGGCCCTTGTCTTCGAACGGCTCACGGGCTTGCCGCTCGTTACCATGAGCGCCATTGCCATTGTAGCGACGCTTAACGGTATCATCGTGCACTTGATTATGATTGCCCGGGTGATCTATGGCCTAGCCGATCAAGGCAATCTGCCGAAGGCCCTTACGCGCCTGAACCCGGTGACACACACGCCTCTCTTGGCGACCGCGATCGGCGTCGGCGCGATTCTCGTGCTTGCGCTGACTATTCCGCTCGCGGGCCTTGCCGATCTGACGGCCGGCTTCACGCTCGTGATTTTCACGGTCGTGAACCTCGCGCTGATCCGAATTAAAAGCGGCAATGAAGCCCCGCCATTGGGAACGTTTATTTGTCCGCGATGGGTACCGTTTGCGGGCCTTGTTTCCAGTGTCCTGCTTCTCCTAGTCGACCTGATCGTATGATGAACCGCTACCAGAACTTCAAGAGGGATGAGATCGATGGTCGGCTAATCAACGAATGTCCTTCCGATCTTGAACAGTATCAGCAGTCGACTTGAGAAAGCTGGCATTCTTTGCTTGTCGAAGGCTGAAATAGGCGATCCGGTGACGACGATACTGCGCTGTGCGGCTGAGAATGCTTGCAATGTGACCTTGGTTGGCGCGCCCTCCGAAGGTATCGAGCGCTGGATGCCCAATACGATGCGCGTTTGGGCTAGCTCGGATCTGGCGTTGCGCCTAATCGAGCTTGCGCCTGCGTCTATCGTGGTGGTGAAGGAGAGTGAAGGCACGAGAAATTGAGCAGACCAGGGAACTAGTGCGCCGCTGCCGCCGTCCACTCGTATCGGCCCTTCAAGGTAGGAACGATACGCCCCTTTGCTCCGGGGCGGCGCGATCTGCTCCGGCGGTTACTTCATCGGGTCACCTTCGCCAGCTCAGCGGCTCACAAAGGACCTCGTATCTCGAAAAACTTCCTTCAGATCAGATTGAGGCTGCGGACCAGCATGTAGATCGCCACAGTAAAGATCAGCAATGCGAACACCTTCGTCAGCACACCCCGGCGTTTGGCAAGCAATTTTGCCGAATTCGCACCGAGCAATCCACCGAGCACGCCTCCTGTCACAAAGAGCGCGCCCAACGGCCAGTCAATCAGGCCGGACCAGGCATAGTTTCCAGCCGTGGTTAAACCGAATGCGGTGACGGACAGGAGCGACGAACCGATTGCATCGAGCATCGGCATCCCGGCTGCCAGCATCAGTGCAGGCACGATGAGGAAACCGCCTCCGATCCCGAAGAAGCCTGATAGCGATCCGACCAACAGACCAAGTCCCAGCAGCTTCGGCAGATTCTCCCGCGACAACTTGACGGTCGGATCGCCTATGCGTGCGCGATCCCACAACATCAACGTACCTACCACCATCATCAGGACCGCGAACAGCGCAAGTAACCGTTGCCCGTCCATCATCTTGCCGAGGGTCGAGCCGAGGAATGCACCGGCGACACCGGCCACCGCGAAGGCGGTCGCGCAACGCCACTTCACGTTTCCAGACCGGGCGTGCATCGCGAGATTGGCCCCGGCGTTCAGCGCAACCGCCATCGCACTGGTGCCGATCGCGACATGCGGATCATCCAGCCCGACCACATAGACCAACAGCGGGACCGCCAGAATCGAGCCACCGCCACCGACGAGCCCGAGCGAGAAGCCGACCACGGAGCCGGAGGCGATCGCAAGTGCGGCCTGCATCAAACTCAAATTCATCCCAATTGCTCCAAGACGGCCGCGGACGTGAATATTAGACGGTCTTGCCTTGCGCCGGGGTGTCGTAGGTCGTCCTATTCCAAGGCGCCCGCATGAGGATCCGAGCCATCCCGCAGAATCCAGTCGCGCCAGCTACCATCAATCCCGCGCCGACGAACGCAGTTACCGCGAAAAACCAAGGCGAAACAAACAGACCCAACATCGTTCCGAAAAATGCCAGGCCGCCGGCGACAATCTGAACTTGGCGCTGCAGCTCAATCGGATGACGACGGTCGACTGCAACGGGCAGCCCTGCCTTCTTCCAGGCGTCGAGACCGCCTTCGATAATGAAGGCTTCGCAAAAGCCACCTACCTTCTGTGCGAGCCGGGACGAATTGCTCACCGTTCGCGCACCGCTCTTGCAATGAAAGATGACAGGCTTGCCTTCGTGCAGCGCGAGGTTAGCCTCGTCTAATTTGGACAGCGGCAGATGGTGCACCCCAGTGATCTTCTCCCGGGCATGCTCATCTGCCTCTCGGATGTCGACCAGAGTTGCGCCCTGCTGTAGCAGCCGCAGGGCTTCGGCAGGTCTAATTCTTGGAAGCGACATGACTAACTCCGTGTTTTAGCGTCGATTGAGTTGCTTGCAGTAGAGCTTGTGCAGAGTGGCTAAGAGTTCTTCAATCCGGGGATCCGCGATGCGATACCAGAGCGTCTGGCTCTCGCGGCGGTAGGTCACCAGTCCCTCCTCGCGCATTTTCGCAAGATGCTGAGAAAGAGCGGACTGCGAAAGCCCGACGGTCTCCGCAAGCGAGTTCACGTTGGCTTCGCCCCATTCGACAAGCTTGCAGAGAATCATCAGGCGCCGCTCGTTGGCGAGGGCGCGCAGCAGGCCCGCAACATCCGCCGCGGCTTTTTCGATCCCCCGTGGACTGAAGGTCTTAGATGGCACGTCCCAGCCTCTCTTACTTTCGGTGTTGCTTAATTAGCCTCTTCTAATATATATGTCAAGACACGAAGCGTTCAGTCCTGCGAGGAGATTAAGCCATGACTAGACAGCCCATCATCCGGGCCTTCTTCGATGAGCCCACCAACACGGTGAGTTACCTGGTGGCGGACTCGACGACGAAGAAGGCCGCCATCATCGACCCCGTGCTCGACTACGATCAGAACGATGGAACTGTCGACACGCGCTCCGTTGGCGCGATGCTGAAAGCGGCCGATGAGGCCGAATATGTGATTGAGTGGGTGCTGGAAACGCATGCCCACGCCGACCATCTGTCGGGCGCGCCCTACATCAAGGCAAAAACCGGCGCCAAGATCGGCATCGGCGAACACATCAAGGACGTTCAGCGGATTTTCCGACCGGTCTTCAATGCGACCGATCTGACGACCGACGGAAGCGACTTCGATCATCTGTTCAGGGATGGCGAACACTTCATGATCGGCACGCTGACCGCCGAAGTCCTGTACACGCCCGGCCACACGCCGGCGGACGTTTCCTACAGGGTTGAGGATGCGGTGTTTGTCGGCGACACACTGTTCATGCCGGATTACGGGACGGCACGTGCAGATTTTCCCGGCGGCGACGCGCACCAACTTTACCGGTCTATCAAGCGGCTGCAGGCGTTACCACCCGAGACTCGCCTTTTCATGTGCCACGACTACAAGGCACCTGGGCGCGATCAATTTGCATGGGAGACGACCGTCAAGGAGCAGTGCGAAAAGAACGTTCACGTGAAGGAAGGTGTGACGGAGGACGAATTCGTCGCCATGCGGTCAAAGCGCGATGCGACGCTGTCCGCGCCGCGGCTCTTGCTCCCTTCCATTCAGGTCAACATTCGCGCAGGAAAGTTCCCGCCGAAGGAAACCAACGGGGTGCGCTATCTCCTGATCCCTGTGAAACTGAAAGGTGATGCCGAGGCCTACCTCTAAGCAAGCCGATTCCTGATCAGGGATTCAGTCATGATGGACGCCATCATAGGTCATGCGGCTATGGCTTGAGTCGTCTCAAGCGCTCCGTCTCGATCGATGGCGCAAGCTGGCCCTCGTCGGCGGCCAGCTATGTTCAATCGTGTGGCGTTTCTTGCGCACGCATATTGATCTGCCTCAAGCCGAACTCGGTCCAGATCGGCATCATTGTTACTTCAGGTTAACGCCGGAGGGACAGGCATGCGAGGTCCAATCATTGCAGCAGCGCTGCTATTTACTACCCTGAGCTATTCCGCGTTCGCTCAATCACCATCCGATCACGGGGCCCATCATCCGGGATCGGACCAAGTACCGGCGCCAGCGCAAACGACACCTCCTTCAGGCCAGTCTGGAGAGCGACAAGGCATGATGGGCGGTGGAGATATGATGGGTCGCGGTATGAAGGGTCGCAGCGGGATGGGCGGGGACGCGATGGGGCCTCCGATGATGTTCCGCATGATGTTTGCGCTTATGGACGCCGATGGCGACGGAGCCATCTCGTTGGCAGAGTTTCAGGCGGCCCACGAACGAGTCTTCAAGGCAATGGACAGCAACAAGGATAGCAAGCTCGTCCTGGAAGAGATGCAAGCCTTTATGCACGGGACCAGGAAGTAGGTCCCGCCGCTGCCACCGCGCTTTCAGCGGAGAACGAGGCGGGCGCCCCCGGAGGTGGTCCCGCGCCGATGCTAAAACCAAAAATCGTTCCGAACGGATGGCTTTTGGGACAAGCGGACGTCGAACGCGGCTAATCCGAGTACACGACCTAATAACCCGCGGCCCTACAATTCGGAGACAGTTTCCTACGCTGGTTCATCAGCCAAAGCGGAAGTCGCCGAAATGTCTCGTTCGGGCTCCGAGCAGAATCGACCCTGTCGCGCGAGCCGGGGGCTTGGGTTCACCGAAATGAAGCTTGCATGGGATTGGGATTAGACGTGCTATCATCGGCGTGATCGTGTTCGAAGCCATGTTGATTGGCGATACGACAATGGCCGATGCCCCCTCAGAGCTCTACGAACCTGTAAATCAATATAAGCCGGTCGCCCGGAATATCGGTATCGTGGACGGTCCTTTCGAGTATTTGACGACGGCCGGAGTAAGGCTTCCATTGCCGTTTACTACTCGGATGACCGTGGTGCGGCTCGGCAACGGCGACCTGTTCATCCACTCCCCCATCGCATTCGAGCCTGCGCTCGCTGACCGCCTGCAGGCGATGGGCACAGTCCGTCACCTTGTATCGCCGAACCAGTTCCATTACGCGCACATTGGCGAGTGGTCGCGTGCGTTTCCGGATGCGGTTGCCTGGGCCTCTCCGCGCGCACGCAAGCGTGCCCGCTCGCGGGGCATCGATGTGCATTTCGATAGAGACATCGGCATCGAACCGCCGGAGGAATGGCGCGCCGAAATTGATCAGACCGCCGTTCCCGGAGGAATTTTCGGGGAGATGGTTTTCTTCCACAAGGAGTCGAAAACCCTCATACTGGCTGACACCATCATAAACCTTGAACTTGACAAGATCAGGCAGCCCTGGCGGTTCGCCGCCAAGCTGACCGGAATGTACTATCCGCGCGGCCAAATATTTTTCGGCATGCGGTTGCCGCTCCTTTTGCAGAAACGAAAGACGCGAGCGGCGGCCCAAAGAATGCTGTCATGGCAGCCAGAACGCATTATTCTCAGCCACGGGCGCTGGTTCGATTCAAACGCCAGGGCGACTTTGCAACGCGTGTTCGGATGGGCGCTCTAGCCCGGCGCGTCTGCTCAGAGCCAGTCCTATGGTCATGGCCAGCGATAATGCGTCGTCGTCGCTCTTTTTATTTCATTCCCGTCAATCCCTCCTCCGGCAAACCGCTCGGTTAGGATTTTCCAATGCTGAGCGTTGCGGATGGTCCCCCGCGGCTCGTCGCCATCCCGTGCGACTGCTCTTTGTCAACCGATTGTTGTTGATCGAAAGTAAAGTGCGAGAACTTGCAATTTGATTGGCGAAAATCTTCCAACTAGCGTCGGAGCAAGAAGACTACTCTCACTGTTTGACAAATCGGCTCCCGTTCCACCGCAGCGCGCGGCTGTTACCATTCAAGTCCAGGAGTTGAAGGAAAACTTGATTGTTGGAAGAAGACAACCGAACGTCATGAGCATGTACGGCAAGCACACGACGATACCGGCAGTAGTCGAGACGTACACTTCGTGCAAGCATCCTGCGCTGCTGCAATGAACCGTCTTATTGCGGCAACGGAAATCATTCGAAATGGAGAGCTGGGAACCGGGCGCTCGGAACGGTCAGATAAAGAGCAAAACGTTGTGCCGCGGCTACTGAGCCACCGCACAGCACGTCCCATTTTTTCACTTCCGCCCGTATTTCAGAAGGGCAGCCTCTCAAGGTGCGCAGGATTCCAGGGGTCTTGGGCCGTCCCGCTATGAGAGAGCGCTGGCTGGAGAAACCCAAAGGCCGCAAGAAGACCGCTCGTATGTATCGAAGCGATTTTGATTGGATTCACGGCCCTTCTCCTCAAATCTCGTAGGAAAAAACAGTTTAGTCTCCATTGTCGAGGATGGATCGAGGGAATCGACCGAAGCTTCAGCTCGGCTCTTGCGCGTGCCTCTAGTCATTATCTCGGCGACGTAATTTCGCACCTGCATCGCAGGACCGGTTGACACAGATGAACCCACATCGTCGCGGTTGCAGGATATGAAATCTGAGACGTGTTTTTCGGCGAAGGGGTTTCCAACCTGCCTGAGAAGTTCGTTTAAACTGCGCCCTGCGACGCTACGGCTTCGTAGATGTCCTCTTCTTGGGCGGTATGCATACGCACCAGGGTCTCGATCGCCTCGATCACCCGCTGTGCGTCGCGGAGAAGGTAGCGGTCGACCTTCTCGGTCGGCAGGTCTTCCGCCACGCGGGCTAAAAGGCGTGCGAGGTGCAGGATCTCACGGTGCGCCCGGCTCATCGCGGAGAGGCCGTGACGGTCGCGCAACACCCGAGCGAGCTGCGGATAGACACTGCCCTCGTCATCGCGCTCATGCGCCACGACCCTATTCTGGACCAGCCCATTGGCTTCCGCGATCAGCGCCGCTCCTTTCTCGGCCGCCGCATCGTCGAGCGCGTCGACGATATTGCGCAACCGATCAAGATCCTTGAGCAGGGCTTGATGGTCATGATGCAGCTCCTGTCCTTGTTCCAAGGTAATGCGACCGCCGCTCCTGCCATGGGCCGGGGTCAGGGCGCGCAACGCATTCAGGATCACGGCGACATCGATCACCTCCTGGACGATTGCCGCCGGCACGGGATCGAGCCAGCCGATGGCTGCGGCCCCCATCGCCAGCAGGGACAAACTCATGCCCACGATAATGCTCTCGACCGCTATGCGCCGCGCCCGCTGCGCGATGGTGATCGCTTCGCCGACGCGATCGAGACGATCGGTGAGGATCACCACATCGGCCGCTTCCGACGAGGCACTGGCGCCCCGCGCGCCAAGTGCGACCCCTATATCCGCCGCAGCCAGCGCAGGCGCGTCGTTAATGCCGTCGCCGACCATAATGGTCGGATTGAGCCGCTGTTCGGTGCGTACCGCTTCGACTTTGTCGGAAGGTACGCGGTCGGCGAGCACGGCATCGAGATCAAGCGCTGCCCCGATTGCCTGCGCGGCAGCCGCCCGGTCCCCGGTGACCATGACCATTCGCGCGATGCCTGCTTCTCGTAGCAGTCGGATCGCTCGCGGTGTGTCAGATCGAAGCTCGTCGGCTAACAGCAGCGCTCCGATCCGGCGCCCGTCCACGGACACAAAGACGATCAGCGCCGATCGCCACGAGGCGCGTCGGATCGCGCGCAGCTCCCATGGCGACGGTCGTTCACTTGAGAGAATCATTTCGCGCGAGCCCGCACTCACCTGTCGGCCCTCGATGACACCGTGTAAGCCGGCACCCATGCTCTCTCTGACTTGTTCGGGGACTTTCAGCTTCAGGCCGCGCTCGACGGCCGCGGCGACGACCGCCTTGGCGAGCACATGGTGCGAAGCCTGCTCGAGCGAGGCTCCCAACGTTAGCACCTCCTCCGCGCTCTGACCCGGCGCAGCCTCGACGGAGAGCAGCCGCGCGCCACCCACCGTCAGCGTGCCGGTCTTATCGAACAACACAGTACGCGCACGCGCCAGTGCCTCCAGCGCACCGCCGCCTTTCACCAAGACGCCGCGCCGGGCTGCCTGCGCTACGCCGGCGATGAAAGCAACCGGTGCTGCCAGGATTAGCGGACAGGGCGTCGCCGCCACCAGCACGGCCAGGCTGCGGGTGAGATCGCCAGAGATCAGCCACGCGACGAGCGCAACCACGAGCGTCACGGGCAGCAAAATCAGGGCATAGCGGTCGGCGAGCCGCACGAAAGGCGCTTTTGCGGTCTGCGCCGCCGTAACCATCCGTACGATGCCAGCATAGGTGCTTTCGCCGGCGAGCGAAGTGGCTGTCAACTCGAAGGTTTCGCCTGCATTAAGGGAGCCGGAAAGGACCGCGGCGCCGCGGACCTTGGCGAGCGGGATCGGCTCGCCCGTGATCGCCGACTCGTCGATGGTCGCCGCAATCGAAGAGACGACGCCGTCCACCGGCACGATCTCGCCAGCACGCACCAGGAGGTGATCGCCAACGGAGACCGCTTCGATCGGCACCTGCTCGATTTCTTCACCGATTCGTCGGTGTGCCTGGCGTGGGGCACGATCCACCAGTGAGCGCAGATCATGCTCAGCACGGGCGATCGCAATCTCCTCGAGCACATTGCCGCCGGAATACATCAGGGCGACCACCGCGGCGGCCAGGGGCTGCCCGAGCACAAGCGCCGCACTCATCGACAACAACGCGATCGCGTCGACGCCCAGTCGGCCAGCCAGGAAATCCCTGACGATCGAGATCGCAAGTCCGATGATCACAGGCGCCGTGCCGAGCGTCCACGCAAGATCAGCCAAACCCGGTCGGCCAACGGCATGCGCGGCAAGCCCCGCGGTAAGCCCGGCGACCGCTATCGTAACTAGTGTCCACCGCAGGACGCGCTCAAACGGCATCGATCGGTTCCGTGGCTAAACGTTCATGATCCTCTCCCGAAACGCAACTTCGCTGCTTGAGCAAAATCAACCGCGCAGACTCCGCCTGGAGGGCGCTGCGACGTCCTCACAAAATGGCGTTTGCTACCAAAGAGGCGACAAGACTGCAGTTACTTTGCTCAGCAGCGATGTTGGAGAGTCTTCTTCTCAAGAACTTGATTGCCTGGTCGCAGCACCTTACCCCGCTTCAGCGTGAACGGCTTTTGATCCTCGATCCGGGTTCAATATCCTTCCCGCTCCGAACGCCGGGCAATGGCCTCACGGGGGTCTGGGAATGTTGAGATCGAAGGAATCAAACGCCGTGCGCTGCGCCGTGCAGAGCAGTTGTCCAACATCTACCTCGATGACGCCGATCGAGCAGCCGACCAAAGCAGCATGGAATTGGCGCAGAGACTTGCGGCGCAATCTATCATGCGACTGGCGGGGCTCCGCCATCTCGCCTCCGAATCGGGACTGCGATGCGATGATCTGCGCAAGAGGAAGGCGCCCTAGTCCAGCGGCCCCACAGCCCCCTAACCCAAGGCGGGCCGTTTGTGCCGCGGCTCGATGAGGCGGTAGGGCTGACCCAGATTGCCCTCGCGTCTTTCGGGGGAACCAGACACACATGTCCGGTGCCTGTGCCACCCTTCGCTGATCACAGTTTTGGTCGCAATACGGCGCTTCGCCCATTGGAACACAGCGCATTTTACCGAAAACTCATAGCCGAGAGCGACCTACCGTCGATATGAAATGCTGCTCGCCCTACTTCCGGAAACGCTAGCCGAGCACAACAGAACTCCGGATGGTCTGCCGCTTCCAGAAGTATGCTAAGCGCTCCTGATGATCACCGCTCTGATCGTTGGAGCGTGAAGCGAGCGGAGGATTTCGTTATCCGTGAAAACATCAAGGGGTAGTGTATGAGGGCGGTAGCAGTCACGGGCGCTGGAGCGCGGATATCCCTGACAAGAATCCGGAACTCACTGATTGCTGGGCTTTGTGGGGCAAGTGTGCACTCGCTCCTTGTATTGGTCCATGGCAAGAGCGGACCGTTGCCGGAGTTCAACCCCAATGATGACATTCAGAGGGGCCTGTCGTGGCTGACAGGTACCGAAATGCACCCAGGCGTCGCGTGGCTGCTAGTGTTCGTGAATGGAGCCATGATCTGGGGGTTCGTGTTTGGTCAAGCATACCGCTTTCTTCCTGGCAAAAAGCCTTGGCGGAAGGGAGTCTTCTTTGGCGTCTGCGCCTGGATTGCGATGGGGCTTGTATTCTTCCCGCTCGTTGATCGGGGTATTTTCGCTGTCAAGCTTGGGTTAGGAATGGCCCCAGCAATTCTCTTGCTTGTAATGTTGCTCGCGTACAGTGTGACGATGAGTCTTGTTTATCATCTGCTAAATTCTTGGTCTGATCCGGTCTAAGCAAGTGTTCCAAGTCCGGATTGCAACTGAGAGGGCGCACATTCACTACGGCGACGGGTTTCGTCAGCTTGTGACACAAGCGGGCACGAAGCCGCAGCTCGCGGGGCCATCGGTACCGGCGGCATAATGCGCGCGTTGCGGCCTAGTGCTTCAACGGCTTCCAGCCGACGTGGTTGAAGTGTGAGCCATAAAGTTCCAGCGCTTGCACAATCTTGACGGCGCCGTCGGCGCGCCCTTTGCCCGCCTTCATGAAAGCAATGCCGTCGAGGATCTGCTCCAGGACGACGTGAAGCTGGTGGTCGGACTCCTCGGGCAACTTACAATTCACAATGACATAATCGATCTGCTCTTGCACGCGTCCAGCCAGTTTGTCGAAGGCTTCACGAGAGAATTTGTTAGCGTGGATGGGGGCGAGCGCCTCCGACATTACCGTGCGGATCTCACCCATCCCCCGCCGCAACGCCTCGTCGGTCGGCCACTTCTTGCCGTTGTCGAGCTTGATTTTGACGGTGGCTGCGTGGGCGTGGGGTTCGGCCGCAACAACGCCGGTCGGGGCCAACGCCAAGCCGAACGCAATCAATCCCGACATAAACAAGTTGGTAGTGAGCATGTCGCTTTCCTCCTGGACCAATGTGGGCCGTGGCGTTTTTGCCGTTAACGGTTAGCCTGAGCAAAAATAGCGACCGTCCAAACGCCGGAGATTGTGCTGGCGCAATATTCGAGACGATTTCACGAAGCCAGTCATGAGCGTCACGCGAACGAATCCCCGCCACCAAAAAGATCGTGATCTAGAGCGTAAGCGCGGTGAAGCGGTCCTGGCGACGCAGTGCTGACCGCACCGGTCTCCGGGCCAGACTCCCTACAAACGGGAATCTTGCAGGGAGAATTGCAAGCTTTGGCTTACAGAGACGATTGCGGAGCCGCAACTGGCCTTCGCGTAGCCGCTTTTCTAGCATTTCCCTACTCGAGTTAGGGAAAACAATTAGGACACAGCGAATTTTGCGGAGGCAGCAGGGAATAGGATCGAATATCGTCGGACCCGTCTCGACCTAGTTATTCATCAAAACCAGGCATCTGTTGGAAGGCTCCGCATCTGCTTGGCGCCCAAAAGCGATCATTGTCGATTTGGTGGGCATGGCTCAAGAGTTCCAGAAGTCGCCGCACGTTCCGCATCAGCCGTGCGATTGACCTAGCGCAAGCGCCCAAGTGCGCGCACATGCAAGCATACTGTGTGGTGCTTTGAGAGACGCGGTCATGCACTCAGTCATTGAAACCAGACGTGGTAAAATACGAGGCTGCGTCAGCGATGGTGTGGCCACCTTCAAAGGAGTGCCCTACGCCGCGCCGCCGTTCGGCGCGAACCGACTACGACCCCCGCACCCGGCGAAACCTTGGGACGGAGTGCGCGATGCGCGGGCGTTCGGCCCGAAGTCACCTCAGGTGGCTTATCCGCCGGGCATTGCCGAGGCTATTCCCGAGTTGGTCGGCTCGGGCGAGGACTGCTTGTCGCTCAACATCTGGACACCCGACGTGGGAGCTACGGGGCTGCCAGTGATGTTGTGGATTCCCGGTGGTATGTTCGAGTTCCATGCCACCGGAGCGACGCCCTTTTACGACGGCGGGCGATTCGCCCGTGATGGCGTGGTGTGCGTGACGATCGGTTACCGGGTGGGCGCCGAAGGCTTTCTCTACCTGGGCGATGGAGTTGCTAATCTCGGCCTTCTCGACCAGATCGCTGCACTCGAATGGGTGCAGGAGAACATCGCAGCCTTCGGCGGCGATCCGGCTAAGGTCACCATCTTCGGCGAGTCGGCCGGCGCTATGAGCGTCGCTACGCTCCTCACGATGCCCCTCGCCAAGCGGCTGTTCCGACGCGCCATCGTGCAGAGCGGTAACGCGCCCCACGTCAATTCGGCCGCTACGGCAGAGCGGATTGGTCGGCGGCTGGCAGAGCTTCTGGGGGTTGAGGCGACGAGGGAAGCGATCGCCACGACGCCGCCCGAGCGTGTCCTTCAGGCGCAGGCGAAGATGCGGGACGACCTTCTGAATCGTCCTGACCCGGCGTTTTGGGGCGAAGTGGCGCTCAACTACCTACCTTGGGCGCCAACGGTAGATGGGCAAACGATCCCGGATCATCCGATCCAACGCATTTTTGCGGGCACGGCTGCCGACATCGACCTGCTGGTGGGATCGAATACAGAGGAGACACGGCTGTTCTTCGTGATCGATGGCTCCATCGACCGCATCACCGACGAAGCCCTGCTAGCTATGGTGGTTGCCTATGGTTTGCCGACGGAGGGCTTAAGCGGCTACCGCGCGGCACATCCGGGCGCGAGTGCCGGCGAACTTCTCTCAGCCATCCAGACCGACTGGTACTGGCGCATCCCCGCTGTGCGACTAGCGGATGCCCATGCATCAGCCGCCCGAGCCTCCACCTATATGTACGAATTTGCCTGACGCTCGCCGCAGTGCGGAGGACGTCTCGGCGCGGCGCATTCGGTAGAGATCCCATTCGTTTTCGACACGCTCGGCCTCGGAACGGAGCCGCTTCTCGGTCGAGACCCGCCACAATCCATTGCGGACGTGATGCACCGCGCCTGGGTGGCGTTCGCCTCCAACGGCGATTGTGGTTGGCCGAAGTACAATGTCGCCCGCAGACCGACAATGCACTTCGATACGAAGTCAGAGATCGTTGACGATCCTCTCGCCGCGAACCTCGCTCTGTGGAAGGGCGTGCGGTAATCAGAATACGGGCTGCGCGTCCGGCGCCTTCCAGCTTCCGTCGAGAACTTCCTTGCGCAGTCGGTAGAGGCGCATGGTGAAGTTCTATCCCTTCACGATGGGCAGGCAGTTCGGCGTATCCATGCGGCAATCGCCGAACTAGATCGTGTGGACACCGCTCGCGGCCGGCTTGGCCGTCAGGTCGTTGAGTGAATAGGCGCCGAGCGCGTTCTTCTCGAAAAGCCCTTTCGGTTGTACACGCTGATCGACCAGAATCCGTCGACCGGCACGTCTTGGAGCGCCAGGCGGTACACGGTCTTGCCATCTTTTTTTGCGTATAGAAGCACTGCCCACTTCACCAATTTCGGGGTTAGGGTCTTCATCGATCGTCAAACCATGTGAGAGCGAACAAAGAGGTTAATTGCCAAACCTACCTTTGGGCAACGCGGACCCCATCAGAGATTTTATCGCTGGGATGGAGAACCACCTGTCGTCCCGCGGCCAAGCCCTCCAGCACTTCCGCCATGCGGTTGTTGCGATGGCCTATCTTGACCGACGTTAGACGCACGCGGCCGTCCTCGACAGCGAACAACGCCCAGTCTTCTCCCTTTCGAAACAACGCACTCACGGGCACCGTCAGAACGTCATCCGCGCTCCAGATGGTTACACGTACGATGACCCGGTAATCGTGCCCCAGCCGTGACCAAAGCTCCGGCGGGTCGACGAAGTCGATGGTAACGCGAACCCGCTGCTCCTCGATGCCGAGGGCCGACACCTTGAGGAAACCGGCCGGATCGACACGGACCACCTTGCCCCGAACCGCCGGGCCGCCCCACCCGTCGATCCGGACCGGCGCACCGACCTTGATCTGCACCGCGTCGGTGGACAGCAGATCGGCTACGACCTCAAGGTCGTTCGGATCACCGATGTCGACCAACGGCGCACCAGGCGGAACCACCGTTTCATTATCCTGTACGATCTTCAGGATCCGCCCGCTGGCCGGAGCAAGCACCCGCACGCAGCACGCCGGATCTGTCGGCGCAGCCACGTTGGATGGGTCGATCAATCGTGCGGCGAGGCTTGTCCGCATGTTGCGGCGGAAGTCCAGTTGGGCCTTCGCGCTCGCCAGCGCGGCTTCGTTGCTGGCGACTTCAAATCTAGCTTTGTCAAAGGCCTGAGTGGAGATCGTTTGCGTCCGCGCCAGTGCCTGCGCTCGCTGGAATTCGGTACGGGCAAAATCGAGCGCAGCTTCGAGCCGACGGATTTCGGCAGCTTGCTGCTGGATTGAAGCGTCCGCCGCGATCACCTCCGCTTCAAGCTGATCGCGAGAGCGCACGTCGATAAAGCTCGGCGGCGTCGGCTGCATGAGCGCGACGACGGTCTCGTTGGCGGTCACCTGGTCTCCGACATGGAGCGAGGAACCCTTCATACCCATAGGGTGGGAAATTCTTAGAACCTTGCCGCCAACAGGCGCTGATACCGTGTAGATGTGCCGCACATTGGTCCTGCCGTCGTCGTCGGCGGTTACTTCGAGCGGCCCTCTTGCGACGGTTGCAAGATCGACAGCGAGCGGCCGCGGCCAGGCAAACCACGCCAACAGCGCGGCGATCGCGCTGACGATAACAATGCCTATGATCCGCTTCGTCCAGTTTGCCGGCATCGGTCAATCCCGCGTTTTGAGGACGGCCACGAGGTCCAGTCGGTTGATGCGCTCTCGGATGATGAAGGCCGATGCAATAGCCGCCAGAAGGACGACCGCGCTTGCGCTTACATAGGTCGAATGCTCGACGACCAGACGCACACGCATCAGCTCGCCGGCCAGATTGGTTTTCATGATCCACGCCAGGCCGTAACCCACGGCCCATCCCGGCGGCTGGGCGATCAGGGTCAGGATCGCCAGTTCGAGCAGCAGGATGCGCAGGACTTCACCGCGCCTGAAGCCGAGCACCCGCAAGCTCGCCAGTTCCCGCGCCCGTTCCGAGAGCGAGATTCTCGCGTTGTTATAGACAACCCCGAACGCGATGACCGCCGCGAGTCCCGTGTAAATGCTGGCCATGGTGGTGATGAGGAGTGCGACCGTCTTGCGAAAATTTGCCAGCGAAACCCTCTGCAGCGCCACTCCGCTTACCGCCGGCATCGCCTTGATGGCGGCGTAGAATTCGTCTCTGCGATTATCGTCCAAGCTGAGGTTGACACTGTTCACGACAGGCCCTTCGCGCATCAGGCGCGCCAGAGCCTGCATGTCCATCATGCCCCGGATACCAAAGTAGTCCTCTACCAGCGCCACGACCTGCAGGGATGTCGTTCGCCGCGCCCCTTCCAGCAGATCGACCTCCACCGAATCTCCGACCCCGACGCCCAGGATATCCCCGAGCATGCTGGAGATCGCTAGACCTGTTGCGGGAAGCACCACCGGCCGCAGATCGACATCGATGATGCGCCTGAGATCGGACTCTGGACGGCGGCCGCTGATCGTGACGCGACGCTCTACATTGCCGTGCCGGATCCGCACCGGAACTTCTCGAAACGGTTCTGCTGCAAGCACGCCAGGGAGTCGCGCCACCTGCAGGACAACATTCTCGGTCCGCTTCTCGACAAAGCCGATCGTCGCATCCTGCCGATCAGCCAGAAAGTAGGTAACGTCGATCAGCTGCTCCATGGTGTCGCGGGTAAACAGCGATACCACGAGTATTGCGGTCGCAAGCGCCATTCCGAGGGTCGTGAACGCGGCTCTGACCGGATGGCGCGAGATGTTGCGGAGCATCATCAGCGTCGGCTGCGAAACGATTCGGTCCAGCGAAAATGTTACGGGCACCAGGCGGTGAAAACTCGGTGGCGCGGGCGGCTGCATCGCGATTGCCGGCGGCAGCTTCACAACCTCCCTTAGTGCGCGGATTGCACCAACGATGGCTGCGGCGGCGCTTAACGCGCCCGCGATCGCATAAAGATCCGGTGATCGAGCGAACAGAAGGAACGGAAAATGAAAAAAATCGCCGAATAGCGCGGTGACGCGCAATCCCAACAGCGTCCCGACCACGCTGCCGATCACAATTCCGATCAGAACGATGAGCGCCACAAACTTCAGATAGTGCAATGCAATGCTGCTGTCGCGATAACCCAAGGCTTTCAGCAGCCCAATCTGCTCGCGCTCCAGCGCCACCAGCCGGCTGAGCGTGAGGTTAACGAGAAACGCCGACACCAAAAGGAAAATCGGGGGCAGCGTCCGGCTCATGTTGTTGAGCATATCAAGCTCATGGTCGAGCCAGGCATGCGAGGTCTGATCCTTGCGGCCGTGGGCCGCTTGCCCGCCGTAGGCGTCCAGCAGGGAATCAAGCCGCGCGATAACCTCTGACTCCGACGCGCCGCGTTGCAGCTTGACGGAGACTGAAGAGAATGCACCGTCGAGATCGTAGACGCTCGCAAGTGCTTTTTCCGACATCCATACGATGCCATAGCGGCGGTCGTCCGGCATCAGGTCTCCAGGTCCCACCGTGTAAATGAACTCGGGAGACAGCGCCGTACCAACGATGACGAGCTGGCGCTTCCTGCCATTCAAGATGGCGGAAAAGCCGGCGCCAAGTGTAAAGCCATGCGCCTGGGCGAAACTCTCGTTGACTACCACCTCTTCCGCCCGTCCGGGTTCAGGGAAACGCCCGGCGCGCAGATAGAGCCGATTGAGCGTGAGCTCGCCGCTATCCGGCAGCGAGACGAATTGCGCGCTGGCAGGTTCGGAAAATCCGGGCACGTCGACCAATGCGAGCCTTGCAATGCGCGCATCGACTGCGGTCACGCCCGGAATTTGCGCGATCTGGTCCACCAGCGCCTTGGGCGCACGCTTGGCCAGCGCAAAAACATCGGCGAATGCGTATCGCTCGTAATAGGCAATCCGGGTTTCATCGAGCGAGCGGTGTGAGCCGACCGCGAGGATCAGCGTCGCCACCCCGCCGCCGATCACCAGCGCAATCGCCAGCACCTGCGCCCACAAGCGCCTCGCATCGCGAAAGAGCTTGATGTCGAGCGCCGACATGATGTCACCAGACCAACTGCGCCGCCTCGCGGCGCGTTTCGTTTCGCTGGATCCTCGATATCCGGCCATCAGCGAAGAACAAGACCCTGTCCGCAACCTGCTGGATGCTTGCATTGTGGGTGATGATCAGCGTCGTGGTGCCGAGCTGACGATTGACGCCGAGCAGCGCCTCGATGACCTTGATTCCGGTTTTCGAGTCGAGCGCGCCCGTGGGCTCGTCGCACAACAGCACCGCGGGACGCTTGGCGATGGCGCGGGCGATCGCAACACGCTGCTGCTCGCCACCCGAAAGCTGGGCTGGAAAATGATGCATACGCCCTTCGAGCCCTACCAGCTCAAGGGCTTCGGCCGGACGCATTGGCCGCTCCGAAATCTCGGTTACCAGTGCAACGTTTTCATAAGCGGTCAGGCTGGGAACGAGGTTGTAGAACTGGAACACAAATCCGACGTGCCGGCGCCGGTAATCTGTCAACTCGCGGTCGCTCAGGCCAGTCAGCTCGAGGTCCTTAAAGAACAGCTCACCGCTAGTCGGATGATCGAGTCCGCCCATGATGTTGAGCAGCGTGGTCTTGCCGCTGCCGGACGGGCCAAGCAGCACGACCACTTCCTTCTCGGAGATCTCCAGATCGACGTTGTTCAGCGCATGAACCTGCACATCGCCGGAGACGTAGGTCTTGGTCAGGGCCGTGGCTGTAAAGATCGCTTCGGACATGGCGCTAACTTGAACCAGCTTCATCCGAGGAACTTGACCTAAATCAGCAAGATTTCTGATAGCAGGCACAATCCTTAAGAATGCTGGATGCGAACGGTCAGAATACATCCACGTTCCCGGCCACCATTTGCCTGATCAGTTCCGAAATTCGGTTCAGATGGTCTGCGACGAGGTCCTTCACAGGGCCTCTCAACTGGTCGAGCGGCAACTGCTCCGGTGTGGCAAGTTGAACGCTGATCAGAGCAGGCTCCGACACAGGTGCGCCAATTTTGCTGACGATCAGGCACCGTGCTTCGACGATGTGCCGAAAGCTCGCCACCATAGCCTCCGCCAGCTGCGCGGCGAGAACGTTGTAGATCTTCCCGACGTGGCTGACTGGGTTCTTACCGGCCGCCGCCTCAAGGCTCATCGGTCGGCACGGCGTGATCAAACCGTTGACGCGATTGCCCCGGCCTACCTGTCCGTCATCCCCTGACTCGGCCGAGGTGCCGGTGACCGTCAGATAGACGCTCCCCGACGATGCATCGTCCGCGGCATTGACGGTGACATCGCATCCGGAAATCCGTGTCTGCCGGCGATTTCGCGGACCCAGGCAGCGAGTTGGGCCTTTTGTTCCAGATAGTCCCCGATCCCGGCAAGAAACCCTCCGATCATCGCACAGGCGACGGTCAGATCAAGGCGGCTGCCGTTGCGAACGGCCATCACCTTGACGTCTTCGCCCCATGCCGGATGATCACGCCCGCGGTCCCGGCCATGCAGCCCTCGTTCGATGGCGCGCACCAAGCGCTCCAGCGCACTCGACGGCGCGTGGCCGACCCCGAACGAGGTGTCATTGGCGAGCGGAACGCCTTGCCTGCCTTTCCTGGAAAACAGCCCCTGCAAATCCTGCGATCCCTGGTGAACCAGAGTTTCGATGCGGACGTGGCGTTCCACATCGAGCGCGTGGAGATTTTCCGTCAGCCATGCACGCGAGCCTTCGATCGCGATTTCATCGACCGGAATGGCCTCGTTGCCCGCGGTGGTGATGGCGCGGCCGACCAGGAATATCCTGATCGGAGCAATGAGGCTCCCGCCCCCAAACGCCGGCGCAGCCTCGCCTCCGCTCAACAGCGCCTTGTCGACGTTATGGTGGAGCACGCGACCAAATCTGTGCTGATACTCGCGACAAAGATTGCGGGAGAGCATTTCCGCCAAGGCGTCGCAGATCGTGTCCGGATGACCAAACCCCTTGCGTTCGACGATTTCGACATCATCGATCGTCCGCAGCGGCGAAATCATGATGGGAAGCATGGCGGTGACCTCTCAGCCGCGTGAACTCCCGCTTTCGGGCTTTCGCAGATAGATGAACCAGTAGGTGATACCGACCACCACACCCCCGATCATGTTGCCGATCGTCACCCACAGCAGATTCATGAGTGCACCGAACACGGTCAGGTGCGGGAACGCGGACGGGTTTTTCCCAATCGCGCCCCAGAACGTAGTTGCCGCCCAGAGCTTGGTCAGCAGCGCGAACGTGAGTAAGTACATATTGGCAATCGAATGCTCAAATCCAGCGGCCGAGAATGCCGCGATCGGGAAGATGATCGCCAGGATCTTGTCCGTCGTTGTGCGCGCGCTGTAGCAGAGCCAGGTCGCCAGACAAACGAGGATATTCGCGAGGATTCCGTGAATGAGGGCCTGCAGGCCCGACAGGGACGCCTTGCCGTTGGCACTCGCCAGCGCCGTAAGACCGACTGCGCCGTTCCCATGGTCATATCCCGCGGACAGGAACACGAGAAAACCAATTGCAATGGCGCCGACAAAGTTGCCAACGTACACAAATGCCCATGCCCGCAACAGCTCGCTCGCCCGAATGCGGCCGCTTGCGCACGCCATCACCATGAGATTGTTGCCGGTAAATAGCTCCGCGCCTCCGACGATGACCAGGATGAGGCCAAGCGAAAAGACCGTGCCGCCTAAAAGGCGTGTGAAACCGTAAGGCAGGTTGCTCTCAGCGCCCGCCATAACGACAACCGAAAACATTGAGCCGAAAGCGACGAAAGCGCCGGCGAGCACGGCGAGCGCAATCAAGCTCAGTGTATCGAGGCGGGTCTTCTGCACGCCGATCTGCTCCGCCCGCTCCGCCATTTCCGACGGCAACAGCGCATCGATCGAATTATGATTTCCCGCGTCCAGCATCAGCGCCTCGGCAGTTGTGGCGATCCGTTGCAATAATCAGGAACGCACGCGCGTTGGGCTTCTCCACCCAGAACAGCACAAGGCTGGCGTCCCATAGCAATGCCATTGCCAGCAGAACCCATTTGAAGTCCGAATCGATCAGGAAGTTGACTACGGCCATCCAGCCGATCGAGGCAGCGCCTCCGATCAGCGCGCCGATGGCTGCGGGCGTCGAATGCTGGCGAAATGACGTCACGGCCAATGTAACAATCAATACGCCGGTCGCCAGGACGTAGTCCCCCATGACCCGGAAGACATGGGTGAGCCACAGTTCCAGCCGGGGATCGAACTGCGCCGGCGGCAATGCCATGTAACGGATGTCTTCGGGCAACAGCGGCGGGCGCAGGAGAAGGAAATAAAACCCGGTGCCAATCAGAGTTACGCCTGCCGTCGCCAGGACGATCGATGAGGGCGCCCAAGACCTGTGATCAGGTTCCATGGCAGTCCCGATAGAAGCAGCGGTAGCTCCGCTCACGCGCGCAGCGAAAATTTTTAAAGCAACCGGTCGAAGAAGGTCGCATGCCAAGCTCCCGTGACTAGCGCCTATGGTCGTACTTGAATTCCAGATCAACCGGTTTCGGCTGACCGGGGCGCTCGATTGTCAACCTGATCGTATAGAGGTCGCGCCCGGGCAAATCGAAAAACCCGCCATAGCTGGTGGTGTTCGCGATTTCCATCCGATCGAGATACTTCTTGATGCCAGAGAGACCGATCCCGGAAACCTGAGCCTTGACTGCCGCATCCGCCACCCTGGCACCGCTCGCGGAATCGAACACGGCGGCGACAACGTGATACGCATGCGAGCCTTTTGGGACGCGGCCGTGCATCGGCTCTTACTCGTGGCCGGCTGCTCCCAACCCTTTCACAATCTCCGCCGGCACGACACCGAGATAGACCGTCATCCCGCCGGCCGTTTTGGATTGCCGCGTGTCCTGCGCTGCAGCGACATCGCTCCAAACGAGCGGCAGCGCGCCAACACAGAGAGCGCGAAGAGCCGCCGCAATAGCTTGCCGTCGCGAACAGCTAACCATGCCGATACTCGTCTGTGGGAGGCTGGCCCAGGAGCCGTCCAAGCTTCGGAATAAATCCGGGCACCTCGGCGGCATATTTGGCGTACGCTTCGCCGAACTCGGACCTGGCGTCGTGCTCCTCGCTTCGCGCCAGCTTGACATACATCACCGTCAGCACGGGAAACATCGCGAGCGTCAGGATGGTCGGCCATTGCAGCAGGAAGCCGAACATCACCAGGATGAATCCGACATACTGCGGATGACGCACGTAGCTGTAAGGACCGGTGGTGGCGAGCGAACGCGTCTGCTGCGCGTCATAGAGAACTTTCCAGGCGGTGGAGATCAGGATGAACCCTCCGCCGATGAACACGAAGCTCAGGATGTGGAATGGACCTGCGTGCGGATTGGTCTTCCAGCCGAACATCATTTCCAGCAAATGACCCGCGTCATGCGAGAACCAATCGATGCTCGGAAAGCGCGACTGCAGCCAACCAGACAGAAAATAGATCGTCAGTGGGAAGCCGTACATCTCCGCGAACAATGCCACCAGAAAGCCACTGAAGGCGCTGAACGAACGCCAATCCCGCGGCGTCTGAGGCTTGAAGAAGCTATAGGCAAACAGGATAAAGACCGCTGAATTGATAATGACAAGACCCCATAGGCCATAGGCTGGCGCGTCCCCGCTCATGACAATCTCCCGTCGCTATCGTGTTGACGACCTCCGTGACGACCGTGTCCGCCGTGCATAAACATGTGCATCAATGGACAGGCGAGCAGCGGCAACCAGATCAGCAATCCCAAAACATGGGCCTGATGTTCGGTGAACAGGAGCGCGCCGGCGATGATCAGGAACCCGACCAGGACCAGCCCCACGCGCGATTTCATGGACATTCCCGCGCGGGTGGGCTCTTGATGGCTGGAATGATCTTGCACTGACATCGGCAATTCCTCCTAACCGATGGCAATCTAGGTTGATTCGAAGATGCCGTTTTGACTCAGATCAAGAGGCATTAGTCCGCAATCGAGGCTCGGACTACGAACGCTGGGGTGAATACGATGCTTCGGCATTCTGCTTGCCCGCGTTTGCAAGCTTGCCGACGGCATCATCGGTCCCAAGCCTGCAATATCGGCACCTGAAGAAACTCGAAGCCGGACTTAAAGCCGAGCCACTCTCGCCGACGACCCTGCGTCCAAGAACAGGATCATCAGTGCGCAAAGCTACTCAACGACCAGCTTCCCCCGGAACATCCCCATCGGGCAGCCAAAGCCAAACTCGCCGGGCGACTTCGGCAGTAACTCCACGGCGACAGTCTGCCCTGTGGGGAGGTCGGCACTCTTCTGGAAGTCGGCGAAGATCACCTTGTCCGAACAGGACGCCGTCTCTTCCCGCCGGAAGTTCAGCCGGACAGGCCGCCCGCTTCGAACAATGATGGTGTCGGGCGTATAGCCCCCCTTTACCAAAATCATTGCTTCCTGGTAGCCGCCCGTGGTTTCGCTGGCGCGAAACCCCGTCGAGCGTTTAAGCCAGAAAAACCAGACGATAAATGCGATCAGCGCCAAGCCGGCCGCCGTAGCGATCCAACGATCGGGGCTCATGATGCGGTCCTCCGGGGATTAAACAGTCGAAGCCGGTTGGCATTGGTTACAACGGTAACCGAGCTGAATGCCATGGCGGCCGCGGCAATCAGGGGCGAGAGCAGAAGTCCCATGAAGGGATAAAGCACGCCCATTGCTACGGGAATGCCGAGGGCATTGTAGCCGAATGCGCCAACCAGGTTCTGGCGCACATTCCTCATGGTTGCGCGGCTGATCTCGATTGCGGTCACAACGCCTATCAGGCTCCCTCTGATCAGGGTGACATCGCTGGCTTCGATGGCGACGTCGGTGCCCGTCCCTATCGCAAAGCCCACATCAGCCTGAGCCAGCGCCGGAGCATCGTTGACGCCGTCGCCGACCATCCCGACCGACTTTCCTTCGAGCTGCAACTTCTGCACCTCGTGAGCTTTGTCATCGGGCAAGACCTCAGCCAGCACCCGCTCGATGCCAACCTGCCTCGCAATAGCGCGTCCGGTCCGTTCATTGTCGCCGGTGAGCATCACGACTTCGATACCGAGCGCCTTCAAGGTGTCGATCGCGGCCTTCGAATCCGGCTTCACCGTATCGGCGACCGCCACCAGTCCGGCGGACTTGCCGTCAACGCTGACATACATTGGCGTCTTGCCTTCATTGGCCAGACGGCCCCAATCCCCTTCCAGCATATCGATTGCGATTCCGCGATCGCGCATCAGCTTGGCGTTGCCAAATAAGACTCCACGGCCATCGATCTTGCCGCCGACGCCGTGTCCGGGAATAGCGGAAAATTCAGTCGCATCAGAAAGCTTCAGGTCACGGGCCCTAGCTCCCCTTACGATTGCCTCGCCGAGGGGATGCTCGGACCCGCGCTCCAGTGACGCCGTCAGGCGGAGCACTTCTGCTTCGTCGTAACCTTTGGTAACGACCACATCCGTAAGCGCCGGCTCGCCCTTGGTGATGGTTCCGGTCTTGTCGAGAATGACGGCATCGAGCCTTTCGGCGGCCTGAAGTGCGTCACCCGACCGGATCAGAATCCCATTCTCAGCTCCTTTGCCGATTCCAACCGTTAGAGAAGTTGGCGTGGCGAGACCGAGCGCGCACGGGCAGGCAATGATCAGGGTCGTCACGAAAACCACGATTGCAAATACAAGTCGCGGTTCCGGTCCAAAATCGTACCAGACGATCGCGGCCAGAACCGCCAGGATCATCACCGATGGCACGAAATAGCCGGACACCGTATCTACAACGCGCTGGATCGGGGCCTTCGAGCTCTGCGCGTCCTTGACCATGTTGATGATCGTTGCAAGTGCGGTGTCCTTGCCGACCTTGGTTGCAGTAAAGCGGAAGCTGCCCGTCTTGTTGAGCGTACCACCGATCACCTCGTCGCCCACCTGCTTCTCGACAGGCATGGATTCCCCCGTGATCATCGATTCATCCACGGCGCTCGAGCCAGAGTTCACACGACCATCGACGGGAATCTTGTCGCCCGGCCTCACGACTACCGTGTCATCGACAACCACCTCTTCAACGGCGATATCGATCTCTTTGTTTTCGCGGATTACGCGCGCAGTCTTCGCCTGCAATCCAATCAGCTTCTTGATCGCCTGCGAGGTTCGGCCCTTGGCCTTGATTTCAAGCGCAAGCCCGAGGACGACCAGTGCAATGACAACATCGGTGACGTCCCAGAAAACCTCGGCAAGTGCCATACTCGGAAAGATTTGCGGCCACGCAACGGTAACGACCGAATAGGCAAAGGCCGCGCTGATGCCGACTGCGATCAGGGTATGCATGTTGGCGGCACGATGTTTCAGCGCGTCCCACATGCCGACGAAGAATTGCGAACCGGCCCAGACAAGCACGGGAAAACTCAGCACGCCGAGAAGCGCCCAAACGATCCGGCGGGTTTCGCTGCCCATCGGCATCCAATCCCGCAAACCCGGAACCAGATCGGGATAGCTTAGCGCCATAACTGGAACCGAAATCACGGCTGCAAACCAGAACTTTCGCATCAATGTGCGGTATTCTTGCTCGTTGGCTGCTTCGGCGGGATCGAGCAACTCGGCTTTCGCGTCGATTTTTGGTTCGGCAACCCGGTAACCGGCCGACTCGATCGTTTCTCGGATGGTCGCAAAGTCTGCTTTCTCCGGTTGATACTCGATATCCGCGGCATTGGTTCCGAGGCTCGCACGAGCCGCAACAACCCCAGGCGTCATCTGCAGCGCAAGCTCGACACGAACGAGGCAAGAGCTGCAATGCATGTTCTGGATTGGAACGCGCATCGTGGCGGTCCCTGCCGTATATCCAACGGTACGGATGGCATGAAGTATGTCCGAGACCTTCGTTCGTGCAGGATCGTAATCAATCCTCGCAATTCTGGTGCTTGAGTTGACGCTTGCCGACTTTACCCCCGGCACCGCCGCGACAGCCTTCTCGATGGCCGGCGGGCAATGGGCGCAGGTCATTCCACCGATGCGAAGCTCGATTCTATGCCGCGCCCGGCACCGCAACACTGACACTGGCGCGTCCCCGCTCATGACGATCTCCTGTCGTAGCAACTCCGCTCCCTAACGGGCTGGAAGTTTCAGTCTTTCAAAGTCGTGCCAAATTGATCTACCGCAAAGTGCGAAACCGCCACCCTGATCTAATTCAGTCTGTCCTCTAGCTCGGAGAAACAGACATGATCACCCGCAACCTCCTAGTCGCCGCTACTGTGCTTTCGCTCGTCGCCTTGCCGGCGATGGCCCAGACCAAGAAGACCGATACCGAAACAACGGGCCACCACTACAGTGGCGGCCCGAGGAGCGACCCTCATCACATGGGCAAGAAGAAGGATACCGGCGTAACCACCGGTAAGGCTGGCCCCCGCGGCAGCCATCACTACAGCGGCGGCCCGAGGAGCGACCCCCATCACATTGGGCCAAAGTAACGTCGGCCACGGCATTAAGAACACCCGCGCTCCGCGTTCGCCAGCGGCTGGCAGATTTGGAAGCCTGAGGCTACGCCGCCCGAGCGTGACGGAAGAATCGGAGTGCGAGATGAACGATTATCGCGTTTCCTTCTACAAGGATCTGTTGAATTCCGATGGCCATAGTTCCAAGTGTCTCCAGCGTCAGGTCGATGTCCGGTCGGAGGGTCCGTCTGAAGCGCTTGTGCTTGCGGAACGTCTGGTCGACAACGAGCGCCTGAATGCCGACTGCATAGAGGTAATGCACCGGACGGGCGGCCATCATGAATTCGAGCATCCCTCGAATCATTCGTCCGCGCCCTGCAAGCGCACATGGAATCGCGTCGCGTGATTATCTGATCGCGATGGATCGAATCCCGGAGATTCACGCCGGCAGTTTGGGCGCCGTTCGATTCTCCGCTCGTTGCCGGTAATCGTCCTCTGGTTTCAGGCGGAGCCGACTAACTTAATATCTGGCTGGACCAGTTCGGCAGCCGGCGCGTGACGATTTTGGTTAGCAGGCTGATTAGCATAGCCGTGAGCAGATTTTTCAACGCGCTTCGACCAGGACCGGTAGTAGGCGACGGCCGTCATGATTACGATGCCGGCGGTTCCAACCAGCAATTGAGCGATAATCCCGTCGGAAGTCATCGTCAGGATAAAATACCCGATGAATGAAAGGTAGATGCCGACGGCAAACACTTCGAGGGATTGCTGGCCGCATTTGATCAGCGGTTTCCAGATCGCAGCCTGCAGCCCTGCCGCATCGATCGGTATGAACCGCGCACCCAGAATGATCACGATGGCGAGATGCAGGAAGCGATAGGGCGCCAGATTGGTCTTGTCGTTCGGGTTGAAGGCGTCGAACAGAACGCGCGGAAACAACGTCTGAAGCTCCGGTATCAGCCCGGATAGCGTCATGACGGCCGCAAAAAGCAAATAAGCCAGCCCGACCACGAGGACGGCCCGGGAGCGCACCAGGAAATGCAGCGTATTGGCGCCACCGAGCGCCAGCCATGCGCCAAGCACGAAAAGAAGCTGCCACGCGAACGGATTGAAATACCAAACGCCCGATGGATAGGAGGGCAGATTCCAGCCTAATTGCCGGGCGGCGAAATACAGCGATACAGATCCCAGCATCACCCAGTTGCGGTGCCTGAGCATCAGCCAGAGCACCGGCGGAAAGGCACCCATCAGGACGACGTAGAGCGGCAGCACGTCGAGGTTCAGCGGCTTGTACCGGAGCAACAGCCCTTGCGTGATGGTTTCGACCGGTGCGTTCAGCAGCGGCACGACATTGAACCGGTCTATGAGACCGGGCGCGTTGAAGCTGTTTGAGAGCAAATGGACGGAAGCCAGATAGAACACGAACAGCAGGATGTGGGCGGCGTAGATCTGCCACACGCGCCGCAGCAGCCTTGTCGTTCCGAAGACGAAGCCGCCCTCGAGCATTCGTCTGCCGAAGACGAGCGCCGAGGTGTAGCCGGAGATGAACACGAACAGGTCGGCGCCGTCGCTGAAGCCGTAATTCCGGAACGAAAACCAGGCCAGCACGCTGGTGGAGACGTGGCCAAGGAACATCAGCCAGTTGGCGAGGCCGCGGAACAGATCTAGCCGCAAATCCCGCTTCGACGGTGGCAGTGCAAGCTCGACCTTCATTTACTCCTAGCCCACATTTGACAGGCGTCGAGACTTCGGCAGTATCGATGCAGTCGGGAATATCTATCCTGTGAAGCCCTTCGGCGATCATAGGCGCAAGCAGCAAGCCTTGCTTGAGGTATATCAAGGCCCCGCCCGGGGGGTCCTGTATCGGTGAGGTGGATTACGACTACCTCCGGTCTATCGTCCCTAATCTTTGCCTGCGACGTCCTGAGTAAATGGCGCATTCCACAGAGGCGGAGCTGCAAAGGGACGAGTTCTGATGATGCTGGCGTTTAGTCTCGCCACCTTGACGCCGGCAGAGTCGGCTTCGCCTCAAGAGCAGCCCGGCTAACCTTTGCGCTGAAGAATTGCGCGAAGTGTCATTCAATCGACAGGGTCTCGCCGAGCCGGCTCAAGATTGCGCCGCCGTTTCGGACGCTGCATGAGCGTTACCCGATCGAGACCCTTGTAGAGGCACTGGCCAAGTCATCTCAACCGGCCATCCCACCATGCCCGCCTTTCAGCTCGAGCCGGACCAGCTTGGCAACCTGCTGGCGTATCTGTCCCTCGAATAGGCGAACCGGTTCACGGCTCCAGTCGAGCTTTCTCTTCGCATTCCTGCCGGCGGGCCGCGGTGGCCGATTGTGGCGCAGCAAATGCTCGGAATTTGCTTCTGTTTTCGCGGCATTGCGGATATGGCCCGACTTGCTGATAGCTCGACCCGGTCGAAGAAGTGCACAAACTTGCTCCTACGCAGCCCGGGTACTCTGTAGGGTCCGATGTCGATCTCGGAAAAAGATTGATAGCGAAGCGATGAAGCCGCTCACGAGCAGAAGCCAGTCTTGCGGCACATTCAGGAGAGCGGCGGCGCTGCCACCAATCAATGACCAGACGAAAGGAACAACAAAAAGCCAGCTCGGCACAGGACGCAAGGTCAGCAGCAGCATTCCAAACGTGAAAATTGTTATTGGGCAAGGCGTGACGCCGAACATTGGCATTTCGGGATAACGATGCCCAGTGGCTAAGCCAATCAATGGATAAGCGATCGCTGCATAGGCCACTAAGGAAATTCCCACTCCGGTCGTTAGGATGGGTCGCAGGCCAAAACGAACTTGATCGCGATACACGCCTGCATAAACAAGATAGCAGCCCTGGACGATGAACAGCGCAGCAAAAATGTAGGCAGCGTTATTGATCGCGGAGAATGAAAGTGCGTGATAGGCAACACCGGTCCACAGCCACATCGCGGCCAAAATCCCGGTGATGACGCGATCAGCGGCTCGTGTTTTCCGAAAGAGTGATGCGACTGAGAGGGTGCCGAGCACATACGCTGCAATTTGGATAGGCCAAATGGCTTGGTTGTAATTCACAAACACCCCAAGGAATTGCTCTGACGTAAAGGGCAACATGGGTACGCTCCACCTGCGCTTCGGATGAAGGCGCGAGAACGCCCTCTAGCAATTTCAATACGTTGGCAGCCGTTTCCAAATAAGGAAGGCGGTCCGAACGGGAGGCCGATTAACAACGCCGGCAGTCCGCCGCTTCGAGCCGATGCCCGCTTTGATTGCGAATCGATAAGCTCTTGCGACGTTTTATTGCTCGTAAAAAATGAACCGTCGCATTGCGTCAAAACCTGCCGTTCGTTCACGCATGGTCTCGACGCTCCACAGCCGCGGCCGACTGAGACAATTTCCAATCACCCAGAGCTCTCAGAGCGTTCAGGATAACGGGCATGGAAGGGATCGATCGAACTTCCTACTGCTGCCGAACCGATTTCCCGTGCATAAACGCTTGCATCTCTTCCTGGGTAAGCCGTCCATCTTTGTTGCTGTCCATTGCCTTGAAAATTCGCTCGTGAGCCACCTGAAACTCCGTTAATGAGATGGTCCCGTCGCCATCGCCGTCCATCAGAGCGAACATCATACGCAACATGATGGGGGGCCCCATTCCGCCCCCGCCCATCATGCCGCGACCCATCATGCCTCCTCCCATCATACCTCCTTGCCCAGTCGTGCCGGCCCCTTCGTGACCCACGGGATGGGATTGTGCTTGTTGCTGATCTGACTGAGACATCATTCGGTCCTGAGCAATCGCACCGACAGCACCATACGCCAGCATGAGAGCAGATATCGTGAGTCCTAAAACGCGCCTGTACATTTCGAACCTCCTCAGAAAATCATCCCCCGATTAGTTCCGCACACGCTGCCGTGATTGACTACCGAGATCGTTCGCCCCGCGCTATTGAGCCGACTAGCGGACATTGCAGCCCGCGTTGCGGAATTGTCCGATCACGCGACTGACAAGCTCGGGCGTCGGAGTGGGCGTTCCGGTGTGCTGATAGTCGAGCTTCATTGCCTTCCATTTGAACGCAACAGATATTTGTGGTCGATTTTATCTCCGAGATATCCAGACGTCTCGATTGCCGTGTGGAGACCCATCTTCTTGGCGCCAGCAAGTATCGGTTCCGGCATGCCGCACCATTGGCTCGCCGCCCGAAATAGTCAGGCCGCCGTCAAGTGCGCGTAGTGCCGGCGCAAAGCCGCCGAACCGAGCGATGATCTGTTGCGCTGAACGTATGTTCCATCTTTTAAATGCCACGTATCGGGGTTGTGACAATACGAGCAGCGCAGCAGGCAGCCCGAGACGAAGAGGACGACCCGGACGCCGGGCCCGTCGTAGCGTGATGAGGTCTCGTAGGAATGGGCGTAGCCGAATTCGCCGCCGGCCTCCTCCGGCGCCTGGCTTTTATCCGGCGCGTTCGGGGAAATTCGACGCGTAGATCGTGGCGGTTACCGGGCTCTAGGATTCCGAGATGTGACATGGTAGCCCTCCCTCAGACTGGGTCGTGGAAGGTGCGGCTGATGACATCCTGCTGCTGCTCGCGTGTCAGCCGGATGAAACTTCACGGCATAAAACCATCTTTGTTGGCCTGCGATAATTTTAAGCCACCAAGAGTGGCGGAAATACCGCTTCCCAATCTATGTCGCTTTGCTTTGGTGCGACCCCTTTGGGCGTCCACGCAGTTTCGAACCGATTACCGCATTCCGTGCAAGACCAGAGATTGAGAACAAGCCGTTCGCTGACAAATTCGGACCGATCTGGAGCAACCACCTCCTCGCCGCATCCGGGACAAACCTTTCCCCACTGGCGCCGAATATTGGATTCTGTTTCCATTATTACGCCCTCCCTTGTTTGCCCTTATCGTCCGCCTCGAGAACGAGGAGTCTTTTTTATTTGGAATAGAATCAAGCTACCTAGTCGTCATCCGCATTGATCTCGATCAAACGGCAAACAATTCCCCTTTTGCGAGATCATCGCTCAACCTGCCACCTAAAATGGCGATCCTGCCCCTTAATTGACATAGGAGAACGATGTCCGGGGAAAGACTGGAAGATTTGCTATTTTTGAAGCGACGAAGGTTCACCGCAGGAATTCACATGCCTCGACTTCAAACGCATTCACAAATCGATATCTGCCGACCAACTGCGCAAGAGCGACCACTTCCTGATCCGCGAGCAGAATGCGGTGCCGTTCGACCCCAATGCAGGTTGGAAAGCGGGCGATCTAATTTCCGACTACGCGATCAGCCGCGAGGATTCCGCGAGGTCAGCAGCCGACAATAACGCGATCGCCAGCTGGAAGGACGGCTTGTGGACCAACATGATGGTCCGCCCGCTCGGTCTGACGAATGATGACGACAAACCCCTTGGGGAGGGTGGCGTCTACAACGTGGGCTTTCGCCGTGCATGACGACAACATCACGACGCGCGGTCACCACGTGTCGCTCGTCAAGACACTCGGATTTGGCCCCAAGGCCGATTTCGAGGCTGTCAAACTTCCTTGATCCGAGCGCTCGTGGTCAGGAACACGGCCGGGACCATCATCGATCACTGCGCGCGAAATTTGCGAACCGACACCCGGAGCAAGGTCGTAAGCGTGGCCTAGAGGGAAGTGGAGTCCGGCTCGCGCTGAGGTGGCGTCCGGTCGCGCCGCGGCGGGAGGTCCGGGCAGAGGACGAGCTTACCCTCGAGACCGCCCGCTTCGAGCCGGCGGTGCGCCTCGGCGACCTCATCGAAAGAAATCCGCTCGGCGACGCGCGGCTGGATCGCGCGACTAGCCAACAGCTCGAAGAGCCGCTCCAGGTCCTCCCGGAACCAGACCGGATGGCGCGCCCGCATCGCATTGATCGAGTAGAAGCGGACACGCTTGCCGCCTGGCAGCCACCCCCACAGATACAGGCGCGCCATCGACACCAGAATGGCGAGCATCCGACGCTGTGCCTGCACGCCTGCCGTGTAGCCATAGGCGCAGAGTTGGCCGCCGGGCTTGAGCGCCGCCAACGAGCGGCGACCGCCGTCCTCGCCAATGCCGTCGAAGACGACGTCAAATCCGCCCGGCAGGACGAGCGTGAAGTCTTCGCGTTGGTAGTCGATCGGCATGGCGCCCAGCTCGCGGACCAGCGCGGCGTGGTCGCCGCGCGCGGTGCCCCACAGCTCAAGCCCGGCCATCCGGCCGAGCGTGAGCAGCGCCTGACCGACGGCGCCGGCGGCTCCATGCACGAGCACGCGCTGGCCTCGTTGCACCCGGGCCGTGCGGTGTAGGAGCTGGTATGCGGTCGTCCAGCTCAAGATCAGCGTGGCCGCCTCCGCCGCGTCGACGCCCGCCGGCACGCGGGTCAGGCCGTCGGCCCGGAGCGTGCGATAGGCGGCATTCGACCCCACGACCGTCATATCGGCCACGCGCTCGCCAAGCTGAAAACCGCTCACGCCCTCGCCGAGCTGATCGATTTCCCCGACGACGTCATAGCCCAGCACGAACGGCGGCCGGAGGTGCATCGTTTGCGGGTAGAGGTGGCGCCGGATCACGACGTCGGTGTACACCACGCTCGAGGCGAGCACGCGGACCCGCACCTCGCCCCGGCCGGCCGACGGCAGCGGAGCGTCGACCACCTCCAGCCCCTCGGGACCGCCGAAGCGGCTGACTTGAACAACCCGGTTGCGCGGCTCCTCCATGGGCAGACTCCTTGCAGCTCATGATCTAGCGCAGGGCAGGAAAACGTTCCGCGGCTGTTTTGCCAACCGAGCCGCTGTTCCGCCGCATGCGGTAGCCGCAGTCAAGGCTCGGCTCGATCAGCGACACCCCCGGATGTGTCTTCAGCAGGCGACGAGATCGGTGTGCCCAAAGCCCTTGGAGTAGTCGAGCACAGAGATGACCGTCGGTGTCAGGCGGAAGATGCGGACTTCGGAAGGTTTCGGTATCGGTAGGTCGACCCCCTTCTGGTCCGGGTACCGCGACATCAGGAGCCCTACGGCCTTTTCGGCTTCGGCTGGGTCGGCCACGATGTTTGCCCGCGCCGCTATGGATAGCCCAGTGATGTCCATCACCTGGGCGGGATCGTCATCGATGGCCAGTGAGACGCGGTCGTCGCGCGCCAGGTTCGACGCTTTTTGGCTATCCGGGCCGCAGAGGAAGTAGATCGCAAAGCCGTCGTTCGCATATCCCACGGTGGTCACCTGTGGCCACCCGTCCGGCCGGAGCGTCGCAATTCTCATGGTGCGATGCTGATCCAGGAGCGCAAGGATTTTCCGCCTGAATGAGTCATCCATCGATCGCCTCCACATCAATAACAACTATTTTAGCAGCGGTGGAATGGGCACCTTTGAGGAATCTCAACGTTTTCTGGGGGCAATGTGACATTCTCGTATGCCGCTCGGGGGCGTGAGGACGAGTGGTGCAATGGACGCCTACCTGCTACTGCGCTTTGCCCATCTGCTCGGCCTCATGCTTATGTCGGCCGGCCTCGTCGGCGTCTTCGTCTCTGATATGCGTTCGCGCCAAGTGCGCGACCTGAGGCTTTTCGCCCAGGCGGTGACCCTGATCGCCGTGTTCTACGATGGGCTAGTCGTTCCGGGGGCGCTCATTCTGCTCACCAGCGGCACGTGGTTGATCGTCTCCTACCACGGTGGATGGGACTTTCTGAGTGTCCCGTGGCTTGCCGGAATGGTCCTTCTCTTCGCCTTCGAATTCATCGAGGGGAACACGATCACGCGCCTGTACTTCATGCGGCTGCGGCGCCTGACGCGCCAGGCCATCGCCGCAGGAGGAGTGACCCCGGAGCTTGCGCGAGCGCGTAGCGAGCAGCTCGCGTCGTTCACGCATTTCTTGGACATTCCGATACTTCTGGTGATTGTCTCGCTTGGTGCGCTGCGACCAAGCGACTGGATGCAATTTGTCTGGGCGACCGCGCTTGCGGTGGCGGTCGCTTCGGGACTGAATTACGCAATCCCGCGCATACATCCCTGGAACGGCGAGGATCAACCGCGCGCCGAAATCCAAACAGATTAAGCTAGATCCATCGCAGTGAGCCCATACCAATGCTGCAGTAACAGCAGCAGCTCTGACACCCGCTCCGGCGGCGCGTTGGCCCGAGCACCGTCACTCACCAGCTCGTCCGTAAAGCTCAATTGACCGATCTGCCGCTCCGCCATCGGGCAGCGAATCTCTCGCTAAAGAATCATCCGACGCCAACTTATGCAAAGCCCTCGCAATAGCGCGATGTCCAGTCGAAAGAATCAGGTGGGTGGCTCATTTCCAGCTTGTGCATCAACTCCGGCTCTACCGGCGGGCAACTCGCTGACCGATTGCGAAAGAAATTCAAAACGTTCCTATCAAGCGTGGCCCGGCGATCGTTTCACCTGCTCTTGCTCGTTGAGTCTCTTGGATCGACCGATGCACGCGATGCCGAGGCATTCTCGGTGAACCTTGATCGCATCACGAGCACGGCGCGAAAAGGGCACGGAAATGACAGTCATGGCCGGCGCCCGATTTAGTTGGAGCCCCGACGAAAACCGCCGCGGCCTGCCCCAACTCCTAAGCCGCCTGCGTCGAGCGGTCGGCACCCCCGTTCAGGCGGTTCGTTGGCGACTTTAGTGACTTTATGAGTCTCGCCAAACGTCGCATTGAGCGATATCAAAGGCACGTCGAGGATACCTCACGAACGAATCCGCGCGCCCAGAGGGGTGATCGAATGAGCGGACTGCGATACCAGTCAATTCTGAGGTCAATACAACGCCCTACGCGGATGAACCGGGACTGGGGTCTGTTTCTTGTCGCTGGCATGATCAGTTTGACCCTATCGACGGCGATGGCGGCCGATGCGGATCATGGTGCAGAACTCGCAAATCGCTGGTGCGCTTCCTGTCACGTCGTCGGCAGCGAGCAGAAGCAGGCCAGTGCAGATGTTCCTCCGTTCTCGGCAATAGCGCAAAAATCGGATTTCAGCGCCGAGAAACTGGCGTTCTTTCTGCTGGAGCCACATCCTAAGATGCCAAATTTTCCGCTGAGCCGAAACGAAGCAGGCGATATCGCCGCCTATATCGGATCGCTTCGAAGATAGGCCGCTGCCGGCGCTAGGCATACGTTCAATTGAATTGGGACGGAATTTTCAACCGCGCTCATCAGTGCTGAACGGCTTCGGCACGACACCTCGCCGTGACTGCCAAAACGATCAGGTCCAGTTTTAGCCTCCACCTTGCCTGGACACCCTCGATCAGATGTTACTCCGTGAAGATCACCTCTCTGCGCTGACGTATCTTAGGACCCCAAGACCATTGCGATGAACAGCAGCGACATTCGCTGATGGTGACGCATGCGCTAGGGCCGCCGGTATCGATGGGCCTATCTGGAGGAAGGCCCCGAACTCAGGCGGGTTCGGTCACATTTGACAGATCGACCAATTCCGTCTCGGCTATGGCGAAACCGCGGTTCGATGTCCCCCACGTCAATAATTGTTCGGATAGGGCGTTGTAAGTCGGCATTGAAGGATTCCTGTGAGAACCGAGAGTTTGCGCCGAACGCTAACTCGAGTCTCCATTGTCAAGGCGCAAATGACGGAGTTTTCGATTGATCAGTTAGTCTACACTGCAGAAGGCGCAACCACCGGCGTGGTCGGTTCGAGTCTGGTTAGGCGATGATCACTCGCCTGCTACCGCCGAATAATATATCGTTGAGGCCGGCCGTCCTGGTACATTAGTGGGCCTGCACCGTCCAGGCGATCATGTTCTTCGCAATTCGGCCGAACGCTTCGCTGAACGCGGCGACCGCCTCGGCCGGCGCGACGGTCGCAAACTTCTCGCGTTCTTCGAACAGCCGCGAGGCGACGACCTTGCCGTTCTTGTCGACGATCCTGGCCGATAACGCGATTTCGGCAGCCGGTTCGGATTCAACGGCAATGCGGAACCGCCTGACATCGATCAGCAGCTGGAATTCGGTCTGCCCGACGTCGGCCATGCGCAGCGGCGCATGCGCGATGTCATAGTTCTCGAAACTTTCGATCAGCCGGGCCTGGATCAGTTTCGGCAACGCATCGGCCCACATCGCCTCCGCGAACCCCGGGTGTTCCTGCGCCGGCGAGAACAGGAAGCGCTGCGTCTCCAGCATCGCGACCGCCGTCGGCTCCGGGATCGCCCATTGCACGCTGATCGCCTTGCCCACCGGTCCCGGATTCTGGAGCGCGCGCAGATCATAGGTGATCTTCGGCGGCGGACCGGTGACCCCGGTCATGCGCTCGAGGCCGGCGACGATGCCGTCGAGCTTACCGGTGTTGCGGGCGAGGCCTTCCGAAAACACCTTGAAATTGGCGATGGTGTCCTTCAACGCCCCCGAATTTTCCGACAGCACCGTATCCACCTTGCGCAGCGCATCGCGTGCGGCCTGTGTCATGCCCTGCCCAGCACCCGGCTCCGCGACCAGTGTCGGCACCTTGCCGCTCTGCGCGACCTGCGTGCCGCCTTCGAGTGCGATCACGGGCACGCCGGTCAGGCCCTGGAACTCCAGGCCGACCTTGGTGTCGGCGCGCACCGGCGTTGTCGAGGCGACCGAAATGGTTGCATTGACACCGCGTGGATTGCCGGGCGCAAGGCCGAGCTCCGTCACCTCGCCGACCCGAATGCCATTGAACAGCACCGCCGCGCCGACAAGCAGTCCCGGAACCGAGCTCTCGAACTGCACGTGATAGCTGGAGCGTGGCCCGAGCCCGCCGGTGTTCTGCAGCCAGTAGACGAAGCCGAACACGGCAACGATGGCCGCCAAGACGAAGGCGCCGACAATGACGAAGGGAGCGCGGGTTTCCATCTCTTTAGCTCGCTCTGGGTTGCAGCATCTGGGAACGCTTGCCGTGAAAATAGGCCCGCACCCAGGGATGCTCGGATTGAAGAAGTTCGCGCATCGGTCCGATGGCGACGATCTTGCCGTCGGCCAGCGCCGCGACGCGGTCGCAGACGGTATTGAGGCTGGCGAGATCATGGGTGACCATGAAGACCGTCAGCCCCAGCGTTTGCTGCAGTGTCTTGATCAAGGCGTCGAAATCGCCGGCGGCGATCGGATCCAGCCCCGAGGTCGGCTCATCGAGAAACACGATCGCGGGATCGAGCGCGAGCGCACGCGCCAGCGCCACGCGCTTGGTCATGCCGCCGGACAATTCGGAGGGAAACTTGTCGCCATCCTCCGGCTTGAGCCCGACCATTTCGAGCTTGGCGGTCGCAATCTCGTCCATCAGGGCGTCCGACAGCTCGAGATTCTCGCGCAACGGAAACTGGATGTTCTGTCGCACCGTCAACGAAGAGAACAGCGCCCCCTGCTGGAACAGGATGCCCCATCGCCCGGCCGCGCTCCGCGTGGCGCGATCGTGGTTGATCGGCGAACCCATCACCTCGATCTCGCCGCCCTGCCGCGGGATCAGCCCGATGATGGTCCGCATCAGCACCGACTTGCCCCCGCCGGAAGCGCCGACCAGGCCGAGGATTTCGCCACGGCGGACATCCAGTGCGAGGTGATTGATGACGACGTGGCGGCGGAAGCCGACCACGAGATCGCGCACCCGAATGGCAAATTGTTCAGCCGTATCCTGCATCGCTACATTCCGATCGATGCAAAGAACACCGCGAACAACCCGTCGAGCACGATCACCAGGAAGATCGACTTGACGACCGACGTGGTGGTCTGCTTGCCGAGCGACTCCGCACTGCCCTTCACGCGCAGGCCTTCGCTGCAGGCGACAATGCCGATCACCAGCGCCATGAACGGCGCCTTGATGATGCCGACCTCGAAATGGGTGACGGAGACGGCGTCATGCAGCCGCGCGAGGAAGATCGCCGGCCCCATGCCGCCGTAGAACCAGGCCACGAGGCCGCCGCCGTAAAGCGCCGCCATCGCACCAATGAAGCTCAGGATCGGCAGCGCACAGACCAGCGCCAGAACCCGCGGCAGCATCAGGACTTCGATCGGGTCCAGTCCCATGGTCGAAAGCGCATCGATCTCCTCGCGCATCTTCATGGAACCGAGTTCGGCGGTATAGGCGCTGCCCGAACGCCCCGCGACCATGATGGCGACGATCAGCACGCCGAGCTCCCGCAGCACGAGAATGCCGACCATGTCGACAACGTAGGAATCCGCGCCGAACTTGCGGAAATGGAAGATGCCCTGCTGCGCGATGATGGCGCCGATCAGGAAGGTGATCAGCACGATGATCGGTATCGCCTGCCAGCCGACGCGATAGAGCTGGTAGGTCAGCGACGTCAGCCGCAACGATCGCGGCCGGCGCAGGACGCCCAGGATAGCGACGCATAGCGCGCCCAGCATCTGCAGGAATGCGGCGACGTCTTCGCCTGCACCGATGGTGGCGCGGCCGATATCGTAGAGCTTTGCCACGACGGGATTGCGCGCCGGGGCTGGCGCCGGCATTCGCCGGTTGACCTGGCGGACCTCGTCGATCAGGCCGGCGTAATTGTCAGCAACGCCAATGATATCGGCGCGGTGGCCGGCCGAAGTGGCCCGCCGCGACATTTTTTCCAATAGCCAGGCGCCGAGCGTATCGAGTTCGCGCACCCCGGTCATATCAACCTTGATGGCGGCGGCGCGATCGAGCTGCGGCGCAACGTCATTGGAAAGCCGTTCGAGCGTCGTCGCATTCGCAGCCGTCCAGGAGCCCGCCGGACGCAGTTCAAGCGCATCGCCTGATGGCGTCGCCGTTAACAGAGGTGCGGTCGCCAAGATGATGTTCCCTCAATCAGATAGCTCCCTTTTTCTAGGCCCGGGGCGCGGCACCCATGTTGACCTGCCTCAAGGCAGACGCGCCTGAGTAACCCGGTTGACCCAAATCAAAAGGCGTCGCTGCGGTCTCACCTACAATTTGAACCGCAAGGAAAGCGAGCGAGCGCGATGTTCAAATCAGGCGGGCTGGGTGACGAGTTGCAGGCGCTCAAAAGCGAGATGTCGCGCCTCTTGAACATGCCTGCCGACGACATGCTTGAGGCCGCAAAGAGCCGATCCGAAGCGCTCGCCGAGCCGATCAAGACGACCCTGCGCGAACTCGGCGAAACCTTGAGCGAGGAAGAAGATCATGTCGAGCGGTTGATCGCGGAGCGGCCGATTGCGGCGCTGGCATCGGCCTTCGCGCTCGGCATTGCCATCGGTTTCATGCTGAGGAGGCATTGACGTGAACAGCGAGAACGTCGTCAAGCAGCTGCGGGCGCTGTGGCGCACCGACCGCATCATCGCCGAGATCCGGATGCGGCACATGCTGGTCGGGTTGGGCCTGCGGGCGTTTGCCGCGCTGATCGCGGTTTTTGGCCTGCTGATGCTGGAACTATCGGCCTATTTCGCGCTGGTGCAGATCTGGAGCGCGATTTCCGCGGCCGCGATTCTTGCCGTCGCCAATTTCGTGATCGCGGCCGTCTTGTTCGTGGTTGGCGGTAGGCCGCCCTCGGGCCGCGAACTCGAACTGGCCACTGACATTCACGGCTCCGCGGTCGAGGCCCTGCAAAGCGAAGTCCGCGCGCTGCAATCGCAATTCACCGGCATGGTGCAGCATCCCCTGAATAGCGTACTGCCGTTGGTGCTGGTGCCGCTGATCACGATCATCGTCAAGAGCCTGAAGAAATCCAGGGCAACCGCCCCTGCGGCGAAAGTCATGTCCGAGCCGAACTGATCACGGCGAAGGTAGCAGCCTCATACCGGAAAAACCAAGGAGCCATACGAGATGTCCAAGACCAGAACCAAGACCAAGCCGAAGCCGATCCTGAACGCTTCCCTGCCGGCGCAATTCCGGCAATTCCGCCTCGCGCTGGCCCGCGAGCCCGGCCATCCCGAGGGAGATGCCGAGGTGGCCTATATCATCGTGGCGCCGCTCGATTCCGAGGATCGCATCGATGCAGGACTGTGGCGCGACCATCGCGACGCCTGTCGGGTCGTACGCCAGCGCCCGGACCAGCAAGACAAGCATGGTCACCTCGTTCATCGGTCGGGCGGCGGCTGGGCCTTCCATTATGACGGCGAAAGCGATCTGACCGATGAGGTCGGTTTTCATTTTGCGGATGAGCGGTTCGTCGTCGGCGAATATGTTTCGATCAACGAGCGCGGCAAAATGCACACCTACCGCGTAACGGCAGTGTCGTATCTCTGAACACCAGGGGCGTTTTCGGCCTGCCGTTTTGCAGCCCGACGTCCTTGGCGGTTCGGAACGCTCGAAGCAAGGCAACAGTCTATGGCGACAAACAGCGAGCCGACGTCTGAGGCCACGGAAAACCTGATCGAAATTCGCGTAAACGACATCGCGCAGCTGTTTCACACGCTCGATCCCTTTCCGTTTCGGGAAAAAGATCTCGCCGACGAGGCCGAGGACTACATCGTGGGGTGGGCACAGGAGATGCTGGCTAACCGCCCCATCAGGATTGTGGTGCACAGTCCAGACACGCAGTCACAGATAATGACTTCCAACGAGCTTGTTGAGGCCTTCAACCACTATTTTTCCGGCCGTGCCCTCGTCGTTCAACGTGATCTCAATGAGCTATTTCGTGTAGGCCGGCGCTCTCTGGCAATTGGCGCCTCAATACTTGTAGCCTGCTTTTTGCTGGCCCATTTAGCTGGGGGCTATCTGGCGGAATCCGCGTTCAAGAGACTGGCTGAAGAGAGCTTCTTGATCCTCGGCTGGGTGGCCAACTGGCGACCTCTCGAAATTTTCCTCTACGATTGGTGGCCGCTCGCGCGCCGACGTGATCTGTTTAACCGTCTCTCGGTAGCAAGCGTCGAGCTCAAGCCGTACGCCATCAAGGTCGAGACACCCTCCATGTTCACATCGATCCGAGCAGATCACGAGGCATAGTGTTTCATTTTCTGAAATCGCAAGGACGGTACCGCGGCCTCAATGAAGCGGATGCCCAGGCCCGGCTGAAGGCCGAGGGACATAACGAGCTCCCACAACCCGACCGTCGCACGCCGTTTCGAATAGCGGTCGAGGTACTACGCGAACCGATGCTGGCGCTGCTCGTGGTCGGCGGGATCGTCTACCTGGCGCTTGGCGACCTGAAGGAGGCGATCATCCTGGTCGCCTTTGCCACAATGTCGATCGTGATCACCGTGGTGCAGGAGACCCGCACCGAGCGCGTTCTGGAGACGCTGCGCGACCTCACAAGCCCCCGCGCGCTGGTCATTCGCGACGGTGAGCGCAAGCGGATCACAGGCCGCGATGTGGTACGGGGCGACCTCATCGTCCTTTCCGAAGGAGATCGGGTTCCTGCCGATGCCGTTCTCTTCCAGTGCCAGGATCTCCAAGCCGACGAATCAACTCTGACCGGCGAATCCGTCCCCGTGCGCAAGGTCGCTTGGGACGATCGTACCGAGTTCGGACCTCAGCGGCCAGGAGGCGACGATCTGCCTCAGGTATTCTCCGGCTCGCTAGTGGTGCGAGGTTCGGGACTGGCGGAGGTGACGGCAACCGGAGTGCGAAGCGAGATCGGCAAGATCGGCCAATCGCTGGCCGGGCTCCAAACCGAACCGCCGCGCCTACAGGCGCAAACCCAACGTGTTGTCAGGCTGTTTGCCGTTTTGGGCGGCGCGGTGAGCGTGCTCGCGGTCCTGCTTTACGGAACCATGCGCGGCGGCTGGCTGGACGCTGTACTGGCCGGAATTGCGCTTGGCATGTCGATGCTGCCGGAAGAATTCCCGGTCGTCCTGACCGTCTTCATGGCCCTGGGCGCATGGCGAATCTCGCTCGCGCGCGTGCTGACGCGGCGCGCGGCCGCCATCGAGACGCTGGGTTCAGCCACCGTACTGTGTACCGACAAGACAGGCACCCTCACCGAGAACCGGATGACGATCGTGGAGCTGAGGCTGAAAGGAGAGAACGCTTTTCGACCCGGCAACGGGGCGGAAATGCCTGCGCAATTCCGCGACTTGAGCGAATTCGGTTTGCTCGCGAGCGCACCGGAGCCATTCGATCCGATGGAGCGGGCATTCCATACCCTGGCGCGCGAGCGGCTGGCAGAGCCCTCGTGTCAGCACCCGAACTGGAAGCTCGTTCACGCCTATGGTCTCCGTCCCGACCTGCTTGCTGTGACCCATATCTGGCAGCCGGACAGCTCGCGTCAGGAATATGTCGTCGCCGCCAAAGGTGCCCCCGAGGCAATCGCCGGTCTTTGCAAGCTGGGCGCCACGGACCGCGCGGCGCTGATGCAATCGATCGATGAGATGGCCTCGGCTGGTCTGCGGGTATTGGGTGCCGCCCGTGCCACGCATACCGGGCCGAGCTGGCCTGGGTCACCGCGCGAACTGACGTTCGAATTCCTGGGACTTGTCGGGCTGGCCGATCCGCTGCGCGCCGGCGTCATCGCGGCGGTGCGCGAATGCCAGTCGGCCGGCATCAAGGCTGTCATGATTACTGGCGACTATCCGGCGACCGCAAATGCAATCGCACATCAGGCCGGCTTCGAACGCGGGGAGCTCATTACCGGCGAACGGCTAGAGAAAATGAGCGATGCTGAACTGGCAAGCCGAGTGGAGACAGCAAGCGTTTTCGCGCGGATCATGCCGGAACAGAAGCTTCGTATCGTCAATGCGTACAAAGGCAATGGCGAGGTCGTCGCGATGACGGGCGATGGCGTCAACGATGCGCCGTCACTGAAGGCCGCCCATATCGGTATCGCGATGGGCGGCCGCGGAACCGATGTGGCGCGCGAAGCTTCCGCCATCGTGCTGCTCGACGACGATTTTGGCTCGATCGTCAAGGCGATCCGTCTCGGACGCCGCATCTACGACAATTTGCGCAAGGCGATGAGCTTCATCTTTGCCGTTCACGTTCCCATTGCAGGCCTGGCGCTGCTGCCGCTGGTGTTTGGCCTGCCGCTCTTGTTCGGACCGATCCATATCGCCTTTCTCGAAATGGTGATCGATCCCGTCTGCTCGCTGGTGTTCGAGGCCGAAACCGAGGAAGATGACGTCATGCGCCGGCCGGCGCGCGCTCCCGACGAACCGCTGTTCTCCTGGGCGCTGATCGGCTGGAGCGTGCTGCAGGGCTCGCTGGCGTTTGTGTTGGTGGCCGCTATTTACGTCTTAGCGCTCCAGTCCGGCATGCCGGTACCGGAAGTGCGGGCGCTGGCGTTCTCTTCGCTGATCGTGGTGATCGTCAGCCTGATCCTCGTCAACCGCTCTTTCAGCGCGTCACTGCTGACCGCGCTGCGGCGGCCAAACCGGGCCTTGGCCGCAGTGCTGACCGCCGTTGCCGCCATCCTGGCCCTCACCTTGCTTTGGCCAGTCGCAAGCAGCCTCTTTACTTTCGGACCGCTGCACGCCGGCGATCTCGCCCTCACGCTCGGTGCCGGCGTGGTCGCGCTCGTAATCCTTGAGATGCTGAAGCCGGTGTTGCGCCCACGACTGCAGTCCTAAAACTAACAAGTCCAGGTCCTTGCGATGGATCAAACGGGTACGCCGGCGGAACGCTAGATTGCGTCTCGAAAACGGAGAGTCTCATGGCATTCAAGGACATTCTGCTGACGCTGACGAGTTATCCCGATCCAACCCCGCTCTCGGTTACCGAGGAGGCAGTTTCGATCGCCGCAACCCTCGGCGCCCACCTTGCCGCCGTTGCCTGCGAGGTGCACGTTGAGATCCCCGGGCATTTCCTTTCCGGCTCGATCGCCAACGTCCCCGGCATCCTGGCCGGCGAAGCGGAAAAGAGCCGCAAGAGCGCCAGGGACATGCTGGCCGCTTTCGATAGCGCGGCGAACAAGGCCGGCGTTCCCCACGAAACCTATCTCGAAAAATGCCCGACTTTCCGCGTACCCGACCTGCTGGTCGATTATGCAAGGCTTCGCGACCTCACCATCGTGCCGGTGCCGGAGAGCTACGACCAGTGGTATGCGGAGACGGTGATATTCGGCTCCGGCCGGCCGACCCTCATTGTACCCGAAAGCCCCCGCCCGCGTCCGTTCGAACTCGGAACGGCGGCGGTTGCCTGGGACTTCAGCCGCGCGGCGGCCCGGGCGGTTTCGGATGCGCTTCCGCTGCTCGAAAAGGCAAAAAAGGTGCGCATCGTCACCGTTACCAACGAAAAGAAGCTCGATACCAAGCATTCCGCCGAAGAACTGGCAAAAAACCTGGCGCGCCACGGCATCGACGTGGTGCTCGACAAGGTCGATGCGAAGGGTCGAGGGATTGGCGAGGTTCTCGAAGCCTATGCTGCTTCGCACCAGGTCGACGTCCTCGTGATGGGCGCCTATGGGCACGCACGATGGCGCGAATTCATCCTCGGAGGCGCCACCAAGAGCCTGCTGTCGAAGCCGCCGCTCCCGATTCTATTTTCGCATTGAGGGCCGCTTCAGCTTTCGTTGCGCCGTGGAGGTCCGATGGCGGAAGACACCAACAGAGATAATTCCCGTCCGCCATTGAAAGTCCGCCGGGTCAGCCTGGACACGGGACGCGAAAACGTCGTCGTAATTTCGCGCCACTCCAGCGCACTGCGGCCCGACCTATTCCGCGGCTTCAGCCGGGTGGAATTGCAGTGCGGTTGGAAGATGTTACTTGCCACGCTCCTGATCACGGACGACGACGCCCTGATTGGATCCGATGAAGTCGGGCTTTCCGAGCCAGCGTTTCGGCGCTTTGCCGAGCCAGCGGGCAGTCTCGTGACAGTCAGCCCGGCAGCACCGCCTGAAAGCCTCGATGCTGTTCGCGGCAAGATTCAGGGCCGAACGTTCGAGCCGGCCGAGATCGACGCCATCATCAGCGACCTCACGCATTACCGCTATTCGGACATGGAGATCGCGGCGTTCCTGATCGGCTCGGCAAGCTTCATGACCAGCCGCGAGTTGCTCGCTTTGGTCCACGCGATGGCGGTGGCCGGGACACAACTGAAATGGCCAAGCCCCATCGTCGTCGACAAGCATTGCATCGGCGGCATTCCGGGAAACCGCACCTCCATGATCGTGGTCCCGATCGTCGCGGCGCATGGCCTCACCATTCCCAAGACATCATCGCGTGCGATCACCTCTCCGGCAGGCACAGCCGATACCATGGAAGTGCTGGCACGGGTTGACGTGTCGGTGGAAGAGATGAAGGAAGTCGTCGCTGCGTGCCGCGGTTGCCTGGCCTGGGGCGGACACGTCAATCTTTCACCGGCGGATGACATTCTCATTTCCGTCGAACGCCCTTTGTGCCTCGATACCCGCGAGCAGATGGTTGCCTCGATCATTTCGAAGAAGCTCGCGGCGGGTTCGACCCATCTGCTGATCGACCTCCCAGTCGGACCGATGGCCAAGCTTGCCAACGCGACAGAAGCGATGCGGTTACGCAAGCTGTTTGAGTTCGTCGGCGACCAATTCGGCATTGCGGTAGAGGTGATAACGACCGACGGCCGGCAGCCAATTGGCAACGGCATCGGCCCGGTTCTGGAGGCCGGCGATGTGATGGCTGTTCTCGCCAAGGACGCAAGCGCGCCAGCCGATCTGCGCGAAAAATCCCTGAGACTTGCCGCGCATCTACTGGAATATGATCCCCAGCTTCGCGGCGGGGCAGGTTACGCGCGCGCTCGCGAACTGCTCGACAGCGGCGCGGCTTTAAAGAAAATGCAGGAGATCATTGATGCGCAGGGGCCTTCGACCTGCCGCAACGACATCGGAAAACTGACATTTGACGTTCGCGCTGACAATGATGGCTCCATTTCCGAGATCGACTGCCTGCAACTGAACCGTCTGGCACGGACCGCGGGCGCGCCGATCGACAAGGGTGCTGGCATTAAGCTGTTCTGCAAGATCGGCGATCGTGTAGAGAAGGGCCAGCCACTCTACCGAATCCACGCCTACGACCGGGCGGAACTCGATCTTGCCGTCGCCGCTGCAAGGCGCAACAGCGGCTACTTCGTCGGCGCCCGCCATCCGGCTCCCATCGAGGCCGCCCCGTGAGCGTAGCCGTCATTCAAAGCCTGCCATCGTCATCCCGCGACGCATCCCGGCTCGCCGCGCAACTTGCCTTACCGATTCACGAGATCGCCATCCATACGTTCCCCGACGGCGAAATGCGGGTGACCGCCGGACGGGCAGCGTCCACGACGATCATCTATGCCTCGCTCGACCGTCCCAACGACAAGCTCATTGCCCTGACACTTGCTGCCGAAGCACTGCGGCGGGGCGGCGCGCAACGCCTCGTGCTGGTCGCGCCTTATCTTTGCTACATGCGGCAGGATACGGTCTTCCACGTGGGTGAAGCGATCAGCCAGAGGGTGATCGGCCCGCTCCTCGCCCGATGCATGGACCGCGTCATCACCGTTGATGCACATTTGCATCGCACCGCTGACATCAGGATCGTATTTCCCGGTATCGAGTCCGATAATCTCTCGGCCATGCCGGCCATATCAGACGCGTTGCGCAAGACCGGTCTCGATCCCATGACTGTTGTGGCAGGACCGGATGCGGAGTCTCTGCCCTGGGTCAGCGACCTCGCCGACCGGCTCGGCCTATCCTATACAGTTGCGAAAAAGACCCGCCGCGGCGACCGCTCCGTCGCAATCGAATTTCCGAACCCGGCATGCGTTGCCGGCCGTCCCGCCCTGATTGTGGACGATATCGTGTCGTCCGGCAGCACCATGATCGCCTGCGCCAAGGCGCTCTCCGCGGCCGGCGCGACGACGATCGATGCCGTCGTCACCCACGCGCTGTTTCCGGAAGAACTTTGCCGTGAAATGACTTCGACAGGCATTCGCTCGATCCGATCGACCTACAGCGTGCCTCATTCCACCAACGCCATCGCGCTCGACAACTTGCTCGTCGATGCCGTGAAAGGCGAATTGATGCACGAACATGCTTCGGAGATTTCTCGATGAGTGTGACCATCCGGTTTTGCGGCGCAGCGCGCACCGTCACGGGCTCTTGCTATCTCTTTGAAACCCGGGCCGGACGTTTCCTGGTCGACTGCGGCCTGTTTCAGGGACAAAAAACCCTGAAGGAACTGAACTATGGAGCCTTTCCGTTTCGCGCGGCCGACGTCGATGCGGTGCTGCTGACCCACGCCCATATCGATCATAGCGGACTGCTGCCCAAACTCGTGCGCAACGGCTTCGCCGGCCGTATCCATGCGACGCGCGGCACGATCGATCTCTGTTCCTATATGCTGCCGGACGCCGGCAGCATCCAGGAATCGGAGGTCCTAGCGCTAAATCGGCGCAACACTGCCCGCGGTCGCGCTGAGGTCAGTCCGATCTATACACAGGCCGACGCGACCGCCTCGCTGCAATCGTTCACTCCGGTCGAATATGAAACATGGATCGACGTGATACCAGGCGTTCGCGCGCGTTATTGGAACGCCGGACATCTGCTCGGCTCTGCCTCGATCGAGATCGAGTTTGCCGATGGGAATACACCAGGTAAGCCAATGCGCATTCTCGCATCCGGCGATATCGGACCGGACGCCAAATTGCTCCAGCCCGATCCCAGCGCCCCTTCGAGCTTCGACTATGTCATCGCTGAATCGACCTACGGCGACAGGGAGCGACCCGTGACCTCCCCAGATGCGCGCCGCGCGCGTCTGGCCGAGGAAGTCCGCGACGTCGCAACCCGCAAGGGCGCGCTGCTAATTCCGGCCTTCGCGGTGGAGCGCACCCAGGAACTTCTCGTCGATCTGGTCGACCTGATGGAACGCGGCGACATCCCCCCTGCTCCGATCTTTCTCGATTCTCCGTTGGCGATCCGCGCGACGGAGGTATTCCGCAAGCACGCAGAAAGCCTCGATCCCGAAGTCGACCTCCGCCGGCTGTTGAACTCGGCGCAGCTGCGGTTCACCGAGACGGTCGATGAGAGCAAGGCGATTGCCAAGCTGACTGGCTTTCACATTGTCATCGCGGCCAGCGGCATGTGCGACGCTGGGCGTATCCGGCATCATCTGCGGAACTGGCTGTGGAACGCCAGAGCTACCGTGTTATTGGTTGGTTTCCAGGCCCAGGGAACGCTCGGCCGGTTTCTCGCCGATGGCGCCAGGGCCGTCCGCATCCAGGGCAACGAGATCAAGGTCGCGGCAAGCATCCGCAGCATCGACGATTATTCCGGACACGCCGACGGATCGCAACTGGCACGATGGATCGCCGCGCGCCGCCCGATTCTGCGCGGCCTGTTTCTCGTCCATGGCGAGGAGCCCGCCATTGCCGGCCTCGCCGAACGCGTTTCCGAGCGCATCATTCCGGCGGCGCGGGTGTTTCAGCCGCTGCTGGATGACATATACGAATTGTCCGCCGCTGTGCCCACGCCGCTCGACGCGGCGCGCCGCCGGCGGCTGGCCCCGGAGGCCGTGGTTGCGCTCGACTGGCACAATGACCTGTCGAAGCTCGTCCTCGACATCAACGACCGCATCGAGGTCGCCGCCGACGATCGCGCGCGCGGCGTTATCATCAGGCGCCTGCGGCGAGCGTTGTCCTGACCCATACGAATCTCGATCACTCCGGCGCCCTACCCCTCCTTGTGAAGCTTGACTTTTCCGGCAAAATTTTCTGTTCGCGTCCATCGACCTGTGCGGGATCGTCCTGCCGGACTCAGGACACCTGCAGGAGAAGGACGCCGAGTTCGCCAATCGCCACGGCTTCTCAAAGCACAAGCCGGCGCTGCCGCTCTACACGGAACGGGACGCGCGGAAGGCGCTCGAATTCCTACGATCGCTGCCTTTTGACAAGGACCATCCACTGACTGGCGGAGCCGGCGTCCGGAGCATGATGGCCATCATGCCCACCGATACCGACGGTCCCTCGGGGCCTGCCCTTAAGGCATCGCCCCGAATTTTCCCCTGATTTTCGCAGTGCTATCAATGACACCGTGAATTTCGTTTCCCGAATGGAGGCGGAACATGGGTCAGCTCTATTTCCATTGCTCCAACGCAAGAGGCACATTGCCTAATCGATCCGGCGCCGCGGTAGCCGATTTGGCCGAGGCACGTGACCACGCCACTAGCGTGGTGCGCTCGCTCCTTATGACGCGCCGCTCCGAAGATTGGCGCGGCTGGGTCTTGCACGTCAGTGATGATCGCGGCGATGAGATCTTCGTCATGCCCTTCGCCTTTGTGCTCGGCAAGCCACATTGAGAGGGCGCCATGTCAGTCGCCCGACGGTCAGTGGTGGTTATAGGTCACCACTTGAAGATGACCATGGCGAGGTGGCGGAAGCTGCTTGAAACTGCCCGCGATCCCTATCCGCCCGAGCGTCACTACATGCGAGGCCCGGGCCCAAAGTGGCACGCGAAGCATCCACTTAGCCAAAACGGCGTGCTCTAGTTCCCTATAGATGCGAAATTGGCGGTTGCCGGAACGGCTGGCCCATCTCGGCAAAGGTACTCGGTCGTCCTTCGAATGCGCGCAAACCTGCTGGCGCCGTATTGAAAGCGAGCAGCATGCGGAAAGTTCGAGCTAGTCGTCAGCGTCAGCCTATTTCAGATGCTTGGGGGACCCTCGCCTCACTACCGTGTCCCGACAAATCTGATGCTCTCACGGCGTGATTGCCACCTTCAGCATTCCGTCCCGCTGATTCGCGAATAGGTCATAAGCCCTCTCGATCTCGTCCAGCTTGAAGCGGTGAGTAACGAGGGGACGAGTATCGACCCGCCCCGATGCGATCACTTCCATCAGACGGCGCATGCGCTCCTTGCCGCCCGGACAAAGCGTAGTCCGAATGGTGTGGTCCCCAAGCCCGGCCAGGAAGGCATCGAGCGGGATTTTAAGGTCGCCCGAGTAGACGCCCAAGGACGAGAGCGTGCCGCCGGGTCGCAACACGCGTAGCGCCCCCTCGAAGGTCTCCTGACGTCCGAGAGCCTCGATCGACACGTCGACCCCGCGACCATCGGTGAGCCGCATTATCTCCGACACCGGATTTGCTTTGGTGAAGTCCACCACGTGGTCAGCGCCCATGCGACGGGCCATCTCCATGCGGGCGGGCACGGAATCGACGGCGATGATGGTGGTCGCGCCCATTAGTCGTGCACCGGCGGTCGCGCACAGGCCAATAGGGCCTTGGGCAAAAACAGCGACCGTGTCACCAATGCGAATGGCTCCGCTTTCCGCTCCAGAAAATCCGGTGGACATGATGTCTGGGCACATCAGCACTTGCTCGTCGCTCAGGCCATCCGGAACTGGTGCGAGATTCGCTATTGCGTAGGGCACGAGCACGTACTCGACCTGCGTGCCGTCGATAGTGTTACCGAACTTCCAGCCTCCCATGGCCCTCCAGCCGTGCTTCGTGCCGGGCCCGTCCTGGGCATGGCAACCGCACAGCGCCGCATTGCTGTGACCTGAGGTGCAGATGGCGCCGGCAATCACCCGCTGTCCTTCCGTGTAGCCCCGCACCGCCGAGCCGAGCTTCTCGATCACGCCGACAGGCTCGTGCCCGATGGTCAGTCCTCTTGCGACCGGATACTCGCCCTTCAGGATGTGGACGTCGGTGCCGCAGATGGTCGTGGTGGTGATGCGGACCAGGGCATCGAGTGGCCCCACATCGGGAATCCGTTTCTGGTCCAGCACGATCCTCCCCGGCTCGACGAAGATGGCTGCTTTCATTTTCATGGACGTACCTCCCTCCGTTTAGCCGCCACGGTCCGCTGCCGTGCTCTCGCACGTTTGCTTGATCCTCAAACCGTCAGGCGGCCTGGACCTTAAGGCCCAGGCAGGGCGGCTTTGAGGTATCGACCGATCAGCAATGCCGTCGGATAGGACACTTCTTCTTCAGTGCGGGCATGTGCCATCAACTTCTCGGCGAAGTGCACGTATTCTAGCTTGTTTTCCGCCTTTGCGGCTTCAACCAAACCCTGGAGCGCCGTCACGATGTCCTTGTGCTCGGCGAGCATATGCGGCAGTTCGGCTTCGAGCCTGTCGGTCATCTTGAGTGCCTCGCCCAACCGGACTCGATCTGACCCTTCGACAGCGCACCGAGCAGGCCAAGCGGCGGCAAGGCACACTCTTCCTCTTTGACGAAATGCGGATGCATCAGTTTGGCGACGGCTTTTGCCGCTTCGCCGGTGCGTCCGCCGGCCTTGGTTGCGCGCGCCAAGTCGCTGTGTAGTTCCTCGTGCTCGGCCTTTAGTGAAGGCGGTATCTGGAACTTCATGGCTCTCTCGTTGTCACGGGCCGAGCGCTGCCAAGCGCCCGGCCTTTAGTAAGTATCTTTGACGTTAATCAGCGTGCTGCTCGGCGCCTTTTCCGAGCGCCGCCTGGTGCAGGTTCTCGGCGAAGGTAATAAAGCCGAGTTCTGCGCTGACGCGCTCCCGGCTGTGCGGCACTTCGGCGGCGGTCTTGGGCTCCAGAGGTGCCTTCTGGAGTTCGCGCACGTGCGCGAGTCTTTCGTTCAACGCATGCTCGATCTTTTCCATGAGCACTGCCTTGAGCTTCGCCAGATCGCCGGTTTCTACCGCATGCTCCGCAGCCGGAATTACTGGCCCATAGTCGATGCCGGCGGGCTTTAGCCCCGTATACGCGGCGCCTTCGCCGGCGCGGTGCAGTCGAATCACCGTCTCCATGACGGCTTGGTCCGCGAGCTCCCGTGCATCGGCCCCGAGGCCGCGCACCTTGCGCGACTTCTCAAACGCCGCACGTATTTCCGCCTCGGCCGTTGCCGGCGCGTAGGCCAACACCGGATTGATATTCCCGGTTTCAAGCGCCTTTTGAACGGCTTTTGCGACTGGCCCGTCGAGTGAATCGCAGTGAGCCTGCGCGCTCTGTGCGCCAAACATAATTCCGGCGGCAACGATTGCAGCGATCAACATCTTAAGCTTAGTCATGCTGCACTCCTGGATTGATGTTTGCACGCGGGTATAAATGTCTTGTTTATTCGCGCGTTTATGCGATTGGCGAATTGATTTGAATCAATGGGCGTGAACGCCGTTCCTTGCCGGCTGGGTATGCAACATATTCGTCAGAATGACCGTTCCTGGCTCGACCCCGAAGGGCGGGTCGCGCAGCAGATTTCCGCTTATTGGCGCCACCCGGCGTTTATGAGTTCGCCGATCAGTTGCTCCTCTCTGATCTCGCTGACGTTGGAAAGGACAGCAGGCACCAGCAATGGCATAAGGTCAGGAACCTTTCCGCCGGACGCCCGGGCGATCTTCCCTTCAGCGCCATAGCCCTCGCCCGACACGGCGTAGCGATCGCGGCCGAACGTGAATGCCCGTACGGTCATCTGGTTGACGGTTAGAGTCCCGGTCTTGTCCGAGCATGAATGGACGCGGCCTCTTCGGCTTCAAGCTCATCAGGTTTCTCATGGAGGAAGATTTGAGGATGGCGGTGCTTATTGCTGTTGTGATGTGACATTGGCCCACGCCTAAGAAAGGAGAAAAGCGAGGTCCGAGAGTTGTCCGGAACCCCGGTCCTCGCGACAACTCGATCGTCGAGCGGTTTGGCGTTCGCTACTTTCACTCGAGCGCAGGAAAGTTGACTTGATTAGCGCAAACAACTGGACGAATTGCGCCCCGGAAAACTAACGGAACGCAAAGTTCGGATCGGTTAATACAGGCAGGGCCGAAGCCGGCCAGCCTGTATGCGCCGGAAGGCGAGCATTGGGCAAAGGCGGGCTGAACCTCGCTCCGACGTTCACGGAACATTCTCGATCAGGATTGCGCCACTCCCGCAGCGGCGCAATCCTGGAGCGCGCGCATGATATCGTCCCGGGAAATCATGCCGGCGAGCCGCTGATCCGCTTCGAGTACGGGCATGCTGCGGAGCCGGTGATTGACCATCAGTTCGAGCACTCGCGTCAGCCGCGTGTCCGGCGCAACATAGATGAATTCTGCAGTCATCACATCGGCCGCCGTACGCTGCATCAGATCGTGGTAGCGCGGAATCATGCGCGCTGGCGTGAAGACGAAGCAGGACAGGTAGTCGAATTTTGAGACGATGCCGAGCACCTGCCCGCCATCGGTGACGGGAAAGGCGTTGAAGTCATCCTTCTCGAAGAGCTCGCCGAGCTCGCGCATCGTCATGTTGCGCGCGACCGTCCTCGGCTCGCGGGTCATGTAGTCGGCAACGATCTGTTCGAGGAATTTGTACAAGGTGCACCCTCGCTTTCGTTCAAGATCAGTTCAAGCATACGGGGCGGCAGACATATTGATCGAGGTCAAGAAAATTTCCTCAACGAGACAGCAGCGAGCAGCGCCTGGGGTACAAGATGAGGTGCTGCGTCACGCCGCCAAAAATCCATTCACGTAGGCGGGAATGCCCGTAGGCGCCGGCAACGATCAGACCGGCGGCCAGGCTTGAGGCGATTTTCTCGAGCTGCGGCGCGGCTTCGCCGCGCTCCACCCGCTCGAAAGCTTGCACGCCATGGCGCGCCAACCAGGCCGAAACATCATGCAGGCGCACCCATGCGGCGTCCCACTCGTTCTGCTCCTCGATCACCTCTGCAATCGTGATCTCTTTTGCAGCTTTCAGAATCGGCAGGGCGTCGGCAACCGCCCGCCTCGCTTCAGCTGTATCCTTCCATGCAACCACGACACTGCGCAAATCGAGCCACTCACAGGATTCGGGGACGACGAGCGATGGCCGTCCGGCTTGCATGACGAGGTCGCCCGGATCGCTCTGAGAAAAAGCGTCGCCGGGGCCGCTTTTTCCCGCCGATGCCCCGACTACGAGAATATCGGCGGCGCGCGCTTGGCCAACGATATATGGGGTCGGAAAATCCTCGGCCGCACGCCATTCGGCCTGTGTGGCGCGATTGTGCATCGCACCGTGGAATTCGGCCTCGAGATCAGCGAGCCGGTTCTTGATGGCGAGCCGGCTTTGGTCAATCAGCCGATCGGTTGGCACGCCATCAGCGAGATAGAGCGGCGGCTCGCATTCGGCGGCGGCAACCCCGATCACGGTGGTGCCAAATCGCTCCGCGAGCTGAGCCGCGACCTCAAGCCGTGCCCCGTTCGGCTGATCGAGTGCCAAGCAAACCATGACCGTAGCAAACGCCATTCTACTCTCCCGCGATCGGACCATGATGTCCTTGTACAGGAGCCGTCTCAGGCAGCGCTGAGCTAGCGGTGTGGGCCGCCGGGCAATGACCCGATGCGCGCCAAGCGGTCGCAGCCCCGCCCTTGAGGGGACGGGTCATTCGGACCATAATCGGGAACCGTCGCCCCAAGCCGTCTTACGCGGCCCAACCTGGATAGTCCGTTGACCGGCCCGGCTTCATCACCGCCTGACGCCCGTACCCATGATCAGCGCTTTCGGCTGGGGGCAGAGGGCGCCGGCGTTGGCGGCTGGGATCTCGACCTGGCCACCAGGGCACTCTTTTGGTCGAATGCAGCGCGAAAACTGTTCGGCGTTTCCGAAGGCATTCCGATTACCTATGACCTGTTCCTCTCGCTCCTTGAACCCGATGATCGCGAACGCACTGAACTTGCCGTTTCACAGACGATTGAGAGTGGCGTCCCTCTCGACCTCTCCTACCGTCTGAAGCGGCAGGACGGCCGCCGCCATTGGGTCCGTGCCCGCGGCAGCCTCACCGAAGACAACGATGGTGCTCCCTCCCACCTCTCCGGGGTCGTGCTCGATATCGACAAGGAGAAGCGGTTTGAGGAAGACCTTCGCACGCGCGAACGCCACCTGCAGTCGATCCTGGAGACGATCCCCGACGCCATGATCGTCATCGACGGCAAGGGCGTCATGCAATACTTTTCAAGCGCTGCGGAACGGCAGTTCGGCTATCTCGAGCAAGAGGCCATTGGACAGAACGTCAGCATCCTTATGCCAGATCCCGACCACTCGCGCCATGACAGCTATATGGCGCGCTATCGCGCGACCGGCGAGCGGCACATCATCGGCATAGGTCGCATTGTGACCGGTCGGCGCAAGGACGGCGCCACCTTCCCGATGCATCTGTCGATCGGCGAAATGCAATCTGGTGGAAACCCCTATTTTACCGGCTTCGTCCGTGACCTCACCGAGCATCAGCAGACCCAGGCGCGGCTGCAGGAACTGCAGACTGAACTCGTCCACATCTCTCGCCTCAGCGCAATGGGCGAGATGGCTTCTGCGCTCGCGCATGAGCTCAACCAGCCGCTGGCTGCCATCAGTAACTACATGAAGGGATCGCGCCGGCTGCTGGCCGACAGCGCTCCGAACCGGGCTAAGATCGAGGACGCGATGGACCGCGCCGCCGAGCAAGCGATCCGCGCCGGTCAGATTATCCGGAGACTGCGCGACTTCGTCGCCCGAGGCGAATCGGAAAAGCGCGTGGAGCGGCTCTCGAAGATGATCGAGGAAGCTGGTGCGCTAGGGCTCGCCGGCGCACGCGAGCAGGACGTGCGGATCCGCTCCGGCTTGGACCCGCAATATGACCTGGTCCTGGTCGACCGCGTCCAGATCCAGCAGGTCCTGGTCAACCTGTTCCGCAACGCTCTGGAGGCGATGGCGCAATCCACGAGGCGTGAGCTGATCGCGTCAAACCGGCCCGTCGACGACGACATGATCGAAGTCTCGGTGTCCGATACCGGACATGGATTTCCCGAGGATGTCGAGAAAAACCTCTTCCAGACGTTCTTCACCACCAAGGAAGCCGGCATGGGGGTTGGACTCTCCATCAGCCGCTCCATCATCGAGGCCCACGGCGGGCGGATGTGGGCAGAGTCCAACGACGCAGGCGGAGCGACCTTTCGCTTCACGCTACCGGCCGCACCCAACGAGAGCTTGACCGATGACACATAGAGGACATGTCTATGTCATTGACGACGACGGAGCGGTGCGGGATTCACTGCAATTCCTGCTCGATTCTGCCAACTTTGAAGTCAGCCTGTTCGAAACGGCGCAGAATTTTCTGGATACGCTTTCCACGATCGAATTCGGCTGCGTGGTCTCTGACATCCGCATGCCCGGCATCGACGGCATCGAGCTGTTGAAGCGCATCAAGCTGAGCCGCGCTCCCTTGCCTGTGATTATCATGACCGGCCACGGCGACATCCCCCTCGCCGTTGAGGCCATGAAGCTCGGCGCGATCGACTTTCTTGAAAAGCCATTCGAGGACGACCGCTTGGTAGCTAGAATCGACGCCGCGCTGCAGCAGGCCGAGACTGGCGCGCGCGATGAGGCGTTGACCCAAGATATCGTCGCGCGGATCAATTCGCTGAGCCCGCGCGAACGGCAGGTGATGGAGGGATTGGCGGCCGGCCTCTCCAACAAGATGATCGCACGCGATTACAATATCAGCCCTCGCACTATCGAAATCTACCGAGCTAATGTGATGACCAAGATGCAGGCTTCCAGCCTTTCGGAACTGGTCCGCTTGGCCATGCGGGCAGGCGCCCTGAAAGATTGAGCTGAATCAAGCCTGACGACACTGGCAGGTTTTATGTTTGGGTCTTGGACCGAATAGTCGGTCCGCAAGCCGATTAATTCCACCAGAATGCCCCTCGTTTTCGTCGTCGACGACAATACAGACGTGCTCGTCTCGCTCCGATTCCTGCTGGAGCCGAGGGTTTCTCAGTCCGTACATTTCGCAGCCCCGACTCGCTATTGAACGCCATCACGATGGGCGGAGCCGATTGCTTGGTGATCGAGTACAGGACGCCGGGCATGAGTGGCCTTGACCTCGCTGGTCTCTCGCGGGAACGCGACATCGATACGCCAATCGTTCTCATTACCGGTCACCCCGACACGTCCATTCCAGCCAAGGCCGCAGCCGCCGGCATCCGGCATGTGCTGGTCAAGCCGCATGTCGAGAACAGCCTCTCCGGCCATATCTGGGACGCGATCAGCAGCGATTCCCGGGCGTTCGCGCGATAATCCCTGACCTCCGGGACTCTACGTACGGGCTTGCCCTTAAGGCATCGAGCGAAATTTTCGAGCGGGTCTGTTCCATTTACCAATACGCCATCCGCCGCAGAGGAGATGGTTCAAATGCTCACCCAATCGACCGCCGCTTCCCTCAACGTCAACCGGGTCGTTCCTGGATCGTTTGCCCCTGTCGAAGCCTTTTGCGGCCTCGCCGGGCATGCCGGCCTGATCGCCACCGAGTTCACCTACCGCAAGGACGAAGAAATCTATGGCGAGGATGAGCCGGCGGAATATGTCTACCAGGTTATCCGCGGCGCCGTCCGCACCTACAAACTCCTCTCCGACGGCAGGCGCCAGATCGGCGCGTTTCACTTGCCCGGCGACGTCTTTGGCCTGGAATCCGGCGCCACCCACCGCCTGGCGGCCGAAGCCATCACCGACACGACGGTGCGCCTGGTAAAGCGCCGCAGCCTCGACCAGGCCGCAGGCACCGATGTTCAAGTCGCTCACAAGCTCTGGACCATGACGGCAAGCGATCTCAAGAACGCCGAAGAGCACATGCTGCTTCTCGGACGCAAGAAGGCCATGGAGCGCGTCGCTACGTTCCTCCTCGAGATGGATCGACGACTTGCTGTCGCCGGCATGATGGCGCTGCCTATGTGCCGTCGCGATATCGGCGACTATCTCGGCCTCACGCTTGAAACGGTGTCACGAGCACTGTCGCAATTGAACGATGAAGGCGTGCTCGGCTTTTCCGGCGCCCGGCAGATCGTGCTCCGCAACCGCCAGCGCTTGCGCAATATGGACGTCTGATTGATCGAGCTTTCAACGGCGGCTCATCTCTTGCCGCCGTTGACGCCAAACCCGCTGCAAGTCCCGAGCAATGCTGACGCATTGCTAGGGGCTTCCTCTTGTTTGGACGTGTGCCGATCGCGAGTGTTCGCGGCGACACTCCGGGAGATCGAATCCGCTACCTTCCATTGTCTACGATGAAAAGTCGGCCGCCTTCACCTCGAACGCTCTGCATGCAAAGCCCCATCAGGAATCCCGTGCATCTAGCACAACCTTTGCTTGGCGACATCTATCGTCCGGGCAATGGCCGATTTGACCGAGGCACGTGACCACGCCACATGCCGCAGTGGTCCAGATGCCGGCGAAGGCGAACAACGGCCAGCCCTCGTTGAGCGCGAGGCAGATGATATCGCCCGATATCATTCGTAGAGGCCCTTAAGCAATCCACCCGAATTTCGAAAGCGGACTCGTTAGGATATGAAAAAGAAGAACTGGACGTAGGCATCGATGAGCGGCCAAACAAGGAGGCTTCCATGATCACGGCACTTTCAAATGCTTTCAGTTCGCAACCCAGCTCCTACGCCGACACGGATCGTCTGACTTCGCAGCGGATCGTCGATTTTGACCTTGATCGATCCCGCGCCTCTCGCCGCCGTTATCTAGTTCTTTCCAGCGCGCGAAAGGTCGCTGCATTGTTCCACCACGATATTGAAGATCGCCCGAGCCTCCAATAGGACCAGCGCTATAGCAGGAGGCATACAATGACAATTCTCTCCGCGAGTGACGTGTTTCTTGGGCTCACTGTGGCGAGCACCACTCTCCTAGTCGGCGTCAACGCCTTCGCGCTATTCCTTTTGCGCTGACGACCAGACGAGCGATTGTCCGATACCGCTTGTGGTAGTATGGACGCGCCGTTCTCAGGTAGTTCGCCGCACCTCCGGTTCACGGAAACGTCGACGAGAGCAAGTCGATCGCGAAACGCACAGGCTTCCACATCATCATCGCCGCCAGCGGTATGTGCGACGCCGGTCGAATCCGGCACCATCTAAAGCATTGGTCATGGAATAGCCGGGCCACATACTGCTGGTTGGCTTTCAGCCGAACGGAACGCTCGGCCGGTTTCTGCAAGACGGTACTCAAGCGGTTCGCATCCAGGGTGACGAGATCAAGGCGGCCGCTCGTATCCGCATGATCGACGACTATTCCGGCCACGCCGACGGCCGAGAACTCGCAAGATGGATCGCAGCACGCCGCCCCATCCGAAAAGGCGTTTTTCTGCTGCACGGCGAGGAGCAGGCAATCGCCGGGCTGGCAGAGCGCGTCGCAGAACGGGTTATCCCAACCGCCATGCTTTTTAAGCCGGTTCTAGATGATGTCTATGAGCTTTCGGGCCCTGCGCCGACGCTGATCGACAAACCACACCGCCGCCGTCGGCTCACGCCGCAGGCGGTTACCAATCTGGATTGGCACAATGACATATTTGACCGGAATATCGTGCATCCCTGACGACTAAAGAATCCATTGCCCCGCTCAAGAACGGTGGAGCAGAGCGTTCAGTTCTGCCGCCAGGCTTCGACAAGTTTCGAGGTGTTGTCGATCACTCGATTGGTGTGTTTCAGGAGTCGCTCCGTATCGCAGCGTATGAACTCTAGCTGATGCTTGGTGCACTCCTGGTACATCGTCCCCAGGTCCTTAACCGAGTGCGCTTCCGCCAGCTTGTGGATGAATTCGTTGAAGATTCGTGTCTCCGCAATTGCGCGTTCGAGAAATTCATTTCCGGCAAATATCATCTCGTCCAGCAGCACGTTCTGTGAGCCCGCCCAAAGAGAGAACGCATATTTGTTCGCCCTGGTAAGTTGCGAGTCAGCGTCAGTCGCGAGCGGCTCATTGGTCCCGGGACTTTGTTCAGACACGTCTGACATAGCATCATCCTTTTACGTTTGTACCTTGCTGGCACGACGTGTTTAGGCTGCCCCGGAGTTGGCTCCTTTGATGAAGATCAAACATGACCTCCTTCACTTCCCTATATTTCCAAGAAAGGAGATCACCATGCGCGCACACCAGATCATGACCCGAAACGCCATCACCGTGCTGCCCGAGACGCCGATTCTCGAGGCCGCCCATAAGATGCTCGAAAATCATGTGAGCGGGCTACCCGTGCTCGATGCATCTGGCACGCTCGTCGGCATCGTCTCGGAAAGCGACTTCTTGCGACGTTCGGAGATCGGCACCCAGCGGAAACGGCCGCGCTGGCTTCAGTATTTTCTCAGCCCGGCTCACTCTGCCAACGACTTCATCCATGAACGCGGCCGCAAAGTCGAAGACGTCATGACCCGTGATCCCGTCACCGCGGACGAAGATACGTCGCTGGATGAACTGGTGCACCTGATGGAGAAGAGCGGCATCAAGCGCTTGCCGGTGCTGCGGGACGACAAGTTGGTCGGCATTATCACCCGTGCGAATCTGCTTCGAGCCGTGGCCAGCATGGCCAGGGAGATTCCGGATCCCACAGCGGATGATGAACACATCCGCGACCGGATTATCCGAACCTTAAAAGCCACCGACTGGCGGCCGACCGGGCTTCAGGTCGCCGTCCGCAACGGCGTCGTTCACCTGCACGGCCTCATCATCAACGACGACATCGCGCGCCGGGCTGCGATCGTCGCGGCGGAAAACATCGCGGGCGTCAAGGAGGTGCATGACCATCTGTGCTTTGTCGATACCTGGTCGGGCTTTTACACGGAATCGCCTGAAGATATGAAGGCCGCGAGCTGACGCCGTTGCCACACGGAAAGACTTGCAAATGGCTTGGCTCCTTCGTCTCCTCTCGGTCGTTGCAGCGACGATCACCTCGCTGTTCGTCGCGCGCGACGCCTTGAATTTTGGCATCATGCAAACTTTGATAATGATCACGTTGATCATCGGCGCCGCTGCCATCGCCGTGGCATGGAAAGCGCGACGCGAACTCTAGATGGGAGCACACCAAACGCAACTTTTCTCTGCTCGCCGCGCCGACCATCAATGCGGATCTTTGCTTTTAACGGACGGATCGATCGGCCTTCGATCCGGTTGATATGCAGGCTGTCCGGGAGGGATCAAGATGGGAACGACAAGGGCACACGATGAGCTGCCGATTACAGACGACCTGAACTTGCTTGACCGCTACTGGCGCGCCGCCAACTATTTGTCGGTCGGTCAGATTTATCTACTCGATAATCCGCTACTGAAGGAACCGCTACGGCCAGAGCACGTCAAACCGCGCCTGCTGGGACATTGGGGGACGACACCTGGGCTAAACTTTATCTACGCTCACCTCAATCGTGCGATCCGTGCCCTGGATCTCAATGTCATTTACGTTTGCGGGCCCGGCCATGGCGGCCCTGGCGTGGTCGCTAATACCTATCTGGAAGGCTCCTACAGCGAGATCTATCCTGATGTCACTCGGGATACCGATGGTCTGCGACGTCTGTTCCGGCAGTTTTCCTTCCCGGGCGGCATCCCCAGTCACGCCGCCCCGGAGACGCCGGGGTCGATCCACGAGGGTGGCGAACTCGGTTACGCGCTGGTGCACGCCTATGGCGCGGCTTTCGATAACCCTGACCTGATCGTTGCCTGCGTGGTAGGCGACGGCGAATCCGAGACCGGGCCGCTCGCAGCCTCATGGCATTCCAACAAGTTCCTAAGCCCTGTCCATGACGGCGCGGTTCTTCCGATCCTTCATCTCAACGGCTACAAGATTGCCAACCCAACCGTGCTCGGCCGGATGGACGACGAAGAGATTCGTCAGCTCTTTACCGGCTATGGCCACGAACCGCTGTTCGTGGAAGGTGACGAGCCCAGACTGATGCATCGGCAGATGGCCGACGTATTGAAGCACGCAATTGAGCGCATTCGTACGATCCAGAGAGCCGCGCGCGATGGACGCAAGACGAACGACCGCCCGAAATGGCCGATGATCGTGCTCCGCAGCCCCAAGGGCTGGACCGGCCCGAAGGAAGTCGATGGCTTAAAGGTTGAGGGTTTCTGGCGGGCACATCAGGTCCCGATCGCCAATCCGCGCGGAAATCCCAAGCATCTGGAGCTGCTTGACCAATGGATGCGCAGCTATCGGCCCGAAACTCTATTTGATGACACCGGTCGCCTGCTTCCCGAATTGCAGGCCCTTGCGCCAACCGGCGAGCGGCGAATGGGCGCCAATCCCCATGCCAACGGCGGATCGTTGAAGCGCGACCTGAAGCTGCCGGACTTTCGAGATTATGTCGTCGATGTGCCCCGGCCTGGTGGCGTCAAGGCCGAGGCAACGCGCACGATGGGAGGCTTCCTTCGCGACGTCTTGCGCCTGAACGCCGAGGCGCGGAACTTTCGCATCATGGGGCCGGATGAAACCGCCTCAAACCGCCTCGACGCGGTGTTCGAGGTGACCGAACGTGTCTGGATGGAGAGCATTGAGCCTTACGATGTTCACCTGTCGCAGGATGGCCGCGTGATGGAGGTCTTGAGCGAGCATCTCTGCCAGGGCTGGCTGGAAGGATACCTGCTCACCGGCCGACACGGCCTCTTCTCCTGCTACGAGGCCTTCATCCACATCGTGGATTCCATGTTCAACCAGCACGCCAAGTGGCTGAAGGTTTCGCGGAGCCTGCCCTGGCGCCGCCCAATCGCCTCGCTCAACTATCTCCTGACGTCACACGTCTGGCAGCAGGATCACAACGGCTTCAGCCACCAGGATCCTGGTTTTGTCGATCTCGTCGCCAACAAGAAGGCCGACATCGTACGCATCTACTTTCCACCTGACGCCAATACCCTGCTCTGGGTCACCGATCATTGTCTGCGGACTTATAACAGGATCAACGTGATTGTCGCTGGCAAACAGGCCTCGCTGCAATGGCTGACCATGCAGCAGGCAGCGACGCATTGCGACGCAGGCATTGGAATCTGGAGATGGGCTGGTAGTGAAACCGAAGGCTCCGAGCCGGATGTCGTGATGGCCTGTGCCGGCGACGTTCCAACGCTAGAAACCCTGGCCGCGGTAGACCTGCTTCGAAGATCCTTGCCTGAGTTGAAAATCCGCGTCGTCAACGTGGTAGATCTGATGACGTTGCAGCCGAAGGAGCAACATCCCCACGGCCTTAGCAATCGCGATTTCGACGGCATCTTCACCCGTGATCGGCCGGTGATCTTTGCTTATCACGGCTATCCCTATTTGATCCACCGCCTGACCTATAACCGGACCAACCACGCCGGCATGCACGTCCGCGGCTATAAGGAAGAAGGCACTACCACGACGCCATTCGACATGGTGGTGCTGAACGAGCTGGACCGGTTTCATCTGGCGATCGAGGTCATCGAACGCGTTCCCGACCTCGGCATCGCCGCGGCCCATATCAAGCAGCAGCTTCGCGATGCACTGATCAAACATTCGCACTACGTCCGCGAACACGGCGAAGACATGCCGCAAATTCGTAACTGGGTCTGGCCAAGCAACGCGGCTGGGCAAACTTCGGCCCCAGTTGGGGACTGACGATTGCCTCGCCTGTCACCTCAGGAATATCGATGATGTCCGACGCCGTCCTGGTCCTGAATGCCGGCTCCTCCAGCATCAAATTCGGATTGTTCGATATTTCGGGGACTGAGCCGCGCTTGCTTTACAAAGGCCTGCTCGATGAAGACGAAGCCAAGCCAGGCTTCACCGTCACCGACGCCGCCGGTAATCACTTGTTCGAGAAGCGTCTTGCGCCGGCGGATAACGGCGAAGCCCTGCTGGCCGATGTCCTGAATTGGAGCAATGACTATCTCGCCGGCGGCACGTTAGCCGCCATCGGGCATCGCGTCGTTCACGGCGGACGTGATTTCGACGGTCCAGCCGAAGTCACCGACAAGACCATCGACGCGATGGCTGCCCTGACGCCGCTTGCGCCTTTGCACCAACCGCGCTGCTTGTCGCCCATGCGGGCCATCAGGTCGCTGCGGCCCGGTCTCACGCAAATTGCCTGCTTCGACACCACCTTCCATCATACCCTCGCGCCACCCGTCAGCCGATTTGCAATTCCGCGGCGGTTCGAAGAGATGGGGATACGCCGCTTTGGCTTTCACGGACTTTCCTTTGAGTTTATCTCTAACCGTCTGTTCAAGATCTCACCGATCCTGGCAGGCAAGCGCACCGTGGCGGCGCATCTCGGCAACGGAGCGAGCCTTTGTGCCATGCGCAACGGCACAAGCCTCGATACCACCATGGGCCTCACCCCGCTGGACGGATTGATGATGGGCTCGCGCGGGGGCGCCATCGATCCTGGCGTGCTTCTGTACCTTCAGCAACAGGGCATGTCACTCAATGACCTCCAGCGCACGCTTTATCAGGACTCCGGGTTGCTCGGCGTCTCCGGCCTTTCCGCCGACATGCGTGTTTTGCTCGCCAGCGACGATCCGCGAGCTGCCGAGGCGATCGAGCTATTCACGTTTCGCGTCGCCAGGGAAGTCGCCGCTATGGCCAATACGCTGGGCGGGCTGGACTGCCTCGTTTTCACCGGCGGCATCGGCGAAAACGGTGCAGAGATAAGGCAGCAAATATGCGAACGGCTGCACTGGCTGGGAGTGCGGATCGATCATTCGGCAAATGATCAGGCGAGCGAATGTATCAACACTGAGAACAGCAGGGTTGACGTTCGTGTCATTCCTACCAGCGAGGAGACCATGATCGCGCACCATTGCTCGGAGATATTGCGATCGCCGTCCATCCAGGCTGCCAATTGATCTAGGACAAGCTTCTCTGCCACTGCTTCCGTTAATCTAAATTTACGTAAGGGAGGTTGGCGGCTGATAGATTCGGAGCCTACATCCCTTGACGCTGGATTTGCGGATGCTCTCGGACTCTGCGGACTTGGGGGCATCCGGCCGCGTTATTTTCCGTCCCGAGAGAGGCCGATGCAAACCTATTATTTTGACATGAAGGACGGAGTACCGATCAGGGATCGGGCAGGACTTGAATTTCGAACGGACTCACAAGCGATCGAGCACAGCAAAACACTCGCGCGCAGGTTCAGCCACGAACATCCGGCCAAGGACGACAATCTCTGTGTTGTTGTGCTCAATGAGTCCGGCACTGAAATTCATCGAGAACCGGTTTACCCGGACGCCATTAAGCCGCCTCCGTCGCGCAGCACGTGAGCGCGCCGTCATCCGTGCTCTAAAACAGCCCCCGCGAAAGCTGCGACGCCGTCTGCTCGTGGGCCGAAGACGTGTTTGATACGTTCGGCCGCTCGCGTGCATGGCTACGGTCTCGTGCGGTTAGGCAGCCGCCACGACGCCTTCCTCCGTTGCTGAACTTAACACGCGAGCGACCGCAGCCAGCAATTCGACGCGGCCAATGACGCCGATCACCGTGCCGCCGCAGACGACCGGCAGCTGTGCAATATGACGCGCGTCCATCAATGCAACGACCTCGTCGAGGGCACTTTCCCCCTCGACGCAAACGGGATCGCGCGTCATGACTTCATGAACCAAACTGGCACACATTCGTCGGCGAGCGGGCGTGTCTCCTTCGATCCCAAGCAATTTCTCGAGCCAGTTTCCCGCCGGCATGCCGATATCAAGCTCGCTCCGGTGCACGAAATCGCCTTCCGAAATTATGCCGACCAACGACCCTTCCTGGTCAACTACCGGCAGACCGCGTTGATTGGTCTCCAGGAGCAAATGCGCGGCGTCCAGAAGCGGCGCATCGGATTTGATCATTGCGAACGAGCGACGCATGACATCGGTTACGTTCATTGGAATATCTCTCTAACGATATGAGCTGCGCTGCATCACGCCGTGGTCCGTTGCGCCAAATTTGACCTGCATAGCCCGGAAGCTCACGCCACCGATAGCTATTTGGAGGCTATGCGCACGAAATTAAGCCGACTTGAGCTGAATCAAACCGCGGCCCCGACTTTGGCTTTTACTGAAAGAGCGGATGCAACGGCGACCGCCGTTTATGAAAAGCGGAGAGCGATCATGCTGAAGAAACTCTTGGTTTATATTCCGTCGGAGCGGAGGATACGCCCTGTAGTCGACAGCGCAATCTCGCTGGCGGTCTCACACGCTGCCCATCTCCGCGCTGTTTCGGTCGGATATGAAATTACTAGCGTGGGATTCCCCGTTGCGGCTGGCGGCGCAGCGGTAGCCGAGGTCTTCGAGATCGAACGGGAACGCGCGCTGGCGCGAGCCAATGCCGCGCTTGCCGTATTTGAAACCGAAGCCCGCAACGCCGGTATCGCCTACAATTGCCAGCCAATCGCAAGCGTCCCGGTAGAAGCCGCGGCATCTGTGAGCGCCTTGGCACGGCTGCACGATTTGACGATCGTGCTACAACCCGAGCCTGATCGCGACACGTTCGACAACATCATGCCGCAGGAAATACTGTTCGAATCGGGTGGCCCGGTCCTCTTCATTCCATATACGCACAAAGGCCCCTTTGTAGCCAAGCGGATCGGTATCGCGTGGGACGGCAGCCGCCTCGCCGCACGCGCGCTTCGCGACGCGGCGCCGTTCCTGGCTCGCGCGGAGGCTGTCACCATCATCAGTATCAACGAAGCTCAGGCTCCGGCTGAAGCGTCCACGAAAGCCGTATCGGCCCATCTGGTGCGGTATGGCATGAATGCCCGGATTGAACGAATGGATGCCGACCGCGCCGACATTCAGCCGGCCATCCTATCGATCGCGGCCGACGACGGCCTCGATCTGATCGTAATGGGTGGCTATGGTCATTCGCGCCTGCAGGAGCGAATTCTGGGTGGCGTCACGCGCAGCATGCTTCAATCCATGACGGTGCCGACCCTGATGTCCCATTGACGGTTGGGAGCGTGGAAGCGGGAGAATTATTTTGCAAGCGATGGCTCTCACCTCTCCTGGCTCGCTTCTCCGGCTTCAGGAGCGCGATGACCCGCTTCCACGCGACGGGGAAATTCGCGTCAGGGTAAGCGCGTGCGGAGTTTGCCGAACCGACCTGCACGTCGTCGACGCAGAACTGCCTGGCATCAAATACCCAATCGTTCCAGGACATGAAATCGTCGGCCGCGTTGACCTCGTCGGGAGCAACGTCAAGACGCACAGGATCGGCGACCGGGTCGGAATCCCTTGGCTTGGATACACTTGTGGCATCTGCCGCTTCTGCAAAGAGGGCATGGAGAATCTATGCGACCGTCCGTTGTTTACGGGATATACGCGGGACGGCGGTTTCGCCACGCACACCATTGCCGATGCCCGTTATGCTTTCCCGCTTGGTGAACTCGGCGACGATGTTTCGATCGCTCCGCTGTTGTGTGCCGGGTTAATCGGCTGGCGTTCGCTTGCAATGGCAGGCAATGGCGAGCGGCTGGGTATTTATGGTTTCGGAGCAGCCGGGCACATCGTCGCACAAGTTGCGCGCTGGCAGGGCCGGTCTGTCTACGCCTTCACGCGCCCCGATGACGCGGTGGCGCAGGACTTTGCCCGTCGTTTGGGCGCGGTGTGGGCCGGAGCATCGGACCAACTGCCTGAAACTCCTCTCGACGCCGCGATCATCTATGCCCCCGCAGGACAATTGGTGCCGGCTGCGTTGCGTGCAGTGCGCAAGGGTGGCCGAGTGATATGCGCGGGGATTCATATGAGCGATATTCCGAGCTTTCCCTACAGTCTGCTTTGGCAGGAGCGGCAACTGGTGTCGGTCGCGAACCTGACACGCCAGGACGGGCTGGATTTCTTCAAGATTGTACCTCAGGCCGGACTCCGGACCCAGACAACGGCTTTTCCGCTTGTCGAGGCCAATGAAGTGCTTGAACAGCTGCGGACAGGTCGGATTTTGGGTGCGGCAGTCCTCCAACCCTAGATCTTCGACATGACAACTCCGGTCACAGCACAAAACTCAATGCCAGCCGATTCGCGCGTCCAGGAGCGCGTGTTTGCATTTCTTACGGACCCCGCTCTCCATCCGCATGTTCGCCGGATTGACACCCATGCAGCGTCGGTGTTTCTCGAAGGCGAACGCGCGCTCAAGATCAAGCGCGCAATCCGTTTTCCTTATCTCGATTATTCGACGCTGGCGAAGCGAAAGGTGGCCTGCGACCAGGAAATAGCAATAAACCGTCAGTTCGCGCCGCAGATTTACCGCCGGGTTATCCCAATCACTCAAGACAGCCAGGGTTCTTTGAGCATCGACGGCAAAGGAACGCCGGTGGAATATGCGGTCGAGATGAGCCGTTTCGACGAAAGCCGGACCATCGACCATCTCGCGGAAGCCGGTCCGCCGACTCCTGACCTCATTGACGCCATTGCCGATGCGATCGCGGACTCGCACATCGCTGCACCGCTCGTGCCGGCCGAGCCTTGGATCCAGTCGATTCCGGGTACTATCGCCGGCAATACAACGGCATTCCGTACCGCGGCGTGCTTCCCCGAGCCCGACATCGACTACCTCGGAGACGCATCTCATTCAGCATTTAGCCGGATCTGTGGGCTATTGGAACAGCGCGGCCGAGCAGGATTCATACGGCGATGCCACGGCGATCTCCATCTGGCGAACATTGTTTTGATCAAGGAACAGCCCGTTCTATTCGACGCAATCGAGTTCGACCCAACGATCGCATCCACCGATGTGCTCTATGATCTTGCATTTCCTCTGGTGGATTTCATGAGGTACGACCGGCACGCCGCGGCGAACGGCCTTCTGAACCGCTATTTAGGCAGAACGCCCCTTGAAAACCTCGATGTGCTCAGGACGCTTCCTCTATTCATGTCATTGCGCGCCGCCATCCGCGCCAACGTTATACTTGCCCGTATTGCCCCAACTTGTCACGACAAGCCCGATATCAGGCAATCCGCCCGTGCTTACTTTGAACTTGCGCTTCGATTGATCCGGCCTGCTGCGCCAATGCTAGTTGCAATCGGCGGCCTGTCCGGGACCGGAAAATCTGTCCTGGCGCGAGCGCTCGCGTCTGGCGTGGACCGGATCCGGGCGCCGTCGTGTTACGCAGCGACGTTCTACGGAAACAATTGCTTCACGCCAACGAAACCGAACGGCTCCCCAAGAGCGCATACCAACCGGAGATTACGCAGCAGATCTACGAAGAGCTTGCACAACGCGCAGTTCGCATTCTTTCGCAGGGTCATTCCGTTGTTGTCGACGCGGTCTTTGCCGACCAACGGGAACGAACCGCGATCGGCAATGTCGGGCGCAAGTTAGGCGTTGGGTTCGTCGGTCTCTATCTTCAGACCGACCTCGCGACGAGGCAGCGCCGCATCGGTCACCGCCGCGACGACACCTCCGACGCCACCCCTGAGATCGCAGCACTTCAGGAACAATACGATATCGGCGCGTTGGACTGGACACTCATCGATGCGTCCGGCGAACCGGAGGATACACTGAAACTATGCCAGCCGGGTATTGCTGTTAGTCCGCGACGCGATGAACGGTGATCCTGTAAGGCCCACCCCGACCACCTCCTGGCCAGCGATCATCACCACAAGACGCCCGATCAATTGTCCAGCGGACAGCGGCAACGCGTTGCTGTGGCACGTGCGTTTGCCAACGATCGCCGGCAATTCTTGCGGACGAGCCGACTGGCAGCCTGGATACTCCGGCAACCTCCCGGGTATTTCAAATCCTTCGGGATTTGGTAACGCTTCGCGGCAAGGCGGTGGTCGCAGTCACACACGACTCAGTCTCGCTTCGCAGATGCACCGACGGGTCCCCGTGGTGGATGGCCGACTGGAAGGATGAAACCTTGGCGTCCGCCCCAATTCTTCATTGAAACATATGGCCAATCGGCTCGACAGGACGGAGGATCGTCAGGCCGGTAGCCCACGATGCCGACACCTTGACTCGGATCAAAGTCGATCCCCGCAGATGAGCAGATCATGTTTCCTCCCAACCTAATGATGGAGGCAAACGTGACCGACTCTGAACTTCGGCAAGACATTATCGACGAATTGGAATTCGACCCGAGATTCGACGGAGAGCACATTGGCGTTGCTGTCGACAAGAATGTCGTTAGCCTTAGCGGGCACGTCAACAGCTACGCGGAAAAAGTTGCGGCCATCGCCGCGGTGCAGCGTGTCAAAGGTGTCCACGCCGTCGCCGAGAATATTGAGGTGCGCTATCCGTTTCAGAAACAGACCGCAGACGATCAGCTTGCCAAGCGCGCTTCCGACATACTGAACTGGGACGTCCTCATTCCCAAGGACACGGTAAATGTGCTGGTTCAAGATGGCTGGGTCACTTTAACCGGCCGCGTTGATTGGAACTATAGCAAGACCGCGGCCGAAGACGACATCCGCGAGTTGTCCGGAGTGTGCGGCGTAACAAACAAGATTACGATCAAGCAGCCCGACGTCGACTCTTCGAATATAAAGAGCAGGATCGAATCCGCTCTCAAGCGCCACGCCGAGGTTGAAGCCAATGCGATCCGCGTCATCGTGAAAGACGGCAACAAGATCGTGCTTGAAGGGAAGGTCGACAACTGGGATGAACGTCGGGCCGTTGAGAACGCGGCGTGGTCGGCGCCAGGCGTCGTATCCGTCGAGGATCGCCTTAAGATTGCTTGAATAGCCTCGCCTGCGGCATCCTCGTCCAGGATGCCGCAAGCATGCCCATCCTTAGACGCTTTATCGCCATGACGAACACGGCATGCCGCCGTCGTCATTCGAGGCCGCAGACTCTGGCGAACAAGGCCAGATCGGCGCTTTCTCAATCGCTTCATCTCCTCCACCATGCCAAGAATATCATCATGCGCATCGGCCGTCCGAGTTTCTCCTGCCTCTGCCGCATCGCTGGTTCCATTTCAATGTTCGAAAATGCCACCCAATTTTCGAACGCTTCTTTGTTTGATTGAGATCAAAGAGCCCCCCTTTGCCGGGCCTATTCTCTTAAGGTCTATCAACCCCAAAGGAGTATTTGCCATGGCGGAAGCTGCCACCAAGTTGCCCATCAAGTCCGATGCGACTTCGGCGCCGCAGGTCAGTAAGACCTCAGACTGGCACCCCTTCGAAGCGCTGCGCAGTCAGGTAGACCGGCTGTTCAACGACTTCCAAACCGGATTCCTCCAGGCACCAACCCACCGGTCGTTCCTGGACATCGAGCCGTTCTGGCGCCGTGATTTCGGCCTCGACGTCACACCGGCCATTGATATCGTCGAGAAAGAGAAAGCCTTCGAAGTGACGGCCGAACTACCGGGCCTCGACGTCAAGAACATAGACCTTCAGCTTTCCGACAACGTCCTGACAATCAAGGGCGAAAAGCAGGAAGAGAAGGAAGAGAAGACGAAGGACCGCTACGTCTCTGAACGCCGATACGGCTCGTTCCGCCGGTCGTTGCAGGTACCCAGCGGTGTAGACGCCGACAAGATCGAAGCGAGCTTTAAGAGCGGCGTTCTTACTGTCAACCTGCCGAAATCGCAGGAAGCGCAGAAGAAGCAGAAGACGATCCCCGTAAGCGTCAAGTAAGCCAACTGCTGGCCTCACCGCATCACACTTAATCGGTGAGGCCGCTGCAATCGCTACTCTTTTGTTTGATTTTGAGCCCAGGAGACGCTGCGAAATGGCACATAAGCAAATCCTATTTCATTCGGCGGCCCGCGAGAAGGTTCTGCGGGGGGCGACGCTTCTTGCCGATGCGGTGCGTGTGACGTTGGGACCGAAGTCGAAATCAGTTCTGATTCAAAAGAACTGGGGTGCGCCGATCGTCTGTAATGATGGGGTGACCATTGCCAAGGAATTCGATCTAAAGGATCCTGAAGAAAACCTCGGCGCCCAGGTGCTTCGTCAGGCTGCCGAGAGAACCGGCGACGTCGTCGGCGATGGCACCAGCACCTCCACCATCCTTGCGCACGCCATTCTCGCCGATGGCGTGCGTAACGTCGTGGCGGGCGCCAGCGCCATCGATCTCAAGCGTGGACTGGATCGGGCGGCGCGCGTCGCGATCGAAGCGCTGCATACTATGTCCCGCCCGGTAAAGACCAAAGCGGAGAAGGCACAGGTCGCAACTATTTCAGCTCACAATGACGCCGCAGTAGGCGCCTTGGTCGCCGACGCCATAGAAAAGGTCGGCGGCGACGGCGTGATTTCGGTTGAAGAGTCCAAGACGACAGAAACCACACTGGATGTCGTCGAAGGCATGAAGTTTGACCGCGGATTCATATCGCCCTACTTCGTCACCGACGCGGAGCGCATGGAAGCGGTTCTTGAGGACCCGTTTGTGCTGCTATGCGACCACAAGATTGGAGGCTTGGCGGATCTTGTTCCTGTCTTGGAGCAGGTTGCCAAATCGGGCCGGCCCCTGCTCATCATCGCCGAGGATATCGAGGGAGAAGCACTTGCGACCCTGGTGGTCAATCGGCTTCGCGGCGTTCTCAAGGGTCTCGCGGTCAAAGCACCCGGGTTCGGAGATCGTCGCAAAGCAATCCTGGAAGACATCGCAATATTGACCGGTGCACAGGTAATCTCCGCAGATATCGGATTGAAGCTCGAGAGTGTGACGCTGCAACAACTTGGGCGTGCCGCGCGCGTAGTCGCGGACAAGGAAAATACAACATTGATCGGCAGCGGCGGCGATCGAGTGCAGATCGACGCCCGCATTCAGCAAATTCGGCGGGAAATGGAGAAAACCACCAGCGACTACGATCGCGAAAAGCTTGAGGAACGACTTGCAAAACTGGCCGGCGGCGTTGCCGTGATCCGCGTCGGAGCTCCGACCGAGGCGGAGATGAAAGCGAAGAAGGAAGCCCTGGATGACGCCATCAGTTCCACCAAGGCCGCGGTGGCCGAGGGAATTGTGCCAGGCGGGGGCCTCGCGTTGCTGCGGTGTATAGAGGCGGTCGCTCGGGAAGAAACTGCGTGCGAGGGCGACGAGAAGACCGGCATTCAGATCTTAAAACGAGCGCTCGAAGCGCCGGCGCGACAGATCGCGGAGAATTCCGCCGTGGACGGCGGTGTGGTTGTTGCGCGGATGCTTGCGAGTCAGGGCAATTTTGGCTTCGATGCGGCGCGCAAGGAATATGTCGATCTGGTCGAGGCCGGCATCGTCGACCCGGCTAAGGTAGTTCGCACCGCATTGGAAAATGCGGTTTCAGTCGCCAGCGTGCTGTTGCTGACTGAGGCGACGATGACGGAGATACCGGAGGCGAAGAGAGAGCGGCCGGTCGAGCCGGAGATGGCAATGTGATCTGCGAAAGGTGCCGGTCACCTCATAGCCATAGCTGAGGCAGCTTTGGTAAGTTTCATTGACCCAAGCTCGTCCCTGGCTGGCCTACTGTTCAATCTTCAAACGCCGGTGGGCCCGGATTTTCGCGCGGCGCGCTACGCTCGATGGACTCGTTTCCCTCAAAGGGCGCTTCCCGTTCGACGTCGACCTGTTCGCTTTCAATCAGGCCCGACGCTTCGGCGGTCTGCTCTGATGGCGGAGTGCGCCTTTTCGTCGGAGGCGGCGCAATTTCAGAACATTTTCCTGAACCAGAGTATCGCATATGCCCTCGCAATTCGTCGCCTCAATGAGACATCAGGCAAGAGATCGGGCTGGACGTTAGCAGATCGCGGGTCATTCCGCCGAAGACCCACTCGTTGACTCGACTGTGGCCGTAGGCACCAGTCACCAGCAGATCGGCTCCTTCGTCCTCAGCCAGTCCAATGATCTGATCCGCACCAGATCCATGGGCCTGTATTTCAACCCGGGGTTCAGCTTTAATCCTGTGCTGCGCCAGATAGCGAACGACATCATCAAGGTGATGGCGCGCGGCATCCATCTGGTCCTTCCCGCATATCTCCATGATGGTTACGCGTTTCGCCTCGTGAAGGAACGGCAATGCATCCTGTACCGCTCGCCGCGCCTCGCGCGTATCTTTCCATCCGACCACGACATGGTCAGCCGCCAGGGATTTCGCTGCTGCGGGTACCACCAGGAAAGGACGGCCGGCTCCCAGGATAGCGGCGCCAACGTCGACAGTCCGATAGATATCGCCCGATTTTCCTTTCTCGACCAAGATCAAATCAGCACGTCGCGCTTCGTCGATCAACGTCTGCGTGGGAAACTCCAAGGCTGACCGCCATTCAATCTGGCGACCAGCTCCGGCGGCTGACTGAAACTTGTTACCAGCTTCCGCAAGACTGGCTTTCATCTTGGCGATATCAAATTCCGTCGCGTTATCGACGATCACGACACCATCGGCGACAAACGGCGGCATGATCGCAAGAGCTGACAAGCCCAGCAGCTTGGCCGCGAATTTGTCTGCTACACCCGCAGCGATGCCGACCAACTGCTTCGAGACGTGGTCCACATTGACCCAGACCATCAGCGTTGCGTAGGACATAACAGTCTCCACCCTTGGCGATCACACCTGCAATTACGTCCACGTCCGGGAGCGGCCATCTTGAGCCAGATCAAATCTGCGTGCGATGCGAGCTTCGTGTCCCCGACTGCATAGTCTGAAGTTCACAAATCGCTCGAGAGATGCCTTTCGATTTCTCCGATCGAGTGCTTGGTCAGATCCTTGTTTATCTCGGCGACAATGCAAGCCTTCACGTCGGGGTGGAACGCGCTTCGCAATTCAGCCAACGCCTTTGGCGGCGCTACCACGACGAGCGCCTTCGTCTCGCTTTTTCGGACCAGTTGCTCCATGGCCGCTGCGACAGTCCGCGCGAACCGCTGCTCCTCGATGTCATGCCAGTCGGTCGGCTCGACGGCACTTCTGCGACCGGCCACGGCAGCCTCGCTTACCCGCCCTGGCCGATCGCTACCCTGCTCATGGGTCGGTGGGTTTTCCGCCTCAAATACTCTCTCGGCTCTGAGATTTGGAACTTTCGCATCGCCGTCGTTTCGAAGAAACAAAGCCTTCCGGCCGTCACCGACAAACACCAACGCGTTATGCGGAATTTTCAACATGTTCGTACACTCCTCAGGATTGCGCGGCGTCTCTTCGGTAGCCGGACCCGGTTTGCGTTACACGCCGAACGGATAAGTATCCGGAAGGCCCTTGATTTCGGCAGTTTCAAGCGGGGTCACCGCACGGGTGCTATCGAACCAGATGTACTCGTCGAACTGTGCCGGTAGGCTTGCGCGGAAATAGTGGCTTGCTAGCTCACTTTCGGGCCGATAGATCACGCCAATCGCTCGCTCGAGCCGCTGCTTGCCGAGACCGGCTGGCCCGCATAGATCGTTGCGCCCTCGCAGACCAAGCATGAAACGCGCAAATCCTGTCGCGTGGCACAACTGCTCATAACTGTCGGATAGCGCCGGCCGGACATTCTTGACTTCCATCGGGCCATCCCAATCGGAGGCAGCGGCAACGGTTCCATTGTGGGTGCCGAACCCGACCAGATAGGCCTGTTCGCCGAATTCCTTGCGACAGAGCTGGCCGAGATTGTGCTCCCCGCGTGCTGCCATCTCGGTCGCTTGTGCGTTGCCTATGTGCGAGTTGTGTGCCCATACAACGGCCTTGCTGTCCGGGCCATGAAACGCGCGCAGATTTTTCAGGGTTTCGAACATGTGACTGTCGCGCAGATTCCATGAAGCGCGCGAGCCGTAATACATGATGCGATAGTAGCGTTCCGCGTTCGCGACCAGACGCGCGTTTTGCTCGGCGTCGAAGAAGCGTTCCCCATCATGTTCGGCGTAAGTTCGGCGTTTGGAAAGGAGATCGGTGAGAGCGTGCACCACGTGGGATTCGCATGTCGGATAGGATCCGGTCAGCGCGGCATGGCCGTAAGTTACGGGATCCCGCTGCCACGGCGTCAGGCAACCGTAGCGCTCGCGAGCTACCCTCCCCGACTCCGGATCGACCTCGTCAAGGTAATTTAAGACCGATCGGATCGAGTCATAGAGGCTGTAGAGATCAAGGCCGTGAAACGCTACCCGTTTGTTCCGTTCGACCGTGCCATTGTGCTTGCGCAGCCAGCTCACGAAATCGCGTACCTCAGCGTTTCGCCACATCCAGGTTGGAAACCGTGCGAACGCAGTCCACTCAGATGGCGGATATTGGAAATGCCGGACGTAATGATCGACCCGCGCCGCATCGGGCCAGTCCGCTTCTACCGCCACAAAACCAAACCCCTTCTTGACGATGAGGTCGCGGGTAATGCGTTCGCGCATCTGGTAGAATTCGGAGGTACCATGGGTCGCTTCGCCAAGCAGCACAACCCGTGCTGAGCCGATCCTTTCCATGAGCGGATTGAGATCGGCGGCCTCGATCGACGAAAACGGCTCTACAGCATCCGCAAGGGTACGGACCAATGCTTCCTCGTCCCAAGATACTGGACGCGGTGCCCGGCGCGCACGGGTGCGACTATCTCCTCTGAAGGTCGCCCACCCCTCCTCGCCGATCAATGGAACGAAGCGAACATCGGCGATATCTTCGCTGCGATACTCATTGGCCGAAACCCGAGTGACCCGTACAAGTTCTTGGCTGCGCTGATCCGCGCCCACGGGAATCACAAGGCGGCCGCCGATCTTCAGCTGCTCCTTGAGCGACTCTGGAACCTGAGGCCCGCCGGCGGCCACGACAATGGCGTCGTAAGGGGAATGTTCCGGCCAACCCTTCGTGCCGTCGCCGTGAAGCACGTGGACATTGTCATAGCCGAGCTCGGAAAGTAGTGCCGCGGCCTTTTCGGCAAGGGGCCCGAGCCGTTCGACCGTGTAGACGTTGGCCGCGATCTCAGAGAGTACGGCGGCGGCGTAACCGGATCCGGCACCGACCTCAAGGACCTTTTCGCCACCCTTGAGCATCAAGGCCTCAGTCATGAAGGCTACGATATAGGGCTGAGAAATTGTCTGCTCCCCGGCGATTGGGAGCGGGGTGTCCTCGTAGGCAAATTCACGAAGCTTTTCTGGCAGGAACGGCTCGCGCGGTACCTTGCGCATGGCATCAAGTACCAACTCGTCGCGCACGCCGCGTGCGGCAATGTCTCTCTCAACCATCTCCTGACGGCGCGACGGAAACGAGGTTACTTCACTGAAAAGAACTCCGTTCGAGGCCGGCACTCCCATGACATCGGCTCCGCGTAATCCGTGCGTCGAGGCTATCCCCGACTATCCTCCGCTAGGTTGACGTTATTCGCATAGCCGGCCGAGCAGTTTGATCGAGATCAAGGGCGGTCCCTGCATATCTGGCTCAATGCTGCTGCGGTCTGATTGGAACGGTGATGGACGTCAGAGAAGCAATCTACGGGCGGCGAGCCGTGCGCGAGTTCACGGGGGAACCTGTGGACGAAGGGACATTGCGCTGGCTCATCGACGCAGCGGTCCAGGCTCCCAGCGCCGTGAAGCCGTGGCTATTTACGGTCGTCGGGGACAGCGAGCTGCTGGCGCGCGTTTCAACTGACGCGAAAGCCCATATGCTGAGAACTTCTCCGGCCGCATTGGCCACGCACCATTTCCCGCACATTCTGAACGATCCGAAGTTCGATATCTTTCACGGCGCTCCCGCGCTGATCCTAATCTCCGCAGCCGCAGGCCCCTCGGCCGTCGAGGATTGTTCGCTTGCGGCAGAGAACCTGATGCTCGCGGCGCACGCGACAGGGCTCGGCACCTGCTGGATTGGGTTTGCGCAAGGTTGGCTCGGAACACCCGAGGGTAAATCAACCCTGAAGTTAGCCGACACCGATATCCCAGTTGCCCCAATTGTCGTTGGGCACCCGAAGTCCACACCTCCATTGGTTTCGAGAAAACCTCTCAGGATCGATTGGATTTCGTAGGAGATCACATGACGACTACTTCGCCCTCCTCTCTGCATGCGACCAAAGCTCGTCAAAGACCTTTGCCACGGCCGATAAAGGAGGCGACTGCTTCTGAGCGCCAGGGCTCGCGGAAAACCACCACCGTTTCCTGGTACGGCGCGCTCTTGATCGTTGGCACGTTGCTGGTCGCGGCCGGATGGGAGATCTTCCGATGGATCCTTGCGATCGTTACGCTGGACTGAGCGCCGCAACTCGCTGAGGCACTGCAAGTGCGCGCGCTTGATGAGGATCAATTCTGAACAAGGGGCAACTCGCAAGATAGATGTTGTCAGACAAACAAGGAGTTCCAGCCATGCAAGCGCGTGACGTGATGGTTTCCCCCGTCATTACCGTCGGGAAAAATGCGACTGTTCGAGAAGTGGCGAACATCTTGCTTAAGAAACGCATAAGTGCGGTTCCCGTAATCGACAATGCCGAGAAGGTGGTCGGCATTGTAACTGAAAGCGATTTGATACATCGCGCGGAAGCCGGAACCGAACGGGCCTATTCGTGGTGGCTGCATTTCCTCACTGATAACGCGACGATCGCTGCAGATTATGTCAAATCGCACGCCGCAAAGGTTCAGGATATCATGACCTCCGACGTTGTAACGGCCGCCCCGGAAACGCCGCTACATGAAATCGCGACCTTGCTCGAGGAACGCCGGATCAAGCACGTTCCTATTGTCAACAAGGATGGCAATCTCGTCGGAATCGTTAGCCGCGCCAACCTGATCCAGGCAGTCGCCAGCGCCCGGCCAAAGCTCGAGGTGACCCTTCCCGACGCGACCATTCGACAGCAATTGCTTGGTGAACTGAAAAAGCATTCCTGGGCGCACACCCATAATTTGAGCGTGACCGTAACCAACGGAATTGTCGATCTCTGGGGCTATGCTGAGTCCGGCGAGGAACGGCAAGCGATCCGCGTGATTGCCGAGGCTATTCCGGGAGTCACGATGGTCAATGACCACCTCGCAATTAGCTCAACGTTTGTCTTCTGACCTTAGCCACCTGCTCCTCAGGCCGCCACCTGTCCGCTGCCGGTGGCGCGCCCGAGGAGCGCAACGGAGCGAATTGCTCCGCCGTCAGGGATTCGTGCGCGATCAGAAGCTCGACCCCGGCCTCAAGATCCGCCCGCCGCTTCTCCAGAATCTGCTGGGCGCAGGCATCTCCGGCTTCGACTAACTGGCGCACGGCAAGATCAATTTCACGCCCTGTCGCTTCCGCTGCGCTGACCACGATGTCCTGCGTCGCGGACAAAAAGGTCTGCGGCCGGGATGCGTAGGTTCGCTGCCCGAGCCCGGGATCCATACCGTATTTTGTCACCATCTCAACTGCAATCTCCGTCGCCCGCTGCAGATCGTCGGCGGCCCCCGTCGACACGTCGCCGTCGAAGATCAGCCGTTCGGAGGCGCGGCCTCCCATCAATACAGCTATCCGGCTTTTCAACTCGCTGGCGGAAAGCAGAAACCGATCTTCCGTCGGTCGCTGCATCGTGTAGCCGAGCGCACCAACGCCGCGGGGAATGATGGATACTTTGTGAACGGGATCGACGCCGGGCAGACTTACAGCGACAAGCGCATGGCCCGTCTCATGAAAGGCGACCCTACGGCGCTCCTCCTTGCTGAGTACCCTGCTTTTCTTTTCGATTCCGGCGACGATCCGCTCGATGGCAATCGTAAAATCATCGAAACAGACGTTTTCGGCCTTCCGCCTGGTTGCGGCGATGGCAGCCTCGTTGATCAGATTGGCGATGTCGGCGCCGGTGAAGCCGGTGGTGAGACCCGCAATCCTGTCCAGATCGACGTCGTTGCCGGCCCGGATTTTGCGAATGTGCACCTTGAGAATGGCAACGCGTCCATTCCTGTCCGGTCGATCCACCAGCACTTGTCGATCGAACCGGCCTGCGCGTAGCAGTGCGGGATCGAGAATTTCCGGCCGGTTCGTCGCCGCCAGCAATATCACGCCGACCCTGGGATCGAAGCCGTCAAGCTCGGCGAGCAACTGGTTCAAAGTCTGCTCCTTTTCGTCATAGCCACCGAACGCGCCGGGAGTTCGGCTGCGTCCAAGCGCATCGAGTTCGTCGACAAAAATGATGCAAGGTGCCGCCTGGCGGGCCTGCTCGAAAAGGTCGCGAACCCGTGCCGCGCCGACTCCAACGAACATTTCAACGAATTCCGAGCCGGAAATGGAAAAGAATGCGACGCCGGCTTCGCCCGCGACGGCTCGGGCGAGCAAGGTCTTACCAGTGCCTGGCGGGCCTACCAGCAGGATCCCTTTGGGAACATGAGCTCCTAGCCGGCCGTAACTCTTGGGGTCCTTGAGAAAGGATACGACCTCCTGCAGTTCGAATTTTGCCTCATCGACGCCCGCCACGTCGGCAAATGTGACTTTGGTGTCCTTTTCGACATAGACCTTGGCTCGCGACTTGCCGATCGACATCAATCCGCCGAAGCCTTGCTGACCTCCAAGGCGGCGGCTAATGAAAACCCACCCCAGATAGAACATCAGAGCGGGCATGATCCATAACAGGACGCTCTGAAGCAGCCCGCCCGACGGCACACCTGTCACGATCACGCCTTTCGCCTCCAATTTCTCGGCGAGCGCCGCATCGACGCGGGCAGTTATGAATGCCGATTTTCCGCTCGGCAGCTTGTCCTTCAGCTTGCCCTGGATCGTATCCGAACTGACGGCCACCTCAGCAACACTGCCCGCAGCCACCAGTTGTTCGAACTGACTGAAGGGAATTGTGTCGATCTCGGCGTAGGAGACCCACACCCATTGCAGCGCAAGCGAAACGAGGGCAGCAGCGGCCATAATGGCAATTGCGATTTTTTGTTTTCGTGATGCGTGATCGGGAGCCATGTCATTTTCCGAATTCGCCTAACGACGCTGCCACCTCTCTAGCTGGCTTCAGACATCGCGGCTTGTTCTGGATCAATTTGGCTTCATCGGTCAGCTCTATGGTTTCTCGGCATCTGTCCTGAAGGCGGAGGAACAGCGCTTGCCATATCCATCGATTGAAGATCTCCCGGCCCCTGTTCGGGCACATCTGCCAACGCACGCCCAGGAAATCTACGCAGCCGCCTTCAATAACGCCTGGACCGAGTACCAAGCGCGAGGTCCCGAACAGCGCGAACGGATCGCCCATAGTGTCGCCTGGGCGGCCGTGAAGCATAAATACAAAAAATCTGGCGACCGCTGGGTTCCACGTCAGCGTCGCTGACGCAGATCGTACTGGCCCACAGTTAGCGAAGTTGCGATTGATCCCGATCAATATCGGCTTTGGGGAACGATGCCACTAAAGGGGATCATCAAGGAGGCGAGGCCATGATCGGCATTACGTTGAGTTCGGAGCAAATTCGCAATGCACCTGCGGATGTTCGCCGCTGGATCGAGCGGGAAGTGATGATGTCCGTGGGTCCGCAAGCCGCGCCTGAAAACGGCAGCAAGAGCCACGGCGAGCATCTGGCGGCCTGCAGCGAACAGGACGTCGCGGCAATTCTCTCACAGATTCAGGGCGTGTTACCCGCCGTGAACGTATTTTTTGAATTCGGTCGCCAGGGCGCTGTCTTTGGCCAGCCCGATGTCGAGGCGTTCCGGTTGCTCGATATCGCTCACCACGCTCGGCTCCAAAACGTAGGTCAAGTCATTGCCTGCCTCGATGTGATTAGTCAGGCGTTTAGTCGGGTGGGCGACGATGCGGAGGCGACGTTCTGCGGCTTTGACCGCGAAGGACATTGTTTCATAACGCGGATAACCCAGCAGAACATTCTTAAGCTTTGGCGAAAAGTCATCGCAGGCCAGCAACTCACGGCAGAACCGGCCCCCCTTTTGGGCGAAGAAACCTCCGGCGCGCCCAGCCCGACGGGGGAAGCCAGTTCGCCAAATCAGGGCATGAACGGCACCGAACCAGTCGCCGGCTTGTGAGAACAATGTCTATTCCATATGCGTTACCAATCGTCGCAAGCGTGAACAATCAGCTTTGACCTCGGCCCAGGAACGGGAGCTGGGCTAAAGAACATGGGTGACTTCATGCCCGAACGCTGGGACGGAGAAGCGAAATGCCGCCGAAGGATTCCATCAACTGGATGCTTTCCGACGCCATCGAAACGATCGCCCGTGCCGAGCGGTTGCACCAGCAATTCTTGAATCTGAAGCCGCTGGCCGGAACGCGTGAGCCGAGCTGGGAGCCGCCCATCGACGTTCTGGAGACCGATCGGGAGATACTCATCTTCATCGCCTTGCCGGGCGTCGATCCCAATGAGGTCGAAGCCAAACTCGAAAATGGAATCCTTGTAGTGAGCGGACGCCGGACGTTGCCCACCGAACTCCGCGACGCGCGCATTCTCCGCCTCGAACTGCCGCAAGGCCGTTTCGAGCGTCGCATTGCTCTACCGTCCGGCCGGTACGCCATAAGCCGCTTCGCCACAAACGGTTGCGTCGGATTGCGGCTTGCCAAATCCAACTGAGGAGACGGCCATGTCACCGGACAGTGAAACGCCCGCCCAGGGGCCAGCCTCTGCCTCGTCATCTGATTCACCGGTTCAGATTCCGAACGACGCCCTCATCATTGTGCCGGTACGTAATACGGTTTTGTTTCCGGGCGTCGTCATCCCGATCACCATAGGGCGGGCGAAGTCGATCGCTGCGGCACAACAGGCCGTCCGCGAACAGCGGCAGATCGGCATCTTGCTTCAGCGTGATGGCGAGTTGAGTGAACCCGGACCCGACGATTTATACCGCATCGGCACTGTCGCCAATATCGTGCGCTACATCACCGGGCCTGATGAGAGTCATCACCTCGTGTGTCAGGGAGTGCAGCGCATGCGGGTGCTCGACTATCTTCCGGGCACTCCGTTTCTAGCGGCCCGCGTTCTTCACATTCCGGAGCCGACAGCGACTTCTCCGGAAATTGAAGCTCGCTTTTTGAACTTGCAGCGGCAGGCCATTGAGGCTGCAGAGCTGCTTCCACAAGCTCCCCAGGAACTGATCGCTGTGCTGCAAGGCACCACCTCACCCTCGAACCTGGCCGACCTTGCAACGTCCTACATGGACATTAAACCTCAGGAGAAACAGGAAATCCTTGAGACCGTCGATCTCGTGCTCCGTATGGACAAAGTTTCGCGCCATCTGGCCGAGCGCATCGAAGTGCTTCGGCTCAGCCATGAGATTGGACAGCAGACAAAGGCAACTTTTGATGAGCGTCAGCGGGAAGCGATTCTTCGGGAGCAGATGGCGACCATTCAGCGCCAGCTTGGAGAGGGGGACGGCAAGGCACAGGAGGTTGCGGAGCTGAACGAGGCCATCGCCAAGGCCGGGATGCCGGCCGAAGCGGAAAGCCAGGCGCGAAAGGAAGTTCGTCGCTATGAGCGCATGCCAGAGGCGGCCGCCGAGGCTGGCATGGTCCGAAGCTATCTCGATTGGCTGATTGAACTGCCCTGGAGCTTGCCGGAGGAGAAATCGATCGACATTTCTGAGGCCAGGCGAATCCTTGACGAGGATCACTATGGTCTGGAGAAGATCAAGAGCCGCATCATTGAATATCTGGCAGTCCGAAAGCTTGCGCCACAAGGCAAGGCGCCCATTCTTTGTTTCGTCGGTCCGCCCGGGGTTGGCAAGACTTCGTTGGGCCAATCCATTGCCCGCTCAATGGGACGACCATTCGTTCGGGTTAGCCTGGGTGGCGTACATGACGAAGCGGAAATCCGTGGCCACCGGCGCACCTACATCGGCGCGCTGCCCGGCAACATTATTCAGGCAATCAAGAAAGCGGGCGCGCGCAACTGCGTGATGATGCTCGACGAGATCGACAAGATGGGGCGCGGAATTCAGGGCGATCCATCGGCTGCGATGCTCGAGGTGCTCGATCCCGAGCAGAACGGGACCTTCCGCGACAACTACCTTGGGGTGCCATTCGACCTCTCACGGGTCGTGTTCGTGGCCACCGCCAACATGCTCGACACGGTCCCGGGTCCGTTGCTGGACCGGATGGAGATTATCAGTCTCGCCGGCTACACCGAGGATGAGAAGTTGGAGATCGCCCGGCGCTATCTGGTCCGCCGTCAGCTCGAGGCCAACGGCCTGAAGGCCGCGCAGGTTGAGATTGATGCTGATGCGCTCAAGCTCATCATCAGAGGGTATACCCGCGAAGCTGGCGTGCGGAATCTGGAGCGAGAGATTGGCAAGCTATTCCGCAACGTGGCGGTTCAGATCGCTGAAGGCAGTACAAGTCGCGTTGTTCTCACGACGAAGGACATAGGGTCTGTCCTTGGCCAACCCCGCTTCGAAAACGAGATCGCCATGCGCACCAGTGTTCCTGGGGTGGCAACGGGCCTCGCCTGGACGCCGGTCGGCGGCGATATTCTCTTCATCGAAGCCACGCGCACGCCCGGAAAGGGAACGCTGATCCTGACCGGCCAACTTGGCGAAGTGATGCGCGAGAGCGCGCAGGCCGCCCTGACCCTGGTGAAGAGCCGCGCCGCTCAACTCGGTATCGATCCGTCGGTGTTCGAGAAAAGTGACATCCACGTCCATGTCCCGGCAGGCGCTACGCCGAAGGACGGACCGAGCGCGGGTGTCGCGATGTTCACCGCCCTCGCCTCCCTGCTCACGGATCGCACCGTGAGGAGCGACACTGCCATGACCGGTGAGATTTCGCTGCGGGGCCTGGTGCTGCCCGTCGGCGGCATCAAGGAAAAGGTCGTCGCCGCCGCTGCCGCTGGACTGACCCGCGTCATGCTGCCGGCAAGGAACCGTCGCGACTTCGACGAAATTCCCGTCGGTGCCCGCGACAGGCTGGAGTTCGTGTGGCTCGAGCGGGTTGATGATGCGATCTCGGCGGCGGTACTTGAGACACAGGCTACCACCGCCACCGCCGCTGCGGAATGATGAGGTGATTGGATTTCACACCATGCCGATCAACAGCGCTGGCATCCTGATGTACCGCCGCACGGGCGACGGGATCGAAGTTCTCCTCGTCCATCCGGGTGGGCCTTTCTGGCGCCAACGTGATTTGGGCGCCTGGTCCCTGCCGAAGGGAGAACTGAACGACGGAGAGGATCCCGAAGTCGCAGCTCGACGCGAATTCGAAGAAGAACTCGGCGTAAAAGGTCCCGGGCCACTGCAGCCGCTTGGCGAGGTGCGCCAGCGTGCCGGCAAGATTGTTCAAGGCTATGCATTGGAAGGCGATCTTGACATCAGTAACATTCACAGCAACGACGTCGCGATTGAATGGCCTCCCCGAAGTGGCCGGACCACTTATTTTCCCGAAATCGACCGCGCTGCGTGGTTCAGTCTTCCCCTTGCGCGGGCGAAGATTCTTGCAAGCCAGCGCCCATTTCTCGATCGTCTCGAAATGCTCTGGAAGAGCGCATCCCGACCGCATGGTCAGAAAGCACCAATATGACTCCCGACCAAGCGCCGGCGACGCGCTCTGACGCCGGAACCGTTCTCCCCGGTCGCTCCACGTCGCTTGTCCGCGAGTTCGATCGCAGACGTCGCGGCCGCTTTGGAATACTTTTCGGCGGGCAGTCGCCCTGGGCCGCCTTGCAAGCCTGGGAGGATTGGGCTTTCCATCTGATGCTCTCAAGCGGCAAGCAGATTGAGCTTTGTGAACTTGCTTCGGGCGCGGTGTTGTCTCTCTATCGCGCGCTTCTGACAGGTGAAGCCCAGGGCGACGGCCTTGGACCAAATTCTGATGATCGCCGCTTCCGTGACCCCAGTTGGAAGCGTTCGCCGTTCAATATTCTGGCTCAGGCTCAGCTGGCGGCTGAAGCGCAGTGGCGCGCCGCCACTCGCGATATCCCCGGCATGGGGCGCCATCACGCCAAACGTGTCGACTTCCTTGGCAGCCTCATGCTGAACGCGCTCGCGCCCGTCAACTTTGCCTGGACCAACCCGACGGTTCTGGATGCCGCCTGGCGGACAGCCGGCGCCAATTTCGCTGCCGGCGCGGTGCTCCTGGCCGAGGATCTTGTTCGGCTCACCCGGGGAGAAAAATTGAAAGGATTGGAGGAGTTCAAGATTGGTGAGAACATTGCGCTGACCGAAGGCAAGGTGGTGTTTCGAAACGAATTGATGGAGCTGATCCAATATGCTCCGACGACAGCGCAAGTGCACGAAGAACCGTTGCTCATCGTCCCGGCCTGGATCATGAAGTACTATGTTCTCGATCTCCGCCCGGCGAATTCCCTCGTTCGTTATCTGGTCGACCAAGGATTCACGGTGTTCATGATTTCGTGGAAGAACCCCGGCGCAGAACTCAGAGACACATCATTCGACGACTACCGAAGCAAGGGAGTTATGACTGCCATTGACACGATCGGTGAGATCATCCCCGGCAGGAAGCTGCACGCCGTGGGATACTGTCTGGGTGGTACCATTTTGGCGATAGCCGCGGCGGCCATGGATCGAGACCGCGATGACAGGCTTGCCAGCCTTAGTCTGCTCGCAGCTCAGACCGATTTCGAAGAGGCCGGCGAGCTGATGCTGTTCATCGATGAAAGCCAGCTCGCCTTGCTCGAGGATATGATGCACGTCCAAGGCTTTCTCGATACACGGCAAATGGCAGGCGCATTCTCCCTCCTTCGCGCCAACGAGATGATCTTCTCCCAATTTGTCGAACGCTACCTTCTCGGCCAGCCTCGTACCCCAACCGACCTCGACGCCTGGCTTGCCGATGCGACGCGCATGCCAGCGCGAATGCACGGCGAGTATCTGCGCCAACTGTTCCTTGATAACAGCTTCGCTCACGGAAACTATCTTGTGGACGGCCGCGCGGTGGCGCTGAAGGATATCAAGACCCCCTTATTCGCACTTGGAGCTGAAAGGGATTACATCGCCCCCTGGCGGTCGGTCTACAAGGTGGAGCTTTATAGCTCCGCGGACACCGAGTTCATTCTCACGGGCGGAGGCCATAATAGCTCCGTCGTCAGTCCGCCGGGCAAGATCGGAGCGTACTATCGCATCAGCACTTGCGATGCTTCTGACAAATACGTCGATCCAGATACGTGGCTTGCTTCAACCTCGCAAAAACAGGGATCGTGGTGGCCCGAATGGGTACGCTGGCTTGATGCTCATTGCTCGTCTGTGAGGGTTACGCCATCATTCCTGCCAAATGCCGCTGGCGGCTTACCTTCCTGTGATCCGGCACCCGGGTCATATGTCTTTCAAACTTGAACCAACATGATACCGGCGCGGCGATTTGCAGGTAACTCTCAGGTCCAGAACGGCTTGATGTTCTTCAGTTTTTCAAACGCTTTGGCAGCCCTCTTCAGTTGCTTGGATTTCTGCACTTCTTGATTTCTCGCTATGGTCGTCAATGCCGAAGGGATGCGCAGCTTCACACTCTTGGGGTCGGTTTTCGCCTCCACAACAATTCGGCTCAATATCGTCTTCGCTGACGCCATATCCGTCACCTTCCCGATGGCTGTCTGCAACTTCCCGAGCTGTTTAAGCATTCCTTTGATGCGCTCGTAACTTACGTCCTGCAGACTTCCGGTGAATTCGATTGTATAGCGCATGCGCTTTGCACGCAGACGGAGCTTATGAAGACGACGCAAATCGAGATCGCCAATTCGTCTTACGGACTTCATCTTGCGCGATATTTTGGATAGTGTCTTGGATACAATGTCCTTTGCCGATGGCTCACCCTTCACTCGCGATCTCGCCTTTCGATCTTCGTTACCGGTTTCGATCCACTCTGCGACATCAATAAGAAACCTACGGAATCGTTGCGAGCTCAGGGCGGTATTAGCTCTTTCATAAGCCTTTTCGCGTAACTGGACGCAGGCGCCGTAAACCTTCGCCAGACTCGAGTCTGACGGTTGTTTGCTCCTGAGAGGCACAATGAAATCAGTCATGAATACGTCTAGCTCGCGTGCACCTGCAAGTTCATCACCAACCCATTTCAGCTCGCCAGCGACCTTCGTCGCCCTCTCACTCTGGATCTTTCTGAAGAGCTTTACGGCGGCATCCAAACGCCTTAGCGCGACTCGTTCCTGGTGAAGCGCTTCTGCGATCTCGGCCCTCACACCGGCCCGGTTCGAAATCAGTTGATGCAGGCATTCGCCACAGATAATTTGAAAAGCCTCGGCAGTGCTAGGAAATCGCGGTAAAATCGGATACCGCGCCATGGTACATCGGTCCTTGATTCCATCTACGAAGTCGTAACCCCGCTCCGATTTGGACTTAACGGAGATTTCAGCCGGTATAATCGCAGAAATCTGCCTCGCAAGAGCGAACAACTCTCCTCGGTCGCCGCTTTTCAGCTCCAACTCGATCTCTGCGATCGGAGTGGAGCGCCGGCCGGCAATTATCTCACCTTTGTCTAGGCAAACCTCGATGCCCCCAATCTGGTAGATTTCACGTTCAATTCTAGTCTTGAAGACCGGCCTTAGCGATGTCGGCAAATTTCCATCAAGGTGGCGCATAAACGCCTCGACTGCACCAGGATGATTGTCGCCATCGCCAGTGAACGGAGTTTCTCGCTCGCTGCGATCAAGAACTCCGCGATAAGGCCCTTTAATGGTCTGAAGAACCTTCTCACCCTTACGCCGAAGACGAAACGATAGACCATGTCGGCGAAACACGCGGTCCTTGGTGTCCAAATAGATCGAAACTACCTCGTCCTTTCGGCTCGATCTACTATTGTGAAAAAGAGGGTGCTTCTTCAGAATGTCGAGATGTTCCGCGGCAGTATCGAGCTTCAGCTCTACTTCCAGCGCCGCCCGCTGAACCGTCGCGCGCGACGCCCGTCTCCCCGGGAGATGCTTGAATGGCTGCCCCGCCTTCACGCTGACAACAGGCGCATTTGCTCGCATGACGCCCCTGTTGACGACCACAGCGGCAATTGATGGTTCGGACGCTCTTGAGTGTTTTAGCATCGTGGATATGTCACTAAGGATTAGGTCGGAGAACTTTGCCCGCTCCGCGGTCTTCCCTGGAGCGGTGGCTATGTCCCCACAGACAACCGATTGTGGACGGCTATTACTCCTGGCGCTGACCATGCGGCAGTCTCGATAACCTGGTGTTCATTCCAATTGTCCACAACGCCTTCAAGAGTAACTTCGCCACCGTCCTCGACAGTAAGGCGTATCCCTCTTACTTCTGACGCAAGACGCCGCCGCAGCGCGCCTTCAATCTTCTTCTTAATGTCTGCCGCCTGCACCCGAGGTTTGATCGCAACACGGTTTACAATGCCGCGGACGCCCGAGAGCTTTCGAATGGCATCTTCGGCGGATTGCTTCTGAAACTGCCAATCGACGTCGCCTGCTAACGTCACCAAGCCGTTTCGAACGAGTACCTGGATCGCCTGATCGGGCACGACGCTATTCCAGCCTAAAATATCGACCGCCCGTTTAGCGATTTCCTCATCGTCAATTTTCTGCTCGAAAGGATAGCGCACTTCAATCTCGTCGGCGATCGCTCGAACGCCATGAATTCGTCGCACAGCGGTGATCGCCGCCTGCTTCTGTGCGAAGCTTGCGACATGGCCGGTCAATGTGACGACCCCCTTCTCTACGGCGACCCCGATATGAGTGGCATCGAGGCTAGGTTCATATTCCAGTTCGCGACTGCGTTGTTTATTCTCGGCGCACTCAGCCTGTTCCTCACCCTGATTCATCTCGGCTTCGCCAGCGCGACTGCGCTCGCTTCAGCGATGATTCCGATCGTAATCGCCGTGCTTCAAGGCGTGGCTACGCCCGGCATCAACATTGTCGGAATGACTATGTTACTTCAGTTCGTGGTCAGTTTCGGCTTCATTCTAGTGGTGAATGCGCCGCAGAACATGGTGGCTTATGGCACGGAGACCTTTGACGCAAAGGACTTCGTGCGCACGGGCCTGGTCCTGACTGTGATTGCGCTGGCCTTGGTGATGCTGCTTGGCGCGACCTACTGGCGGTGGCTCGGCTACATCTGAGCACGATCTGGGTTATTGCGAGGCGATCTCCGGCAACCTCTTGCCGGAGACAATCGAGAACGACCGCCCTCAAAGGTCGATGATGGCCTTAGCCTTGGCGTTCTGTTCAGGGTAATCGCGCCGGGCGCACGACCCCCAAGACATCTGCGTCCACGTCACTGCTGTCCGAGATCGCGTCACAGTGCCAAGTTTGCTGTTAAGGCCGATACAGGTTCCGTCACGGTAGTCGATCGGATCAATGAGCCATTAGCACCCAACACGGCGGGTGGCCCAGAACGGTGTATGTCGCCCCACCCATCACGAATTCCCTTAGCCGCGAGTGGCGATAGGCGCCCATTACCAGAAGGTCGATGCTATTGGCTTTGACATAAGCCTCAAAGATCTTTCCAACCGAGCTCCCGTCGATTTTTGGCATCTTGAAACTGGCTTCAACGCCATGTTTGGCCAAGTGGCCTACTAAGGCGTTGCCGGATTCCAGTAGAGACGGAGTGCTTTTGTCGGCCGCTGTCAGGATATGGACAACCTTGGCGCTTTGAAGCAGCGGAAGCGCATCGCCCACTGCCCGCGCAGCCTGTGCGCTGTGGTCCCAGGCAATGGCAACATGGTCGAATGAATTCGACAGCTTGTCGACGGCTTGTTCCGAAAACAGCAGTAAGGGCCGGCCCGATTCGAACAACAAACTCTCGATCATCTTCTCCTGGCCACCGTCGTAGTCCTTGACCGCAACGAGTGAAAGGTCACTGAGTCGCGATCGGCTTACCAGCAGAGCCGCCATATCCTCTGCGGAACATGGTGCGATGGTTCGGGTGTGCCCAACTTTCGAGGATTTCGCGGCGACTTCGAACGCCTCCAGCATCTGCCTGGAATTGAGCAGGCTCTTTTGATGTTCGGGGGCCTCCTCAACCGGAGCACCGCCCCCTGGCACAAAGGCCCTGGTGAATGGTCTCGCAGGCGCGGGGACTTCAAGTTCGACGGCGGTCGCCGAAATATCGGCTCCCAGGTAACCAGCTATCGCGACACCCTTTTCAATCGCCGCCACCGTAGTCGGCGTGGGATAACTGACAAGCGGCAGAAAAATGTCCCTGATTGCCATGGCTCTCTCCCTTTGACGAAAGCTTAGGGCCGCGCCCTCGCATGGGGTTGATCTGTGTCAATCTCGAATGCGGGATGCGGCTTCAGGCGCGGACGTAATGATTGCCATGACGCAATACGATGTATTGATCCATCGCATGGTCTCCATGACGAGGGAAGCTTGCGGCTGTTGCGGTGCGGAGCATGCATCCTTGGGGCCTGAATTTCGCGGATGCTCCAAGAAGCCGATGCTCTTGTTTGCGAGCCGTGTCCGTCTTTTGCTTGGATGTTTCGAGAGCGCTTTCAAAGGCTGACCTCCGGTGAACTACTTAGGGACCCGCCCTTAAGAAAAGAAACGAAATTTCGCGAGGCAGTGACTTAAACTAACAATTGGCCATCAGTCCGCTCAGGAGATGGCATATGCTCACCCAATCGATCAGCGCTCCCATCGCAGATCCAAAAGTCGGCGCCTCGGTCAGTCCCGACCAATTCCATGCAATTACCGGCCATGCCGGGCTTGTCGCCACAGAATTCTCCTACAGTAAAGATGAGGAAATCTATGGGGAGGATGAGCCTTCGGACTACGTCTATCAGGTAATTTGTGGCTCGGTCCGGAGTTATAAATTATTGTCCGATGGCCGGCGACAGATTGGCGCATTCCACCTTCCGGGCGATGTCTTCGGGCTGGAGTCCGGACCGGTCCATCGGCTGACGGCAGAAGCGATCGTCGACACGACGGTTCGCCTGGTGAAGCGTCGCAGCCTCGAACAGGCAGCCGGCATGACCGCTCAGGTTGCCCGGAGCCTCTGGACCATGACGGCCGGCGAGCTTCGACGTGCCGAAGACCATATGCTGCTTCTCGGCCGCAAGAACGCTATGGAGCGCGTAGCAAGCTTCCTGCTCGAGATGGATCGTCGTTTGGCCGGGACTGGCATGATGGCGCTTCCGATGTGCCGCAGGGACATCGGAGACTATCTGGGCTTGACGCTTGAAACAGTCTCCCGCGCCCTTTCACAGCTTCACAATGACGGCGTGCTTGCCTTCTCCGGAGCCCGCCAGATCGTGCTTCGCAACCGACAGCGCCTGCACAATATGGATGCGTGAGGACCACTCTCACTCGTTCGTCTGACCGCGGGCACAACGGAGGCAAGTAATACACGACTTCAAGAATCTACACTGTTTGGAGGTTCGCGATGAACCACTCAATTTATAGCGCAGATCGAACAACCCACATGAAAATCGTGGTCGCTGCACTGGTAGCAGGCATCGGGGTAGCAGGCTTTGCAATAGCCGTGCGCATCAACACTGACAACGGATATTCCCAGACTGCTCAGGTCAGCAAAATCAAGGCACGTCATCAAGACGGAAAATTTGCAGTTGCATTGCGAACACCTTGACTGTTTCGAGACGGCCGGGAGCATTATCTTGGTGTGCAGGGAACAGCTGCTGAACTTGCTGCATCGGATCTGATACGTATGTCGCGTCATCCAGCGAACGTGAAGAGCATGGTTGACCTCCCTTCCCTGTCCCTTAATCTCGCGGTAGCGCTTGGCATCGGACTTTTGATCGGCGCCGAGCGCGAGCGCCGCAAAGGGGAAGGACCTGCCCGCCGGCCGGCGGGAATACGCACATTCTCGGTGGTCTCGCTGGTCGGGGCAACCAGCGAAATAGTTGGCGGCGCTCTTGTGTTGGCAGTCACGGTTGCAGGCGTGGCCGCGCTGGCTGCCATTGCCTATTTCAGATCCCGCGACGAGGATCCAGGCCTCACCACCGAAATTGCCCTGATCCTGACCACACTGCTCGGCGGTCTCTCGGTGCAACAGCCGGCACTGGCAGCCGGCATCGCCGCGGCCCTTGCCGTCCTGCTCGCAGCGCGCGCCCCGCTGCATCATTTTGTCCGTTCGGTACTGACCGAGGGAGAGGTAAGAGACGCTTTGATCTTCGCCGGCGCGACATTGGTGGTTCTGCCATTGCTTCCCAAAGACCTGACGTCACGATCGCTGGCAAAAGCTCGAATTTGTGCAGCCACATCAACTCGGGATATGAGGAAAAGTCCGAAACTTTCGTCAGATTGGTAGCCTCGTTCTGCCGATAGAAAATCCAGCTTACGTGACTATAAACAAACCCTTTGTGGCTTGGCGAATGCACATCTTTCTCAGTATCGGAGTGAAGATGGTGATGTCGATGTTTCGCGGCCCACCAAAGGACACTTTTCTGGGAGCTGCTTTGCGCGAGGAATGCAAGGATGAACTGAAATGCCCGGCTCGTTGAGTAAGCGCGATGCGAGAAGTACCGGTGATACCCGGCGGTGATGGCGAACATGCGCAACCAATATAGTACGACGCACAGCGCAATCGCTGGCCATGAGACGCCCGACCAGATCGCCATGAAGCATCCGGCATGGATCATTAGAAATAGGAGGACCTGCGGGTAGACAATGTCGTCGTGTTCCTGACCTGGATCAATATCGGTAGACACTCTTGCAACCTCGTTGTTTCAGTGCCGGACTGTCGCGCTGGTAGGACGGCTCACGCGCTGGCTGGCAGCCTTAACGGGGTAGTAAAAAACAACCCCGCGGCCGGTAAACCGGTCACGGGGCGAAACCAAAGGCTCTGCCAGTACATCCGTGGTCAAAGCAGCATGGCATCGATTGCGAGCTTACGCCGCGCGCAGATTCTCTGCGGCAAACTTGCCGGTCCGGCGGTCTGCAACGACCTCGAAAGAAACCTTCTGTCCCTCGTCGAGGGTGCTCATGCCAGCGCGTTCAACCGCGCTGATATGAACGAAGACATCTTGGCTTCCTTGGTCTGGCTGAATGAAGCCGAAGCCTTTTTGGCCGTTAAACCACTTCACAGTTCCCGTGCTCATGGGTGATCGTCCTTTAGGATAGGTGTTTGGAGCCGCGCTCAAGCGCGCAGCAAGCTGATTCGAGGTCTGGAGGGAGGGTCGTCAGTCAGGCGCGCTCTAAGCGGCGAGGCCAAGTCGTTCGGCCGAAACTCGATAAACCTTAGATGGCTATTGCTCGTTCGTTCCGCAAGTGGCCTTGGCGAGGGACGGCCTCGCAATGCACTATCGACGCCATCTCAGTGATGCCGTCGGGGAACGGCGCCCTGTGCTTACAAGCACGTCTTCAATGAAGGCGCCAGGATTCTTACCCGCAACTCCATCCGTTTCGCCGACGGCGTTATGCGTTCAATTCGACTTCATCAATGGACAGTAGCCGACGCGTTTGGGGCAGAAAACGATTAGACTCAACTCTTGATATCGGCCGACCAGGTCTTCTCGATTAGCTTTATCACGGCGTCAGGCATCGGAACGTAGTCGAGTTCCTCGGCCGTCTTGGAGCCCTTCGCGAATGCCCATCTGAAGAACTTGATGGCCTCCGCGGAGGCGGTTTTGTCAGGCGGTTCCTTGCGCATCAGGATGAAGGTCGATGCGGTAACGGGCCACGATTTCTCTCCAGGCTGATCAGTGAGGACGAGATAATACCCCGGGGCGTTGGCCCAGTTGGCATTCGAGGCAGCAGCTTGGAAGGACTCCATGTTCGGCTGCACGATCGCGCCAGCCTTATTGACCATCGCGGTATAGGTCATCTTGTTCTGCTTGGCATAGGCGTACTCCACATAGCCGATCGAATTCTTCGTCTGGCCCACGTTCCCGGAGACGCCTTCGTTACCCTTAGCGCCGACGCCGACCGGCCACTCAACCGCGGTGCCCTCCCCGACCTTGGATTTCCAGTCCGCGCTAACCTTGGACAGGTAGTTGGTGAAATTGAAGGTCGTGCCTGAACCATCAGAACGGCGCACAACAGTGATCGCTTCGTTCGGCAACTTCACATTAGGATTGAGCTTTTTGATCGCCGGATCGTTCCACTTGGTGACTTTGCCGAGATAGATGTTGGCCAGCGCTTCACCGTCGAATACAAGCTCACCAGGCTTTACAGACTCGAGATTGACCACGGGAACGATTGCCCCCATCACCATCGGCCATTGGATCAGCCCATCCTTCTCGAGCTGCTCGACCTTTAGTGGCATGTCGGTGGCGCCAAATGTAATGGTCTTGGCTTGGACCTGCTTAATGCCACCGCCCGAGCCGATCGACTGGTAGTTCAGATTGTTTCCGGTCTCCTTGTGATAGGCGTCAGCCCATTTGGAATACAGCGGAAAGGGGAACGTGGCGCCTGCACCGGTGACATTGGCCGCGAGCGCCGACGTTGCTGCGGCAACGAAGCTGGCACCGAGGAGCGTTTTCACGAAATTCATCACTAGGCTCCATCTCCGACAGCCGCGGACTTCAATCCGTTCGAGGCACTGAAATCAGATCGGAAATTTGAAAGGGCAACATTGATTTGCATCAACCTGTTCTAGGTAGTGCCACCGTCATGAAACTCGCGGGTATCGTTTGAACTCGGCGGTCCAATCCGCTGCCGACGCCACAATGGTCTATGATGTAACGTGAACTTCCACGGACATCTCGGCTAAAGCACTGCGGCTACCGAAGAAGCTTCCAGATACCGGGATCGTCTGCCGGATATCGCGCGCGACTGCGACCGGGATCAGATTGAAGCCGCCGACGCTGCGATTTGTCGGGTCGAAAGTGATCCAACCGGCGCCTGGTAGGAAGACCTCTGCCCACGCATGAGTTGATCCTGCATCGCTGGAGCCCACGCTCTGCTGATTCGGACTGTAAAGATAGCCGGAAACGATCCTGGCGCCGAAGCCGAGAATGCGAGCTGCTTCTGTGAAGAGCACCGCGAAATCCCGGCATGAGCCCCAGCCGCGATTTAGCGTTTCTGCGGGCGATTGAGTACCCTCGTCCTCACGGCTTTGATACCGCACGGCTTGGGAAACGCCGATACTCAGGTTTTTGAGCAGCGATAGCGTGTCAGTCTGGGCTCCTTGAACGAGCATTTGTGCCCAGTTTCGCAGGACCCCGGCTTCAGCCGCAAACTGCGGGACAGTTAACGCGCCTAGATCGGTCCAATCGTCATCAGAATAGCGGAATGGGTAAGACATGGCTGAAACGCGATGTCGAACACCGGCCATGCTGCCGCGTCGAGCTGAAGCTCTGCGACACTGGCAATAACAAGATTAGAAGCCGCCGCCTGAAAAGTAGCCGTCGCGATCGCGTTGCCAAATACATCATGCGCCCAAAGACCGCATGCGGCGTCACAGTCACCTCACTGGAAATCAAACGGAGCTCGCGACTTTCCCGCGGACGAAGCATCAAGCGGTGCGGCAACAAGCGCACGCTTTCATTGAATCGATAAGTCGTGGTGTGGAGAATATTCAGTGTTATCAACGAAAGCTCCATCTACAACAACGCCCGACCAAGGTTCCTGCGATGAATCCGTCTGAGAGCTAGACCGAATTAACGTACTGTGGCGTTCTGGCTTACGCCCGATCTCATCGCCGGTTATCAGTACGAACTTGTCGAGCGGTCACATCGCATGTCTCCAACGCGCTTGAAATCATGCATGGCCATTTGGGGACGGCGTCCCCATATCAGAACTCAATCCACTAACTTGCCAAAAGGCGCGGTGTCCACCGGATAAGCGCACCTGGAGTATACTCGGTGATTGCCGTCAGTTCGACCGGTTCTGCGGAGTTGCCCGCAATCCGCCTCGTAGCAATTCAACCAACACACGCCTTGTGTATCCGGCAACCCGTTTCCTTGGTTCAGGAGGTCAGCCAGCGAGGCGACGTCATTGGCAAGTCCGGTGTCTGCATCCCGCGACTTAATGCTCGCTGCGGTCCCGAGCCTTCGTGCTTTCGCAATTTCATTGTGCCGAAATATCGACCGGGCCCGACGACCTGGTGCAGGAGACCCTACTGCGCGCTTTCTCACATTGACTCGTTTCAGCCAGGCACAAACATGTCGGCGTGGCTTTTTACGATTCTACGCAATCATTTTAGGTCGGAATATCGTAAGCAACGGCGGGAGGTCGAAGACGTCGACGGCAGCTTTGCCGAAAAGCTGGAATCACAACCCAGTCAAATCAGCCATCTAGAATTCCAGGAACTCCGTGATGCGCTCGCAAAGCTCCCGATCGATCAGCGCGAAGCGCTAACCTTGGTTGGTGTGTCCGGATATTCGTATCAAGAGGCAGCAAAAGTTTGCCACTGCGCCGTCGGGACGATTAAGAGCCGGGTGAACCGCGCTCGCTCTCGGCTTTCGCAGCTCTTGTTACTCGAAAACACCCACTTCAAAACACCGATTCAATACCGGAGTTCGGGGCATCCTCGCGCACGGATTGCACTTGAGCGGATCAGTGGTTTTGGCGCGCTTGAATGAGCCGCTCATCATCATGGGAGCGATGAACCAGGCCAGTGGCAGTGAAAACACGAAGCTGCCAAATTAGTGCGGCGGCTTTACCTCGCCTGCCCGCCAGCCGACCGCATCCGTCTTCATTGGATCCACGGCGAAAGATACAACTTCTGTGCGTTCGCATGTCGAGCATTCAAAAGTGCGCTCCTCGAATCCACGTTTGCCCGGAGATATGCGCGCCAACGCCATCCGGTGCTTACATACCGGACACATAGGCCGCGTGTTTAGAGATCCAGTCATCTCTTTACCACCCAAGCCAGATGATACGCGTTCCGGAACAGGAATCTTAGCCGCCCCGGTTGCGCGCGGGTCGAGCGCGAACCGCACGGTGAAACGCGCGCCTTGCCCAGGATGATTTGCGCCCCAAATCGCCTGACCACCAATTTGATTGACCAGAGATGAAACGATCTTCATCCCGAGACCGTTCGATTTCGTTGGATCAAACCCTCTCGGAAAGCCGGGACCATCGTCAGAGACCGAAAGTTCGTAGCCTCCCGCATTCATGCCCAGCCTTATTGTAATCTTTCCATGGGCATGTTTGGCGGAGTTCGTAACAAGCTCACTGACAATGTATCCCAGCGGTACTCCGATCGTGGTCGGCACTTCCAGCGCAATCCCTTCAACTGTAAGATTACGCTCGCGATGCTCGCCCGGAAGGATCCCGCTCAGGTCGTGGCAGAGGTTCTCAAGATAGTTTTTAAGCTCGACACTTCCGACGTGATCAAGAGCGTGAAGACGTTTATGTACGCTGCCTATTGTGGCGACGCGATTTGCGGCGATTTTTAATTGCTCGGCTGCCTTCGCGTTCCGCGTTTCACGGCTTTGCAATGAAAGCAAGCTTGCAACCATTTGAAGGCCATTCATCAGTCTATGGTCAGACTCACGGCCCATAAGATCTTTGTGCTTAATTAATTCCTCTTTCTGATCTAACAGCACTTGTTCGCGCGCGAGAGCGTCTCGTAATTGGGCTTCTGTGTGATTTAGCCTTTCGATTTCCTTCTGCCCCGCCTCAATCGCAATGCAAAATGCGCGTGGGCAATCTTGGGGCCGTTGAAATGCCGCTGCTTGAACTAAAGTTTGTTGCCGAGACGTGGGTGCGTCACTCATGGTCTACTCCAAAAGCAACAGTCGTGGTGAACCCGGTATTCCACCCCGGGGCCAAGTAGGAGGGCTAATCCGCCGGCTGGAGACCCGGTCTTCGTAGCCATTCGCTTATGTTCAGGCCGATTTCGGCCTGCCGGGCTTTACGTATCAGTTCCTGGCGCTTCGCGCCTGTCGGAAGCCATTTTGGCTGCCTCACGCAACCGCTTCCTCTTCGGCAAGGCGCTCGTCGAGGGACTTTGTCTGCTTAAAGCGGCACCGCTTCTTCATGGCACTCCCCGCGGATACCTTACGAGGCAGAGATCACCTTTGCGGTATGTGCGATACCGTAGTTAAATTGCGCAAGGGACGTTTTGATTCAGATCAACTGGCTCTTTGATGGGCAGTACTGCACCAGCTCCAGCAGAAATCGAGCGACGGGGCGCTAGGACGTGATCTCATCGGTCCACACCTTAAAACTGACCGGGGTATTGGGTCCAAACGTCTGGGTAATCGGGACGTCAGCAGCGTCACGCCCTTGAGCAATCAGTATACGTCCAATTCGTGGGATGTTGTTACGCGGATCGAACGTGTACCAACGCCCGCCAATGTAGGCTTCGAACCAACCAGCGAAATCGCCTGGGGCGAATGGCGGTGGCATGCCGATGTCGCCTAGATAGCCGGTGCAGTATCTTGCCGGAACGTTCATGCAGCGGCAGAATGTAATGGCCAGGTAGTCGCGACAAACGCCCTTGCCTCGTTGAACACATCCCGTGCCGTCTTGGTTGCACGCGCGTGCTCATAGCCAAATTGAATATGATTGTGAACAAAATCGCAGACCGCCTGAATGCGCCTCCATCCGGGCGGCTCCTTCTCAAAGAGCTTCCAGGCGACATCGGACAGCTGGTCGGTTTCGCAATAGCGACTGCCAAGGAGATATACGATCGTCTCTGCCGGCAAGTCCTGGACCGCGTGTTGGGAAGCCGAGGGCGCAATGATGTCCGGCAAGCCTGTGTCGCGAATTATGCCGTCAGCCGCCAGGCGTATCCGACCAGTTGGAGCAACGATGCGGCTGCACCAATTACCGAAGCCATCACGGTATGGGACGATCGCAACTGAGGGGTCAGTTGTTAGATAATCGGGTACGATAACATCCGAAGCGCGAGTAAAATGTGCACCCAGTACCATGATCATGGGTGTGGGCTGCGGAAAGTCGTAGATTATTTCATAGCCGACCCGAATCTTCACCTGAGTCCTCCAATCGCAATTAAATCGGCTCGTTGGCTTCCGCACCGTGATGCTTACGGTATGCTCATGGACGCAGGAACGCGCGGGCCCCAACGTCCCCCAGCACTAGAGGCCGGCACCACGGCGCCAAATGACAACGCCCAAGAAAGAACACAACCAGCCGCTGAAAATCACCCAATTCTGGGTATTTTGTCGGTGCTGTTGCCTTTTAAAAAGCATCAGACGATCGAGAATGATCAACGAACCAGAATACAAGTACCTGTCTCTTCGCAATCAATCGTCGACCGTCGCCCTCCAGCAACTCCGATACGCCGTAATTTCCGCGGAATACGGAAGCTTTCGCCGGGCTGCCGAGGTCCTGCTTATGCGACAGTCGACGCTGAGCCGTTGCATTCGTCAACTCGAAGAATCCATCGGCGTGACCGTGTTCGAGCGATCGAGTGGCGGCGTATGTACGACGACGGCTGGACGAAACTTCCTCCGAACGGCGCGATCTATCCTCGAACAAATGGATGCGCTCGTTACGTCCGCGCGCTACGACGGCCGCGGAGAGGCCGGTAGGCTGGCTGTGGGTTTTTATACGTCTCTGTCCGCCGGCAACTTGCGGGCGACGTTGGTTGATTTCAGGCAGCGGTGCCCGCAAGTCGAACTTCGCATGGTTGAAAGATCCCGGATGCGCTTGGTGACCGCATTATGCAATGGCGCAATTGACGTTGTCATTGCAACGGATGCGGGGCCTCTTTTTGAAAGTAAGGTCGTGCCGCTGTGGAGCGAACGCATTTTGGTTGCCCTGCCAGAGGGTCATCAACTCGCTACCAGGAAATCGATCTACTGGACCGATCTCCGGGATGAGACGGTTCTTCTAAGCCAGTATGATCCGGGACGAGAACTCGAAGATCTCTTGATGGCCAAGCTCGTTTCGACAGCAGATCGTCCCAAAATCGAGCGCCATGACGTTAGTAGAGGCATCATCAAGACCCTCATCACCATAGGCTTGGGTGTCAGCCTGGTCGCAGAATCCGACATCGGCGTCAATTTTGCTGGCCTCACCTATCGAGAGGTACGTGACGGCACAGGGCCGAGCCAAGTTCACTATTCAGCGCACTGGCGCAAGGATAACGATAATCCGGCGCTCGCAAATTTTCTCAAACTGTTGAGCGAACGCTATCCCTTGCCCTGCGCAGGCTGACTCTTGCGGCGCACTTTCGCAAAAGCTCGATCGGTCGCCATGAACCGCGCCAGCATCGGCGCGACCAGTTTTGCTGGATCCGTTATTGACTGTCCGGTCTCACGGGCGAGCAGGTCGGCGTAAACGGCGAGGTCCCGATGAACATTTGCTGGCAAATCCACAGTAAGCTTGACAGGCTTGTCATCGGCAATGGCGCCGAGCTTTAACTTGGCCATTTCTTCTCTCACACTCTGTACGGTTCAAGGACCAAGTCGCGATTGACGATCACCCGCACCGGGAAACCCGGTCGAATAGTCAGGGTAGGCTGCATGCTGAGGTTACGCCGAACGATCTCTTGGCCGGTCTGATTAATAGAGTCCCCTGCCCCACGGCGAAGCGCCTGGAGGACGGCACTGTCACCGTTGCCGGCGCCAGCGCCGAGTTCGGCCCCGACGCTAAGCAAGGTTGACAGCAGCGCCGCCTTGAATAGCTCGCCCCAATGATGATCGACCTCGTCCTGAAGCCCAGCATATCCCGCTGTGTCGGCCCCCGGCTGGCGCTCAAGGATGATCGATCGGCCGTTCGGCAGAATCAAGCGTGTCCAGACCAAGAGGGCGCGCGACTGGCCGTAGGCGATCTGGCTGTCGTAGATTCCGATGAGTCGCGCTCCCTGCGGAATTAGCAGCGAGCGACCCGTCGGCGAATCAAAGATGGGTTCGGTCACCTGCGCGATGATCTGCCCCGGCAGATCGGAGCGAAGACCCGTGATGAGCGCCGCGGGAATCACGGACCCGGCCTGCACGACGTAAGGCGAAGCCGGCTTCGTCACACGATCGGGGCTCGTGGTCCGGCGATCTATCGAGGCGTTGACGAAGGCGAGCTTGCGATCCTGTCCGTTCTGAGCATAGGCCTCATCGGGCGATGACACGGCATTCGGGCTAGGCTCGGCGGGAGTGGTTGCCGCGGATGGCCGAACATTCGTTGACGTAAAAACCTTGCTGATGCGCGCGGCCTCGCTTTCCTGGTTCATTCGCTGCTGCTCGGCATCGACCGCAAGCGGTCCTGATTGAGCTTGAGCCGCAACGATGGGACGACCGAGATCGCCAGGCAGTGGCGGTCCGAGGCGAGGCACGTCGCGCGGAGTACCCGTATAGTCGCGTGGCAGTCCGGCCAGGCCATCGGCCACGTTGTGGTGATCGGTACTGTAGAGTTCTTCGGATGCAGGTACGCGTGTACGATTGTTCTGCAAGGCCCAGAGGACGGCTGCAGAGACCAGAAGGAGCGCCAATGCCGTTCCGCTAGCCAAAACCTTTCGTGATAGACGCGTAACAGGAGGGCGTTCCGGGCGGAGCCGCAAAGAATTCTTCGGCGCGGTCGAATGAGGGCTGCCGACATTCGTTTCGGTGCCGGTCATTAAGTCCTCCCGTCGCTTCTAATGATCCGGACCCTTTGCTGAGTGTCGCCACCAAGCCGCAGCTCCGCCGCGGCAAACAGCCGATCGACGATCAGCACATTACGATAGGTTCGGTAATTGACGATTTCAGGCTTGCCGTCCGGACCGATGACAAATAGGGGCGGCATCTCGCCTTGAACGATTCCTTGTGAGAATTCCACATAGACCTTGCGGCCATCGTCATAGGCACCGACCGGCCGCCAGGGTGGATTGTCACCCTCGAGGGTGTAGCGATAGCGCCGCTGAGAGGGGTCGGGAAGAACTGGCGTTGGCGGAACGGCCTGAGCACGCGCCGTCCGATCATCCGGATAGAACCAGGCCACCGAAGGCATATAGGGCTTCTCACGCGATCGTAGCTCGATCAGATAGGTGCGCCGGTCAGTGTTGACCACGAGATTGGTCTCGATGGAAGGCCGTGTCGGCTTGACCATGATATGGACGCGTCTGGTATCGCCACTTCCGCTTTCGGTATCGCCGATAACCCAGCGCACGGTGTCGCCGGCCGACACCGGACCTGAACCCGTGAGCTGCTCACCGGGCTCGAGCGCAATATCGGTAATCTGTCCGGGGGCAGCGTAAATCTGATAGAGGGCACCAGGGCTAAACGGAAACACCTGCACGGCGTTGAAGTAGCCCTGCTTCCGGGGTTCAACGCGCGCGGCATCATTCGCCGTCTCAATCCGGGCAACCGGCTCTTCGGCCTCCTTCGCTCCTCTCTTACCTCCCTTGGCTGGGGTCCAGGACGGCGGAACGTGCAGTGACCGTGGACGATCCTCCACCAATGATGGTGGATTGGGATGCGGCGGCGGGGCATCGGCGTCGTAGCTGATCTGCGGGGGTTTGAAAGCGGTGCAGCCGCTGAGCGTAACGACGCAAACGAGCAACATCGGACACACGATGTCGCCCAGACGCGAGCTAGCAATTTTGGTCATCGGCCCGTTCACTGCCCGACCTCCTTCGACCAGTTGATGGCATTGACATAGACCCCAAGCGGATTCTTGCGCAGACGATCGGCATCGCGCGGGGTTTCGATCACGATGGTAAGAATGGTGGTCCAGCGCTCGGTAGCGGCCAACTGACCGTTGTCATAGCGGCGCTCGATCCACGCGACGCGAAAGCTCTCCGGCGAAGCGCGGATGACGCTCGATATTTCGACGGCAATCTGCACCTTACCGAGATTGGCAAAGGGATCGTTGACCCGAGCATGGTTATTGAGAGCCACAGCGCCGCGGTCCGTGGTAAAGTCATAGGCTCGCAGCCAGTCCTGACGCAGCACGACGGCGTCGGCCGGAAGTCCGCGCACGTCTTCGATGAAGCGTGCCAAATGGAAGGCGATCTGCGGATCGGTCGGCTGATAGAAGGGATTGGCGGGGCTGACGGTCTGTGCCTGACCAAGACGATCAACTTCTACGACCCAGGGCGTAACGGTGCCTTGGGTTGACTGCAAGACAAGACCGGATGCGAGTCCCGCCGACACGATCAGCGAGCCAAAAGCCATCAGCCGCCAGTTTCTCGCCTGCACGCGTGCCGAACCAATGCGGTCGTCCCAAACTTGGGCCGCTTTCTGATAGGGCGTTATGGGCGCCGGCGTGCGGCCATAGTGAACGGATGGTCGCTTGAACATCACTGCTTTCCTTCGGAGAGATCGACGGAGGCGCCTCCTCCATTGTGATCGGCAGAGCGGATGGCGTTAGTGGCGGCGGACGCCCCCTGACGCATGGTCTGCATGCGCTTCATGCGGCTGGCCCATCTGGATTGAGTGTCCGCAGAAGAGCTCGCAGGGGGCTGGGCCACGCCGGCTTCACCGGCCGCAGCACTGTCGGTTGATGCCGAGCTACTACCAGCACTTGTCGCGGCGCGACGAAGTGGGCTCGTCATGGCGGACGTGCCGGACACACCACTCGCCCGAAACGCACCGCTGCCCGCTAGCGCCGCAGTTCCACGTGCGGCTCCCGCGAGGGCACCAGCGCTGCCTGCAGCAAGACCCGCACCAGCCATCACGACCCCGCCAGCAGCTAACCCCGCGCCGACGGCGGCTCCGGCGCCGAGCTGTGGGCCACCGGACACGATGCCGTTAGCGATGCCGGGCCCAAAGATTCCCAGAGCCAGCAACGCCAATGCTGCGAGCACGAGGGCCATGGCATCTTCAATGCTGATCTGTGCGCCATTCGAGCCTGCGGTAAATTGGGAAAACAGTGTCGAGCCGATGCCGACGATGACGGCGAGCACCATGACCTTGACGCCTGACGAGATGACATTGCCGAGCACGCGTTCGGCGGCGAAGGCCGTCTTCCCGAACAACCCAAAGGGGATCAGGACGAAGCCCGCGAGCGTCGTCAGCTTGAATTCAATCAGGGTGACAAAGAGCTGGACTGCCAAAATGAAGAAGGCGAGCAGCACCACTACCCAGGCGAACAGCAGCACCACGATCTGGATGAAATTCTCGAAGAAGCTGACATAGCCCATCAGTCCCGAGATCGAGTCCAGGATCGGCCGCCCGGCATCGATACCGACCTGTGCAATCCGGCCCGGGCGCAGGAATTCAGCCGAGGACAGTCCTGTGCCAGAGGCCTTGAGACCGAGACCGGCAAAACTTTCAAAAACGATGCGGGCGAGATTGTTCCAGTTGCCGATCAGGTAAGCGAAGACGCCGACAAACAGCGTCTTCTTCACAAGCCGAGCGATAATGTCATCGTCCGTGCCCCAAGCCCAGAACAGGGCGGCGAGCGTGATATCGATTGCGGCCAGCGTGGTCGCGAGGAAGCCGACTTCGCTGCCGAGCAGCCCGAAGCCGCTGTCGATATAGCGGGTAAACGTTTCCAGAAATCGGTCAATGACGCCGGTGCCGCCCATCGAATTCACTCGCGTTCTTGTGTTGCAACGGGCGGCCAGCCTTGGGGAAGACGATCGAGATTCTTGGGCTGCGCCAACGCCGGCGTCGGACTTCTCGATTGATCATCGGCGGGAGTAACGGATGACGTCTTCTTTGATCCCAGGAAGCGCCGGCGGGTCTCTGCCCAAATCAGACGGCATTCCTGGAGTTCGGCCGCCTGCTCGGAGGTGACCTTCCGGCAGTGTTCGAGTTTCGCACCAAGCGGATTGGTTGCGCGGGATGCTGACGATCCCGCTGGTGGACCGTCACTGGCGCCGCGAAGCTGGATTGTGCAGGCCGCGACAACCAGCACGGAGACGACCGCTGCCGTGGTGACAAACATCCCCCGCTTGAATCCACCACGTTCGCTCATTGATGAAACATCCGAACTATTGAAGGCTGATAGCCTCGACCGGGTGCGAGAAAGCGACGAAGCTGCTCCCTGCCCTGATCTTGAGCGACGGTACGCAGGGCAGTTTCGAAATTTTGCGCACGTCCCTGCGCGGCAACCGCAGCAGTCAAGTCGGCGAGCTGCTGGGCCTGCAGACCAAGGAGCTGATTTCCGGCCTGACTGGCCTGCAGCGCGCCGGTTGCGCCCTGGCTTGAGCTGACGAGGGCCGACATCTCTTTGCGGTGGGTGTCGAGATTGCCGACTACGGTCGCCTGAACACGCAAAGCATCCTGCAAACCCGCCACAGAATTCTGCCAGCGTGTTTGCGCATTTGTCATCAGCGCTTGATCTGTTTCGTTCGTCGAGGCCGGCGCATAGGTCGTCGAGAACGCTCGATCGATCTGCTTGATATCGTAGGCAATGCGCTGGCCTGGGCGAGAAGCTGTTGGGTTCGCTGGATCGACTGTTCGAGCTGCTGCAGAGAGGAATACGGCAGGCTGGCGAGATTCTTGGCCTGGTTGATCAGCATCTGCGCCTGGTTCTGCAGCGAGGTGACCTGGTTGTTAATCTGCTGCAGCTCACGTGCGGCCGTGAGCACGTTTTGTGCGTAATTATTGGGATCGAATACGATCAGTTGGGCGGACGTCGGCGAAGCGGCAAATACGGTCGCAATGGCGAGCGCACTCGCTGCTGAGAGATGACGGCGACGCGTCATGACAAACCTTCTTGCTTGATGAGACCGGGAATGAGATCGGCCGCCCAAGCCAGTCCACGCGCGGCGAGCCATCCGGTGACAAAACCGTCGCGGCCATGTTCGGCTAGCACGCGCTCAATCATTGCCTGATCGGACTTTGATGAAGCCGCCGTGAAGGCGAGCGCGAATTCCTCAAGGCCCAGCTCGAACAGGCGATTGCCGCGCCGTGACTGACAGTAGTAGTCGCGTTTAGGCGTGGCGCGCGCGAGGATCTCGATTTGCCGGTCGTTGAGACCGAAGCGCCGATAGATAGCCGTGATTCGCGGCTCGATTGCCCGCTCGTTCGGTAGGAACAGCCGCGTCGGGCAACTCTCGATGATGGCAGGTGCAATCGCGGAGCCGTCGATATCCGAGAGCGACTGGGTGGCGAAGATGACGGAGGCATTCTTCTTGCGCAGCGTCTTCAACCATTCGCGGATCTGGCCGGCAAACCCTTCGTCATCGAGCGCGAGCCAACCTTCGTCGATAATGAGTAGCGTCGGCCTGCCGTCGAGCTGCCCCTCGATCCTATGAAACAGATAGGATAGGACCGCCGGCGCGACGCCGGTGCCGATCAGCCCCTCAGTTTCAAACACCTGAACCGGAGTGGCGCCCAATCGCTCGGCTTCGGCATCGAGCAACCGTCCAAAGGCGCCACCAAGGCAGTAGGGTTGAAGGGCCCTTTTCAGGTTCTGGGACTGCAGCAGCACGGATAAACCGGTCAGCGTCCGTTCGCCAATGGGCGCCGAAGCCAACGAAGACAGCGCCGACCAAAGCTGCTCCTTGGCTTCAGGCGTCATATCGATCGTTTCGCGGGCGAGAATGGCTGCGATCCATTCCGCGGCCCAGCCGCGCTCGGCCGCATCGTCGATCATGGCTAGCGGCTGCAGGGCCACCGGTTCGGCGGCGCTATCGGACAGCGCGCCGCGGAGATCGTGCCAATCGCCCTTCATCGCAAGCGCCGCGGCCCTGATCGACCCGCCGAAGTCGAAGGCAAAGACCTGGGAGCCCGCATACCGCCGGAACTGCAGCGCCATCAGCGCAAGCAGCACCGACTTGCCCGCACCGGTCGGGCCGACCACCAGCGTATGCCCGACGTCCCCGACGTGGAGGGAGAAGCGGAACGGCGTTGATCCCTCCGTCCGTGCAAAGAACAGCGGCGGCGCACCGAGATGCGCGTCCCTCGCCGGCCCGGCCCAAACCGCGGACAGAGGAATCATATGGGCGATGTTCAGGGTCGAAACCGGCGGCTGGCGGACGTTGGCATAGACGTGGCCGGGCAACGACCCCAACCAGGCATCGACGGCGTTGACGGTTTCCACCATGCAGGTGAAGTCGCGCCCCTGAATCACCTTCTCGACCAGGCGCAACCGTTCATTCGCGGTCCGCGGGTTATCATCCCAGACCGTGATCGTGGCGGTGACAAACGCTTCTCCAATCAGATCTGAGCCGAGCTCCTGCAACGCGGCGTCGGCATCGATAGCCTTGTTATTGGCATCGGTGTCGATCAGAGACGAAGCTTCGTTAGTCATCACCTCCTTGAGGATTGCGGCAACGGATTTCCGCTTGGCGAACCATTGCCGCCTGATCCTGGTCAGGAGCTTCGTTGCGTCTCCCTTGTCGAGCATGATCGCCCGGGTCGACCAACGATAGGGGAAGGCAAGCCGATTGAGATCGTCCAAAATCCCCGGCGTGGTCGCGGTCGGGAACCCGACAATCGTGAGCACGCGCAGATGCACAGTCCCTAGCATAGGCTCGAGCCCGCCCGTCAGCGGCTGATCCGCCAACAACGTGTCGAGATACATCGGAATCTCGGGGACACGGACGCGGTGGAGCCTGGTCGAGACGCAGGCATGCAGGTAGGTCAGGGTCTCGCCGTCATCGAGCCACTGGCACTCCGGCATGAACCCTTCGACCAATTGCAGCACGCGGTCGGTCCGGTCGGCAAAGCCGCGCAGCGCTTCGTGGGCGTCGGCGGCCTGCCCGTGCTCCCGTCCCTCATAGAGGAAGCGTTCGGCGCGCGCCGCATCCTCCGCCGGCGGCAGATACAGGAAGGTAAGGAAATAAGCTGACTCGTAATGCGATCCCTCTTCCTCGAATTGGGCTCGACGCTCGGCATCGACCAGGGCCGATGCCACGTCCGGACAGCTAGTCGGGGGATAGGCGTTTGATGGATATCTCTGTGCCTCCACAAACACCGCCCAGCCGGATCCAAGTCGTCGCAAGGCGTTATTGAGGCGGCCGGCAACCGCAACAAGCTCCGCTGGAACGGAAGAATCAAGATCGGGCCCCCGAAAGCGCGCGGTCCTTTGAAACGATCCGTCCTTGTTAAGAACGATGCCTTCGTCGACCAGTGCGGCCCATGGCAGGAAATCCGCAAGGCGCGTGGTCGAACGGCGATATTCGGAAAGATTCATCATTGCCTGCTCACACGTTCAGATGGATGGGGATGCGCAGATGCCGCCTTGCGACCTCGACAAACAGCGGATCGCGCTTCGCGGCCCAGGCAGCGGCGGCGTGGCCGAACGCCCAGACCAGAACACCGGCGATCCACAGCCGCAGGCCGAGGCCGAGCGCTGCGGCCACGGTGCCGTTGAGGATGGCGACCGCGCGCGGCGCGCCGCCGAGCAGGATCGGCTCGGTCAAAGCGCGATGCACGGGCACGGCGAAGCCTTCAATGGGCCCATCCATCAGATGAGCACTCCGCCGCCGAACGAGAAAAATGCCAGGAAGAAGCTCGACGCCGCAAAGGCGATCGACAGACCGAACACGATCTGGATCAAGCGCCGGAAGCCGCCGGAAGTGTCGCCAAACGCGAGCGTAAGACCGGTGACGATAATGATGATCACAGCCAGTATTTTTGCGACCGGTCCTTCGACCGATTGCAGGATCTGGTTGAGCGGCTGCTCCCACGGCATGTTGGACCCCGCCGCATAGGCCGCGGGGGAGATCAACGAAGAACTGAAAGTGACGACAGCGGTTTCCATCACGCGTCGCGATGTGACGTTCTTCATGATCGGTCTCCTAAGGGTGTGACGAGGTAGTCACCGTCGGGCGTCAGGCCATCGACGCGCGCAAGTTCTGTCAGCCGTCGGTCTGCACCACGGCCGGAGAGAACGGCGATCACGTCGATGGTTTCCGCGATCAGCGCGCGCGGCACGGTAACGACGGCTTCTTGGATAAGTTGTTCGAGACGGCGCAGCGCACCGAGGGCCGTGCCGGCATGGATCGTGCCGATACCTCCGGGATGGCCGGTGCCCCAGGCCTTGAGAAGATCGAGCGCCTCTGCCCCACGCACCTCTCCGATCGGAATCCGGTCGGGACGCAGCCGCAGCGAGGAGCGCACGAGGTCGGACAACGAGGCAACGCCGTCCTTGGTGCGCAACGCCACGAGATTCGGCGATCTGCACTGGAGTTCGCGCGTATCTTCGATCAGCACCACGCGGTCGGTCGTCTTGGCGACTTCGGCCAAGAGAGCATTGGTCAGCGTGGTCTTACCGGTCGAGGTGCCGCCCGCCACCAAAATGTTACGGCGCTCTCGAACCGCTTCGCGGAGAGCCTCAGCTTGAAAGCCCGCCACAATGCTGGCAGCGACATAATCGTCGAGGGTGAAGACGGCGACCGCCGGCTTGCGAATGGCGAAGACCGGTGCGGTCACTACCGGCGGCAGCAGCCCCTCGAAGCGCTCCCCCGTCTCCGGCAGCTCAGCCGAAACCCGCGGACTTGCCGGATGCACCTCGGCGCCGACGTGATGGGCCACGAGCCGCACGATGCGTTCGCCGTCGGCCGCGGCGAGGCGATCGCCGGTATCCGCCAGGCCGCCCGATAGCCGATCGACCCAGAGCCGACCATCGGGATTGAGCATCACCTCAACTACGACGGGGTCTTCGAGCCAGGCCGCGATCGCCGGCCCGAGCGCGGTGCGCAGCATGCGTGCGCCCCGCGATACCATCTCGGATTTTATGGATTGCAGCGCCACGCTTGCCCCCAAGGCCGCCGAGACTACGGAGCCGGGCGGCGGGGATCAGTAGAAAAGGCAGGCCGCGTTCTCGCGCAACAAGGTCAGATCTGCTGGCGCGCCCTGGCGTAGCAAAAGAAGAAGACGGCGGACTCACTCATGGGGAGCGGTTGGCGATGCCATGGCGGGATCGATATCGAGCGAGATCTCCTGGGCCAAGGTCTGGCCCCTGGCCAGCCGGCGCCCGAGCGCTTCGACAAAACCTTCATACCGCTCCCGTCCCTTGGTTTGTGCCGCGGACTGCGCCGTGTCGGGCAGCGGCGGTGTTGCCGTCAGCCAGAACCGTACGAACAAGGCCAGCGCCTCATTCGAGATCGTGATGTGACGCTCAAGCCGCTCTACCTGACGGGTCAGCCGGTCAAGACGACGACCGAGCGCTGCCTCCATCCGCTCGGAATTGTCGGGCGACAAGAACGAAGCCAGCGCGGTTTCTACGACAAGCGCCTGCGGCACCCGCTTACGGTTGGCGTGGTCGGCAAGCTTGCCCGCGAGGTCAGGAGGCAAGCGAAACGTATGTTTGGTCCGCATCATCTCATCCTAGAGCTCCACGCCATCGTCCGGGTCCATTGTGGCTTGGCGTGCAAGGCTGGAGACGTTCGTGCGCAGCAGGCGAGCCTTAATCGCGCCACCGTCGTCCTCGTCTTCCGTGAAGTCGAACTCTGGCGGAGATTTTGAAATTTCGGACGCGATCTCTTCGTGCTCCGGAAGCTCCGGTTCCCGCCGAATGCCCGAATTTGCGGGATCATCGGCAGATCGCTGGGCACCCGACGCGGCTTGCGCTGTGGGCAGAGTTCTATTCGACAGGGATGGCAGCTGGCTCCAATCGTCCGTTGGCGCACCTCCGTCGCAGTCAAAGGTGTTTCGTTCCGGCGGTGGCAGTACGCGTTCGGCCAGGCGTGGATCCTCAAAATACCTCGCCTTCCTGCCGCGGATCGGTGGCACGCCGGACACCAGCACCAACTCGTCCTCGAATGGAAGCTGCATCACCTCGCCCGGCGTCAGTAACGGCCGCGCGGTCTCCTGCCGCGAGACCATGAGATGGCCGAGCCAGGGGCTTAGCCTATGGCCGGCGTAATTCTTCATTGCCCGCAGCTCAGTTGCAGTCCCGAGCGCGTCCGACACTCGCTTGGCGGTGCGCTCGTCGTTGGTCGCGAAGGAAACGCGCACATGACAATTGTCAAGGATGGCGTTGTTCGGCCCATAGGCCTTTTCGATCTGATTGAGAGATTGGGCAATGAGAAAGCTCTTGAGGCCATAGCCCGCCATGAAGGCAAGCGCCGACTCGAAGAAATCGAGCCGTCCCAGCGCCGGAAACTCATCGAGCATGAACAGCAGTCGATGCCGGCGGCCCTTGGCCTGGAGGTCTTCGGTCAGGCGGCGTCCGATCTGGTTGAGGACCAATCGTACCAGCGGCTTGGTGCGACTGATGTCAGACGGAGGCACAACGAGATAGAGCGTCGTTGGCCGTTCGTTCTCAATGAGATCCCGAATGCGCCAGTCGCACCGGCGTGTTACCTGGGCAACGACGGGATCGCGATAGAGCCCAAGGAACGACATCGCGGTGGATAGCACGCCTGATCGCTCGTTCTCGCTCTTGTTCAGCAACTCCCTCGCCGCGGAAGCGATGACCGGATGTGTGCCGGCTTCGCCAAGATGCTGCGTCGTCATCATTGCGCGAAGCGTGGCTTCGATCGGACGTTTCGGGTCGGACAGAAAGCTCGCGACCCCGGCAAGCGTCTTGTCCTGCTCCGCGTAAAGGACGTGAAGGATGGCTCCAACGAGCAAGGCGTGGCTGGTCTTTTCCCAGTGGTTCCGCCGTTCCAGTGACCCCTCAGGATCGACGAGCACGTCGGCGACATTTTGAACGTCGCGAACCTCCCATTCTCCCCGTCTTACTTCCAAAAGAGGATTGTAGGCCGCACTCCCTGAATTGGTTGGATCGAACAACAGCACCCGGCCGTGTTGGGCGCGAAAGCCTGACGTCAGAGTCCAGTTTTCACCCTTGATGTCATGGACGATGCAACTTCCCGGCCAGGTTAGAAGCGTCGGGACAACGAGGCCGACACCCTTTCCGGATCTGGTCGGCGCGAAGCACAGCACGTGCTCCGGTCCGTCGTGTCGCAGGTATTGTCCCTCGATACGCCCGAGGATCGCGCCGTCTGCCCCGGCGAGGCCGGCGCCTCGAATATCAAGCTGGTTCGCCCAACGTGCAGAACCGTATGTGGCCGCTGTCTCCGCCTCCCGAGCCCGCCACACCGACATCGCAAGTGCGGCTATGATAGAGAGGATCCCGCCCGACGCAGCGACGCATGCCCCTTCGACGAACACTTCAGGCGCATAGGCATCGTAGGCATACCACCACCAGAAGAAGGCCGGAGGAAGATAAATGGGAATGCCCGGCGCGAGTTCAAACCAGGGGTGGCCGAGTTGGGGCTGATAGCCGAGCCGCCACGCCGTCCACTGCGTCGCGGCCCACGTCGTGATCAGTACGATGGCCAGGACGAAGGCGATCTGGCCCCAAAGTATTCTGGTTGCGGACATGGCACGGAATTAAAATGCCTGCGTAAACCGCAGGCAAGCCATCCTGCCGAGCGCGAGTATTTTCGGACATCCAGGCGAGCAAATTGATCTCTAAAGCCATCCGGTATTGCTGTTGCGATAATCGCGCTGGTTGTTGCCGCGGCTTGTTTGAGTATAAGTCGAAGGGAAATTCCGCACTGGAAGCGCCATTTGGCGATATCTCTCAACAAGATATATGTTCACTTTAAGCTCTCAATGGCTGCCCACCCCACTCTTCGCATCGAGATTGCGTATGGCCCTTGCAAAGAATTGGAAGTTTGGAGCACGACCGGAACGGAAAAGTTTATAGGACATAGACTGCTCCTGGCCCTAAGCTGAACAACGCTTAAGCCGTTGTCATGTCGGCTGTCAGCGGCAGACCGGACATCGATCCGCGCCGGCCTACACCGCCGCATATGATCCCACACAAGACATTGGGCTACATTGGGCTCGACTTGTCTTATTCATTTATCACCGACGTCGATTGATTTGCTGACCGTCTGACCGTTGAGGTGTTCGGTTCGTCTGCCGACGCCCGTTTATCGACGCCAGTCCTCTCTGGACGTTCATGCCTCGACATACCGCACGTTGTCTCTGTGCTCGCTTGAGCAGCACGATGCTCGGTTGGAGGTCATGCAAGTTGAAGCCTAAGGCTGCGAGGAGCGTACAAACCGAACGATGTGAGCCGGAACACATTTGATGCGATCGGATTGGACTAAGATTGTTGCTGAAAGTCGTGGTGCGAATGTCCCTGTTTTCTAGGGAGCTTGCCATGCACAAACTGCTCATGATCGCGCGAGTCGCAGCTGCGTTCGAAATGGCAAATGCAGCAACCAAGAAGCTTCCCACTTGCATTCGCCCGGAACTGCCGGAACCAAGGAGCAATGTCGCGCTCTGAAGGTCGGCTCTTAGAGGGGAAACCGATGAGAGCTCAGGTAGATCAGCAATTAGATCGGGTGCGACATGGATTGCCCGAGCTGCGGCAGAGTCAACCCAAAGGGTAACAAGGTTTGCGGCGATTGCGGCGCGCCGCTATTCGTGCGCTGCGCTGCGTGCGAAGCCGACAACCCGTCAGGTAAAAGGTTCTGCGGCGACTGCGGCGCAGCGCTCACGGAGACGGAAGCCGCGCGAGTATCGGCAGCGGCTCGAGTGTCGACGTCCACCATGGTGCGGGTCACGGAGCCCTCTACCTTGTCACCCGCGCCAAGTTCTTCCGCCGAGCGCCGTCAACTCACAGTGATGTTCTGCGACCTCGTCGGCTCGACGGCGCTTGCGACCAAGCTCGACCCGGAAGATCTGCGGGAGATTATCGCCGAGTACCGCGATGGCGTGGCTGCCATCGTTCGCAAGTACGGAGGTACCATCAGCCGCTACATCGGCGATGGCATGCTGATCCTGTTCGGTCATCCTTCGGCGCACGAGGACGATCCCGAGAACGCCGTGCACGCCGCGCTAGAGATTGCCTTGGCCCGGCATGCACCGAGCGCCCCAACAGATATCGAGCTGCGGGTTCGCCTCGGACTTGCGACTGGTCTCGTCATCGTGGGCGACCTGATCGGCAGCGAGGCTGCCGAGCCGCAGGCGGTACTCGGCGAAACGCCGAACCTGGCGGCCCGACTGCAAGCGCTCGCCGAGCCCGACGGGGTGGTAATCGCCGATGATACGAGGCGGCTCATCGGCGGGCTCTTTGATTACGAGGATCTCGGCGCGGTGATGCTGAAGGGCTTCGCCGCCCCGGTGCGCGCCTGGCGGGTGCTGCGTGAGGGAACGGCGGAAAGCCGCTTCGAGGCATTCCACGCGGCAGCGCTCACGCCATTGGTTGGGCGCGAGGAGGAGCTCGAGCTCCTGGTGCAGCATTGGCAGCGTGCCAGGACGGGCACTAGCCAGGTAGTGTTGCTGGCGGGCGAGCCGGGGATCGGCAAATCGCGCCTCGTCGCGGCCCTCCAGGAGCGCATCGAGGCCGAGCCGCACACTCGCTTGCGGTATTTCTGCTCGCCGCATCATCAGGACAGCCCGCTGTATCCCTTCATTGCTCAGCTCCAGCGCACCCTCGAGTTCGAGCGCGAGGACACGCCGGAGCACAGGCTCAACAAGCTGCAGGCGGTGCTAGCCCCGGCGTTGCCGCCCGACGAGGACGTAGCAATCCTAGCCGACCTGCTATCGATCCCGACCGGCGGGCGATATCTGCCGATTGCCCTTACGCCACAGCGAAAGAAAGAGAAGACCTTCGACGCCTTGTTTCGGCAGCTCGAAGGTCTGGCCCGGCGACACCCAGTCATGATGGTCTTCGAAGACGCGCAATGGATCGATCCGAGCTCGCGCGAGTTGCTGGACCGGACCATCGATCGGGTGGCGACCCTGCCGGTGCTGTCGCTGATCACCTTCCGTCCCGAGTTTCAGTCCATTTGGACCGGAAAGTCACATGTCAGCACGATGGTTCTGAACCGCCTTGATCATGAGGCGGGCGCCGCTCTGATCCGGAGCATGACTGGCGACCGGGGACTGCCGCCCGAGCTCGTCACTGAGATCGCCGAGCGAACGGACGGTGTACCGCTATTCGTCGAGGAACTGACCAAGGCTGTGCTCGAAGCGGGTGCTACCGGGGTCGAGCGCGCCGTCTCCACTGCGCCGGTTCCGGGGCTCGCAGTGCCGCCCACCTTGCACGCCTCGCTGATGGCGAGGCTCGACCGTATTGGCCCGGTCGCCAAGGAGGTCGCGCAACTCGGCGCGGCCATCGGCCGAGAGTTCTCCTACGATCTGCTCTTCGCCGCCGCGCGCCGAAGCGAGAGCGAGCTGCGATCGGCGCTCGAGCGGCTGACAGGTGCCGGGTTGGTGTTTCGGCGCGGCGAACCACCCGAGGCCAATTTCCTCTTTAAGCACGCATTGGTGCAGGACGCGGCATACGGCACGCTGCTGCGCGGCCAGCGTCGCCAGTTGCACGCCCGTATCGCTGGCGTACTGGAGGAGAAGCTCGCGACAACGGCCGAAGCGCAACCCGAGATCCTCGCGCACCATTTTGAAAATGCCGGTCTGATCGAGAAGGCGGTTTCCTATTGGCAGGAAGCCGGCGAACGCTCCAAGGCGCGCTCGGCCACGGCCGAAGCGATCAGACAGATGCGGAAGGCGCTCGACTTGTTGTCCCATCTACCGAACGCTGCCGAGAGCCAGCGTACCGAACTCCAACTTCAACTCGCAATCGGCGGGGCGCTGATCGCCGCGAAGGGCCATGCGGCCGAAGAGACCGGAAAGTCCTACGCGCGGGCGCGTCGTCTGTGCGAGCAGCTGAACGACACGCCGAATCTGCTTAAGGCGTTGTGGGGCGAGTTCGTTCATCACCACGTGCGCGCCGAGACGAAACTATCGCATCGCGCCGCCGAAGAACTGCTCGAGTTGGCCGGACGACAAAATGACAGGGCAGCCATGGTGGCCGGTCATCGGGCGGTCGGCGATAGTTGGCTCCATCGCGGAGAGTTGCGCTTGGCGCGCGCGCATCTCGAGCAGGGGCTCGCACTTTACGATCCCACGCAGCATCGATCTCTGACGCTTCTGTTCGCCGAGAACGCCCGCGTGGCGATGCTCTCCTTCCTCTCGCTGACGCTCGGGCTTCTAGGCTTCGTCGACCAGGCCCGGGCGCGTAGCAGGGAAGCCCTGGCAGAGGCGCGCGAGCTGTCGCACCCCATCAGCCTCGCATTCGCCTTAAGCGTCGCCTGCCGGCTGTATTTCGTGCTCGACGATCCGCGGACCGTGCGCCTGCTGGCGGATGAGCTGATTGCGCTTACTACCGAGCAGGGCTTTGCCTTCTTTCTCGCGATGGGAACGGCGTATCGCGGCTGGACCTTGGTCGAGGCCGGCGAATCAGACACCGGGATGAGTCTGCTCCGGCTCGGGATCGAAGGATTCCAAGCGTCCGGCGCGGCGTGGACGCTTCCGTTCTACCTCGCGCAGCTTGCGACGGCGCACATGAAGACGGGAACGCCCGAAGACGGGCTCGGCCGACTATTTGAGGCTTTGTCTCTAACCGAGAAATCGGGCGTGCGGTGGTTCGAGGCCGAACTGCGATGTCGCCGAGGCCAGCTGTTGCGGACCACTCGCCAAGACGCTGAGGCCGAGGCGGAGGCCGACTTTCGTCAGGCCATCGCGATCGCGCACCAGCAGGAGGCGAAGCTCTGGGAACTCCGCTCCGCCATCAGCCTGGCCCGGCTCTGGCGCGACCAAGACAAGCGCGACGAAGCACACGGTCTCCTCGCGCAGATCTACGGTTGGTTCACCGAGGGCTTCGACACACCCGACTTGAAGAATGCAGAGGCCTTACTTCACGAACTGAGCGCGTAGAAGTTCGTGTAATCCTCATTGCCAGCCCGAATTCTTACTGCCTTGAAGCAAATTAGGTGATGTCCGCTTTTTGCGGAGGAGCGGACCTTCTTGATGCGGAAGACGACTTCTGACCCTGGCTGTGTAAAGACGCAAAAAATCGAGACATGACGAGAATGATTTTCTCAGATCGATTCAAATCCAAGACGTCGCGCCTCTATCTGCATATAAGGGAGGGCCTTGGCGAACATTTTGTTCTATCGCGATTGAGCACCTTCGCGTTTCCACACAGCCAAGACCCACTTCGGACATCGAGGTTTGGCAAGCAGGGCAGCAAAAGTCCCGGGCGCCCCGGCCTCAAGGTAGCGGTCAGCGATGTTCCGAACTTTTTTGCCCTCCGCTTTAGAAGGCGCTCAGCAGGACGGGCAAGTAATCTGATGCTCGTCGGTTGCTACTTTTGCTGAACACGACTCAGATAATCGATAACAGCGAGGATGCGTTTTCGCACGACGACTTCCGGGTCTTGCTCCGGCCCGGCCATCTTCCAATAAGTCGGATCAACATAGTGAGGCAAGTTGATAACGGGGTTGAATCGTTCCCCCCAAATTGGCATTTCACGAGTGCCGTGAGCGGGAATTTTTTTCAATCCATCTATGGTTTCGTAAACAGCGTCCGTGGGAAAGACTCCGTTGTTGTTCTTGGCCAACATCGTCAAATCGGGAGGCGGTATCTTAAGCTGGTCGCTGACCGGTCCTTTGCCCTTTGCATCCGTACCATGACAACTCGCGCACGAAGACTGAAATTCTGACTTACCGATGTCGGAGTCTTCAGCCTGAGCCGCAGCAGCGAAACCAGCGGCAAGACTGGTAATGATCAGGCATTTTGCACCACATTTTATCATGTCGCGCTCCGACGCTGGCTAGAAAGATCTTACTACTAGCCGCTTTGCCCCCCGACAGTTTGATGTACATCAAGACTGGCTTCGAACGCGGCGTCTTGCAATTCGCGAGCTTTGTCGCGTGAGGTTCGCTCCGTCCTGTCACGGAAGGCCCTGCCTATGACAGGAACACTGCCGGAATTCACTGCCTTCTGTAGATTCCGATTAGCTCCAAGGAGGTCTAGTATGCGTCTTATCCATATCCGCTAAGCTAGAGCAAAATGCAGTAGTTTTCATCGCCTCTCCATAGGGACAGCTTTATGCCGACAACGCTTCGAGAGATGGCGCTCACACTCGATCTTGTGGCACGCACCACGCGCGTGGTCGAGGATGCAGGCCCTAGTCCCGGCGCAGTCTACATGACCGATGAAGATTACGACGTGGCTATAGGCAACGTTCTGGGCCACGCTCCAGCCGGTGATGTCTGGCTCTTTGGGTATGGTTCGCTTCTTTGGAAGCCGGTATGTGAATTTACCGAAAGCCGAATAGCTACAGTCCGGGGATGGCATCGGGCGTTTTGCTTTCGGGTGGCCCGCTTTCGGGGCACCCGCGATAAGCCGGGACTGATGCTCGCGCTTGATCGCGGCGGCAGATGCAAAGGCATGATCTTTAGGCTTCCGCCCGATCAGGTCTCGGCGAGCCTGAATGCCCTATTTCGGCGCGAAATGGTGGTCAAACCGGCTGTGAACGTACCGCGGTGGATGACAGCTGAAACGGATGAAGGTCCGATCCGGGCTCTCGGAATGGTGGTAGACCGCCAAAGCCCACATTACTCTGGGAAGTTGCCGTTAGAAGAGGCCGCCGACATTCTGGCATCAGCTGCGGGACATTGGGGCTCCTGCGCGGAGTACCTCAGGGAAACTGTATCCCGATTAGAGGAACTGGACATTCACGACGAATCGCTTTGGCAACTCCAGGCGCTAGTAGCGGAAAGGTTGCAATTCACTTTAAGCTCCGAATATTCGAACTAGGCCGGGTTGCCGTGCCGGTTGCCACTGCACCGCTTTTTCAAGATATCTACTACTGGGCATGTTTAAGACATGCAGAGACGCACCAGACGTCCGCTTAAAGGAATTGGCGGGCGATCAAATCGACGCAAATATCCGAAGCGCACGTCCTCTCACTTACCATACGGAACGGCAGTCTTCGGGCCACCGCGATAAGCGTGGGATTTTTTGGCTTTGACTCCCCGCGCGTACACATCGACTTCCTGCGCGTAAATAGGACCCCGAGACTAATCCTAAAACTAAATCAGATTAGGTCCCGTTCGCTCGACGTGCCGGCGCAGCCGTCGGTTGGCATCCTGCGGGACGAAAGCGAGTCCGAGGAAACTCGGGCTTTGCTGCAGAATACTGCACGCCGCATACGGCTCCCGGCAATCGCGCCAGCACCCAAGTTCGAGCAAACCAGACCGCAGCCGCGACCTGAAGGCCGACGTTGAAAGCAAACGCGGTCTGGTAAGCGATCTCAGGATAGTGCCCATCTGTGGGAGCCCAAAGCTGAACCACTAAGCCCGTCACATATTGCACGACAAACGCGCCACCGATGTGGAAGAGGTTCAGCGCCGCGTTGGCCCTACCCGCCAGTTCGGTGGGGAAATACTCGGCCAGGATCGCGTAACTGAGGACAGTTCCAGCACCGACCGCCGCCACGACGATCCACGGGACATAGGATGGGAGCGGCAATCGCAGGATCAATGCCAACTGAGCCGCGATAAAAATCATGGCGACAAGGCCCAACAGCGCCCGCGGTCCGACACCACGTCGGCGCAATCGATCGACCGCGACGCCCCACACAAGCGCGCCCAAACTCAATGCGATTGCCATGACAAGCAAATGCCAGAGCAATTCCGACCGGTCGAGGTCCTCGACATCGCTGAGCCACGGTGCCGCCCACAGTCCCTGGAGCGCCCAAGCCGTCCCGATACAGGTCGCCGAAAGTGGGGCCAGGCGCCAGAAGCGTGGATCGGCGTAAACGGTCTTCAGACTAACATGAGTAGGTCCGCCCGTCGCCGATATAGCTGCCGGCATCTCTGGCACGACAAGGTAGATGACAAGAGCGCATCCGGCCGAGACAAGCGCGAGTAGCTCGAACAATCCTCGCCAGCCTACCGAGACCAGCAGGAATTCCGCAGGCAAAGTTGCCGTCAGAGCACCCAAGGCCCCCAACATAATCATCAGACCGTTGAGGAGGGCTACACGTTCCCTGGGAAACCAGAGCACGAGGGCCTTCAAGCCGGCCGTCAATGATGCGGCGACACCAAGACCGATCAGCGCTCGACCGCCGAGGAGCAGCCAAAAATTGTCGGAGACGGCAAATAATGCCGCGCCCAGAGCTGCCGCGACCATCACGGCACTTTGGATTCGCCCCGGACCATATCGGTCCAACAAGATGCCGATCGGAATCTGGGCTGCCGCGAACGTCAGGTAATAAACAGAGGTCAGTAGGCCAAGATCGCCAGCGCCAAGGCCAAATTCCGACGTCAAAGAGCCAGCGACCGTCGCATTGATGGTCCGGAACAGAAACGAGAGGTAGTAAGCAGCAACGAACGGGCAGAACACGCACATAATCAGACGCCAATTTTGCGCCAGGCCTCCCATACGTCGGCGCGCAGTCTCACGGCCATGCTGTCGAGGTGGTCTCGGTGCGCTGACAGTTTGCCGCCTCGTATGCGGTTCATTGCAAGGGTATTCCTGCCTTCCCTGGAAAGTTGAACAGGCTACCGCCCTCCCGGACGGCAGCGAATGGCTCTGTTTTGTCACCAAACAGACTTGACGCGGCGAGAGCTGGCTTTTGAACTGGGGAGCATGTCTGCGGCGCCGCTCCGCGGAGAGCAATCATCGCAGTGTCGCGTTTCGTCGTATCGAGCCGATCCATCGTCTCCTGCATGAGCGACGTTCCCAGCTGAACACGGCGTTTGACCTGCGCGGCAAGTTCGTCGAAGCGCTCGGACCCAAGTACGCAGGCCGCGCGTTGGTCCGCTGCAGGAAGAACGGGCGTCACGGCGAGATGAAAGCGCGCCTGAAGGGCGACGGTCTCATTTGCGATTCTAAGACTGCGATCGAGCTCTTCGAGTTGACGGCTCATAAGTGAAAGGCGACGATCTATCGGGAGATCGTTGGTGTCATCGTCGGCGCCGAAGAACTGAGCGAGAGCGGCCTCAACGAGTGCCGACTTGCTTGTGCCGGGACGCTTGGCTGCTGCTGCCAACCGCGCGGCCATTTCTTCCGATAGGTAAACGCCTATTCTGGGTTTCATGGTGAACCTTGTCTCAATGCGATTGAACCCGCAATCGCGCCTGCATTACGCATCTGATCGACGTTAGCTGCCGAGGGTGCCCTGCCCGCCAAGAACGTGGCCTACAAAAGAAGGCACTCGCGTCTCTGAGCAATCGCCCAACCGCGGTTGTCGTATGTTTGGACAGATCCGCGTACAAAAACTGATCAAGCCTGTGCGCGATTTTGGAGCGACGATGGATCGAAGCATCTCGCGGGGCTGGTGCGAAACGGCCGGGCTGCCGTCAAATACCGAGACCGATTTTCCTTTCAAGGCTCCAGGTCACTCGTCCTCCGATTGCGACGCCTGATACGTCTCGACCAAGATGCTGCTCCAATGCCGGTCGCCAGGGGACGAGTTGGAAGCCAACTCCATCGTCGATCATGGCAAACCGGCCCGACGCCAGGATCAGGCGTTGACGATAGATGCCAGCCACATGCTCACCCTCAGATGAAGGACGATGGAGCAGCCCGGTCTCGACGGAGAGCCTTGCGACAGCTGCATCAAGGTCCCGTTGTCTCAAGGTCTTGAGCAGATCGCGAGCGAAGATAACCCGCTGCCCCTGTCGCCGCGCAAGGCCTTCGCCGACGAGATGATCTATCCGGCGTTCCATCGCATCCCGTGCTGCGATACCAAATCCGGTGCTGCTCACTTCAGAATCTCGGGTAATCAACTGTCGGTCAATCCAGGTCGCTCCCTGCGCCGTGACCTGGGCCTCAATACTGAGATCCGATCGCGTGGCGAGCGAGAGATGCTTGCGCCCCTGCGCATCGTCATATGTCCGCGCCTCCACGATCGCGCCGGGCGTGGCATCGCCGGTCATTTCGATATCAGCGAATCTGATGTGATGCGTCCGTCCATCAACGCCCTCGACGATCGCATAGGCCGAGCCTCTCAGCTCGTCATGTAGTCCCCGCTCGACAAGGCGGCCGAGTACCGCATCTACCGGTTCGTCGCCGTGCAGCGCAAAGCCTGCGACATCCGGCTCGCGGTGGACGCCGCTCATCGCCCGATGCATCGTCTTGATGATGTCGCTGCGAAGCGAGAGATTACGCAGCTTGTCCTTAATACCGGGTTTGAGGGTCCAGCAGCCGGGTGCGATCTGCTCGGCAAGACCGAGACGTTCCAGCCTGGCCGCCCGTCCGACCATCAGGCGGCGGAGTTCGGGGTCTTCGCCTGATGCACTGGGGCGAAGGTCTGCCACGCCCGCCCCCTCGTCTGTGGCAACACGCAACGCCCGATCGAGGCTCGTCCAACGTTCGGCCTCAACCTCCCTTTCCAGGGCAGACCGGATTTCCTGCTCGCTGCGCGGTCCAAGCTCGAGGGTAACGCGCTCGGCGGCACGATCCCGAAACCCGCGGCTGATGTAATCCCGGCTGATGACCAGATCCTGACCGTCCTCGGCACGCCCGCGGATCAGGACATGAATATGCGGGTTGTCGGTGTTCCAGTGATCGACCGCGATCCAATCCAGTTTGGTTCCGAGATCCCGAGCGACATCGGTCATCAGCTCGCGCGTGAAGGTGCGGAGATCGCCGAGTTCGGCGGCATCCTCCGGAGAAACGATGAAGCGGAAATGATGCCGGTCGTCCCTGCAGCGCTCGGCGAAAGCGCGTTCGTCTACCTTATCCGACGTCGCGTCGAACATCCGGGCTTCCGCTCCGTCCCGCGTCACGCCCTCGCGCTTCAAATAGGTGATGTGCTTGGATAGCGGCGCCGAGCGAAAGCGCGCGCCGTGATGACGGACCACGCGCGCCTTCATCACCACACGTCGTGAGGTCGATCGCAACGACAGGGAAAGCGCAGCACCCCGGCCCCGACCGAAGCGGGACCGGCTCGCACCGCCCTTGCCGCGACCAAAACTGTGGCCGACATGTCCTGCCTTCTTTGCGGCGCGCATGACCTGGCCGACAAAGCTCTTCGGACGCGACAGGCCACGCCCACTGTCGCGAATGCGTCCGGGACGGACGCGAATTTCATTGTCGCGCTGACTCATGATACCTCATCGCCAATTTTCAAAGACCGACGGCCCTCGATGCCTTGATTTGTCTGAGGTTTCGGCGTGCAGCGACGGCATGACCACTCTCGTCGCCTCGTAGAACCTCAACGCCATCAACCACATGCGCCCGACCGAAGGCGGCGTTTTTCCCTTGCCGTCCGTGGCTCGTTTGATCGTGCTCCCTCCTCTTCACAATCCCACGTGCGAAAAGTCCCGACAGCACGCGATTGACTACGATTCCACCGACGTGCTGACGGCAGGCCGTTGGCGACGTACTCGCGAGGCGGTCAAGTGGTCGACTTCGACGGTCACCCGATGCCGCGGCCCTGCTAGCTCTGGCCGGGATGGAGGAATGCGGCTGCATCCGATGGGTTAGAGGCGCTGCTATTTGAGAGCGTGAGCAACACACGGTTAGTTCTCTCCATCCGTCCACATCGGCAGCGCGCGGGCGATGATTGCAGACGCCGCGATGGGTCCGACGTAGCGGCCGTCCAGCGAATCGGACGACTGCCAATTCATGAGGAAGACGTCATCTCGCGCGACGACGCGGCAGCCCTGCCAGGTTGGGAGCGGACGGCCACGTCTGTCGCGATCGCGCGCCTCGCCAAGTCCAATTCCATCGACGGTAATGGTGAGGCCATTCCTGCAAACCGTTTGCCCGGGGACTGCGAGGACGCGCTTCAGCATTAGCATGCCGCGCGGCAGATAGCCGCCCTCAGCTAGGAACGCAGCAAGCGGCTCCGGCGGCAGGACTGCGACAAGTTCGGAGACAAACAACGTGCCGGCGGGCTGCAGGCGATAGAGCCCAAGCGGGGCACTCTCTGAGGCGTTCCACACGTACAGGGGAGCAGGCTTCGCGGCGATCACAGACACCAGCAGGGCGACCGAACCGAACATTGTCAGGAGCGTCGTCATCGCGCAAGTGATCTGGAGCCGGAAAAGCTTGTGTGGGTCTGGCCGGGCCGGATCCCGGAAGGAAAGCTTGTGCTGCTGGGTGGTCCGCCTGGGCTCGGCAAGAGCCAGCTGACCGCATTCTTGTCGGCCACCGTCTCGAACGGTGGTTACTGGCCTTGTGGCGAAGGCTCGACACTTTCGGGAGACGTCATCTTCATGTCCGCGGAGGATGGCGTGCAAGACACCATCATCCCGCGCCTCATGGCGGCGGGAGCGGACCGCAACCGCGTTCACATCGTATCAGCCGCGACCAAGCCAGACGGAACGGGTCGGAAGACGTTCAGCTTGAAAACCGACGTCGATCTCTTGGAAGAGATGGCTAGGACAATCGGCACGGTCAGACTGATCATCGTCGACCCGATCTCGGCATACATGGGTGGCAGCGACGGCAACGGGAACGTGGAGACCCGGGAAGTCCTGGAGCCGTTGGCCGACATGGCTAACCGTCTGCGCATCGCCGTGGTCGCCGTGACGCACCTCAACAAGGGTGGAGGTGGCGGCAACCAGAGCGCCTTGAACCGGTTCGCCGGGTCGATCGCGTTCGTGGCTGCGGCCCGAGCGGCGTTCGCCGTGATCGAGGATCCGGAGGACGACGAGCGGCGGTTCTTGCTCCAGGCCAAGAATAACCTCGGCAAGAAGTGCAAGGGGTTGGCCTTCCGGCTCGAGCAGCGCCTGGTCGGCGACGACGGCATGTCATCGAATGTCATGTTCGAGGGCAACCACGTCAGCGAGTCGATCGACGAAGCGCTGTCTGCCTCGGAGAACCGCGGAGCCAAGAAGGGACAGTCGGGCGGCGGCAAGGAGGACGTCATGCAGTTCCTGAGGGACATCCTCTCGGCCGGTCCGGTGGACGTTCTGGAGGTCGAGCGTCATGCCCGGGCGGCGGCATTGCTTGAGGACGACAAGCGGCTGAGCAAGAGCAAGGCCTTCCGAGACGCCCGAGACGCGCTTGGGGTGAGAACGTCGAGGGAGGGTTTTGGGCCTGGTTCGAAGTTTGTACTCAGCCTGACCGACTTTTCACACGCCAGCGGTGGTACGGGCAACTCCCCATTGGCGCCTATTGGCGCCATAGGCGCCCCTTCTGAAACAAGGGCGCCTATGGAGGATCAGGGCGCCTATGGAGAGGTCGGAGGTCCGCGATGACGGGCCGCCGAACTCGCCTGAAGGACCATCGGGCCGATTGGCTCTCATTGGCGCCGGCCTCACGGGATGGCAGCGGGAGACTAGCCCTGTCCGGCCAATGCGGCGGTGTGGTTGCCCTGACCGACAGCACCGCGGCGGTCCGTCGGCAGTCGGCCCTAACCTATCGGCGAGGAGACCAATCCGGCGCCATTCTAGCTTCGGAGGTCAAATGAGGGAGCCAGAGGAAAATCGTTGGATGGTTCTCGTGCCCTTCGATGCCCGCGAAGGCATTAGCCTCAGCCAGGCAGCTCTTCGGGCCGGCAAGTCCGAAAGCACGGTTCGCAGCTGGTGCGTGCAGCACAGGTTGGGTAGGCGCGTCGGGGGCGGCATCTGGGTAGTCAGCAAGGTCGCACTATCGATGTTTCTCGATGGCGACCGGAAAGCGTTGTCGGCGTATCTAACTGGGGATCGCTCAAGCTCGCTGGTTAAGCGATACTTTGAGCGGACGGGCGTACCGCTCCCAAAGGTTGCTTAAGACGTTCCCCTAAGACGTCCCGATCTACCTTGCCTACCGCGAATATGCTTGGCGAAAATCTCTAACAACACAGGCCGCGCGCTGACGCGGGCATCGAACAGTGCGGAAGCGAGTTCTTCGATTGCATCGCGATTTTCTGAAATTGAATTTGTCGATCGGCCGGGCCGGCTGATCGTCTCTCGCCGCTTCGCCGGCCTTGCCGCCGCCCCCTGATAGCTGTCCGCGTCGTTGAGCATTCAAGCCGATCCCTATTGATTAGGATCGGTCCTAGCAGCGCGCTGGAAATGAATTATCCTGAACTTCTCGCCCGCAGCTTTGCCGTCATCGCGCAGCACCGGTGCACTTTTGAACAGTTCGATGCAGGCGGCTGACGATTGGAACCTTTCTTATCAAAGGGAATCGAATGTGAGCCTGTGGCTCCATTCCTCCGCCGCCCCCAGGGCCGCAGGTGCGGTCCTGACCGGTCCCGGTCAGGGCCGCTTAGGAACGATCCCATTTAGCTTTGCGTTGCGATTCCGTGCCGACCGGACATCGGCAAAGTATGATACTCCGAGACAGCCTCAGCCGCCCCCTTTCCCTAGCAGGCTGCTGAAAAAGCTGATTGCAGGAGCGATTTTCTTGATCGGCGCGAGGATGCGGCGACTTCCGAGGTCTGAACGACGCCGTAGGCGGTGTCTCGGAGGCGATTTTGCTTCATTTTCGAT
>NZ_JBWBWM010000025.1:0-136516 GCF_056174665.1 Bradyrhizobium sp. WYCCWR15520
AAAGCTCACCCACGGTTGTAGCCGGAGGGGGAACGGGCGACATCGCCACGCGTCTTGGCCGGTGGCCACCGGCCAAGACGCTAAGTCGCTTCCATCGCACAAATCTTGGCCGTGCAGATACAAGGGGGTACAGGCCTCACCACGCACGCGACTCGCGGATAGAGCCCCTCACCCCAACCCTCTCCCCGTGAAGAACGGGGAGAGGGAGTCGACTGCACACCTCAGCAAAGTTGATCGCTTCCCTCCGCGCCTGTAGTAAGGGACCTCCGCAGCGTGCGTTCGCGATGCTCTCCTCTCCCACCACAACGGAAATCTCGCATGTCCGGCGACCTCACTATCCGCTTCGTTACCCGTCAGGACTACGCGCAATGGCTGCCGCTGTGGGACGGCTACAACGCCTTCTACGGCCGCTCGGGTCCGACCGCGCTGGCGCCCGAGATCACGGCGATGACCTGGGCCCGCTTCTTCGATGCCTACGAACCGGTGCATGCGCTGGTCGCCGAGAGCGGCGGCGAGCTGCTCGGGCTGACGCATTATCTGTTTCACCGCTCGACGACCATGATCGAGCCGAACTGCTATCTGCAGGATCTATTCACGAGCGCCGACGCGCGTGGCAAGGGCGTCGGCCGCGCGCTCATCAACGGCGTCTACGAACAGGCCAAGCTCGCCGGCGGATCGCGCGTCTATTGGCAGACGCACGAAACCAACCACACCGCGATGCAGCTTTACGACAAGGTGGCGGAGCGTTCCGGCTTCGTCGTTTACCGCAAGCTGTTCTAACTCGATCGAGCGGAGGACCGATGGAGATTTCTCACCGGGTGAGCGTATTTTTGTAGATCATGCCGTCCTTCATGATGATCTTGAAGTTTTTGGCGGCATCGGCAATCAGGCCGATGTTTTCCAGTGGATTGCCGTCGACAAGGACCAGATCGGCGAGCGCGCCCTGCTCCACGACACCGAGCTTTCCCGGATAGGGATTGCGCTTTCCGGACAGCGCCAGCAGTTCGGCGTTTGTCGATGTCGCCATGACCAGCACTTCAGCGGGCGTGTACCAACGGGCAAGCGAGGCCAGAATTGCCCCTTGTTGTTGCGCCAGCTCGCGGGAGAACAGCACATCGGTGCCCCACGCCGTCTTGATCTTGTACTTCTTCGCCAACTCGTAGGACCTGGCTATGCCGGGCCAGACCTCCTCCGCCTTGGCACGCTGGACGGAACCCTCGGGAAAGCCCAGCCTCAAGGCGTCGGGGAGCGGCTGCTGGCTGAGCCAAACGCCCTTCTCGGCGATCAGCTTGGCGGTAGCTTCGTCCATCAAGGTGCCGTGTTCGATGCATTTCACGCCAGCCGCTATAGCCCCCCGGATCGCATGCGGCGTAAAGGCATGCGCAGCAACGTACGTGCCCCAATTCTCAGCCGCTTCGACCGCGGCGCGCAGTTCGGGCTCGGTGAAGGTGGTGACGTCGATCGGACTGAAGGGTGACGACACTCCGCCGCCTGCCGTCAACTTGACTTGGGAGGCGCCCTGCATGAGCTGTTCGCGGACGCGCACGCGCACCTCGTCAGGGCTGTCCGCAACCACGGCGCCACCGATCTGCTCCATGCGGGTGAGCATGCCGCCGATCGTCCGCGGCAGATCGGTCAACTGGCGGAAATCCCCGTGCCCGCTCGTGACAGTGATCATGGCGCCGGACGGATAGATACGCGGTCCCTTGACGATGCCCTCATCAATGGCGCGCTTGAGACCGAACGCCGGCCCACCAACGTCACGAATGGTGGTGAAGCCGCGCATCAGAGTGTCTGTCGCTTCGTCGCCAGCCACGAGATTGTTGAAACCGACGTCACCGAACGCCTCTGCCGGGGTGGTGCGCGCCAGCATCGCGTGCCAATGATTGTCGATCAGACCCGGCATCAACGTGCGCCCGCCGCCTTCGATGACGCGTGTGTCGGCGCGCCGGTCAACCGCGATCTGCGCTCGGGAAATTGTTTCGATCAGGTTGCCGCGAACCAGCACGTTCGTTGGTTCTGACAACGATGTGCCCTTGCCGTCGAATATTCTGACATTGTTGAAGAGCGTGGTTGCGCCGTCGCCCTGCTGGGCTTGCGCCGCACCTGCCGAAAAAATTACCGCACAGACCTGAGCCGCCGATAAAAGGCGGAGATAGCCGGAGACCATTTGACCCTCCAAGCGCATTCGCCCTTGGTCATCCTAGCATAGGCGGTACAACCTGTATCGTTGCTTGCCGCCAGGCGTATCATTTGAATCTTTTTGAGACGCCTGAGATTCAAGAATTCGTTGTGCCGGAATTGTCAGAGCTGCCGAGCGTGGGTCGTGAACGGGTTAGCTGTCCTGGGAGTTGGCTGGCGACATCGAGCCTGTGGATAAGTCCCGGTGTCACGGCGGCGTAACAAAACGCGGCTAGCCTGCCCCTGCGTCTGATCAGGCCCCCCGTCTCAGATCACGCGCCCCCAGCGGTCCCCGTCAGTCGCCGCGTCTGACCGGGGCCGCATCTTTTTGTGCCGCATAGCTGCCAAGCGTGGGCGCCGGGGACACCGCTTCTTGCGAGGCGAAGTGGCACGGGCCACAATGCGTCCCCTCCCGCGACCATCCCACAGGATCGATCCATGCAAATTCGCAATCTCGGCGGCTCCGGCCTGCGCGTTTCCGCCGTCGGCCTCGGCTGCAACAACTTTGGCCAGCGCACCGATCTGGAGACCTCGCGCAAGGTGATCCACAAGGCGATCGACCTCGGCATCACCCTGTTCGACACCGCCGACATCTACGCCGGCATGGGCGGCTCTGAGACCGTGCTCGGCACGGTGCTGGGCGACCGCCGCAAGGACATCGTGCTGGCGACGAAGTACGCAAAACCGATGGCGACCGACGGCACCAAGCAGGGCGCCTCGCGCCGCTACATCATGTCCGCGGTCGAGGCCAGCCTGACGCGGCTGAAGACCGATTACATCGATCTCTACCAACAGCACGACTATGATCCCCTGACGCCGATGGAAGAGACCTTGCGCGCGCTCGACGATCTCGTGCGCCAGGGCAAGGTCCGCTACATCGGCAATTCGAACTTTCCGGCCTGGCGCATTGCGGAAGCCGAAATGCTGGCGCGGCAGATGAACGTCAGCCGCTTCGTCTCCTGCCAGGACGAATACAGCCTCCTGGTGCGCGGCATCGAAAACGATCTGCTGCCGGCAGCCACGGAATACAAGCTCGGCCTGTTGCCGTTCTTCCCGCTGGCGAGCGGGCTTCTTACCGGCAAATACAAGCGCGGCGCTGCTGCCCCCGCCGACACCCGCTTCGCCAAGGCACCCGCGCTGAAGGACCGCTACGTCACCGCGCGCAACGAGGACATCGTCGAACAGCTGCAGGCTTTCGCGCAAGCGCGCGGCCACACCATGCTCGAACTCGCCTTCTCCTGGCTCGCCCAGCGCCCGCAAGTCGCAAGCGTCATCGCCGGCGCCACCCGCGTCGAACAGGTCGAGCAGAACGTGAAGGCGATCGGCTGGACGCTGAGCGCGGAAGAGATGGCGGAAGTGGATCGGATCACGCAGTGAGCGGAAACGGCTCCCTCCGCTCCCTCTCCCCGTCCTTCACGGGGAGAGGGTCAGGGTGAGGGGCTCTTTCCACGAGTTCTGAACGACGTGAGACCTGTACCCCCTCACCCGGATTGCTCCGCAATCCGACCTCTCCCCGCAAGCGGGGCGAGGTTAAGGGGACCCGCTACGCTCTCTCGAAAGCTCAGTTTGAATTACTGTCAGAACGCCTTCGGTATTCCCAAGGACATCGTTGTTCCAAAAGCGAAGCACCTTGTAACCTTCCTCGGTCAAGCGGCGGTCGCGTATTGCATCGGCGGCTGATTCATTGTGCTGACCGCCGTCCACTTCAACTAGCAGACGTTTTTCACGGCAGACGAAATCGCATATGTAGCCGCTGATCGGTTGCTGCCTTGCGAACTTGTTTCCGTCGATCTGACGATTACGGATGCGATTCCAGAGGACCTTTTCAGCGTCCGTCTGATTGACACGCAGCCGTCTTGCGATTCGGATGGTCTTTTCATTGCGGCCACGCATTGCCTTGCCCCTCACCCGCCGCGCAAGTGCGCGGCGACCTCTCCCCGCAAAGGGCGGGGGAGAGGTTAGACCACCAGCCCCTGCATCGGCTTCACCGCAGCGCTGTCCGGAAACACATTCTCCGCCAGCACCTTTTCCGCCAGCCCGAACTGGTCCTTCAGCACGCCCTTCATCACCGCGCGCAGGTCTGTGGTCGGCGCGAGATCGCGGCCCTGGTAGAGGCTCGCCGGCTTCAGTCCCGGCCAGTCCGCGATCACCCGGCCGCCCTTCACCGCGCCGCCGGCGAGCAGCGCCACCGTGCCGGTGCCGTGATCCGTGCCCTGCGTGCCGTTGATGCGCGCGGTGCGGCCGAATTCGGTCGCGGCCACGATCACTGTGTCGCGCCAGCGCGGTCCCATCTCGGTTTCGAATTCCGCCAATGCGCCATCGAGGCCGCCGAGCAGTTGCGCCAGCCGCCCCACGGGTCCGCCTTCATTGGCATGGGTGTCCCAGCCGTCGAAGGCGAGCGCGCCGATCCGCGGACCGTTGTCGGCCCCCATCAACCGGGCGGCGCCGCGTGCCGCCAGCCGCATCGCCGCCACGCCGCCGGCGCCAGCGCCGGGTTTCGGCTTCATGTCGTCGCCATGCGCGGCCTTGTCGAGCGCGAGGCCCTGCTTCAGCGCTGATGCCAGTGCGGCATCGCGGTGCTGATAGAGCTCGACGAGCCGCATCGCGGTGTCCTCGCTGGCTTGCGGCACTACCAGCGGCGCCCAGCCGACGGTCGGCGCCGCGCCGCGCAGCACCAGCGGCGTGACCGGCCCGACCGCGAGCGCGCTTGTCACCCGCTCGCCTTTCGGCAGGCCTTCCAGCGCGCGGTTGAGCCAGCCGGACTGCACCCGGCCGGGGCCGGCAAAGCCGCTTTCGAGCACGTCCTGCCCGTCGAAATGCGAACGGTCGCGGTAGGGCGTTGCCACCGCGTGAATCACCGCGGCCTTCTTGTCGCGATACATTCGCGAAAATTCCGGCATCGCCGGATGCAGTGAAAAGAAATTGTCGAGCGGCAGCGCCGCGTTCGGCCCGCCTGGCGACAACGCGATCGCCCCATGCAGCCCGGCATAATCGGGGTCGCCGATCGGCGCGACGGTCGCGAGCCCGTCCAGCGCGCCGCGCAGAATGATGACCACGAGCCGCGGATCGCGGCCGTCGGCCGCGCGCGCGAATTTCGGCAAGTAGGCCCACGCCGCAAAGGAGGCGCCGCCGAGCAGCACGGCACGCCGCGACGTCACCGATGACCGCATGTCCTCGCAGCAATTCATGCTCGTTTCCATCGACATCATCTCCTCTGGAATTCCGGCGACATCAGCAGCAGCGCCAGCGCCTGCTGCCGCGACTCTGCCCGCTCGATGGTGCGCCGCGTCTCCACCGACGCGGTGTCGGCGGCGGCAAGTTCGAGCAGGTCGCGCGGATCGACGCCCTCGGCGAGTCTGGAAGCAATCTGCGTCGAGATATCGAGCCTGAGCTTCATGCCTTCCGGCGCCAGCCATGCGGCGTTGGTGTCGGCAAAACCGTTCGGCCCGGACGGCGACCATAGTGGCTGGCCCAGCATCCTCAGGCCGCCGAGATAGAGGTTCGGATTGTTCGGAATCTGCGCCAGCAGCCGGCCGGCCGCGATCAGGAATTCATAGGGCGAGCGGATCTTGGAAAGCGGCGTTTTCCAGGCCTCCTCGGAATCGACCAGCGCCAGTGCCAGCGCCTTCAGATCGCCGTCGGTTTTGGTGAAGACATCCGCCAGCCGCGCCACCAGCGCCGGCGGCGGTTCGTCGGATACAAAATGGCGCGCGAATTTTCCCGCAATGAATTTCGCGGTCGAGGGGTGGCGCGCGATATCCGCCAACACCGCCTCGCCCTGCGCGACGCCTTCGGCGTCGTAAGTTTTTCCCATCACCCGCTGCGCGCCCGGCTGGTGCGCATTGGCGTTGAACACGAACGTGCCGGGCGCGCCGAGCTGGCCCAGCCTCCCGGCAAAGGTCCAGCCCGTGATGATGTGTGCGAGCGCCGTCACGTCGTCCTGCGAATAGCCGCCGCCGACGCCGAGCGTATGCAGTTCCAGAATTTCGCGGGCGAGGTTTTCGTTCAGGCCGCGGTTGCGGTTCTTGCCGGCGCGCGAATCCGGGCCCAGCGATTGCTGATTATCGAGGAAGAACAGCATCGCCGGATGCTGCTCGACCGCCTTCAGCATGTCTGCGAAGCGCCCCAGCACATGCGGCCAGATCGCCTCGCGCTCGAACGAGCCGGCCCACATCTGCGCCAGCCCGCCCTTGGCCGCGGAAATGCAGAAATGATTCGACCAGAACACCACCAGCCGCTCGGCAAATCCGCCGTCGGCGATGACGGCGCGCTGCAGCCGCGCCAGCGCCTCAGTGCGAAAGGTTTTCTGGATAATGTTGAGCTCTGCGGTGCGCGGCGGCGACGGTTTTGGCGGTGCAGGCTGCATCGTCTCGACGCCCGCCGTCGTCGCATTTTCCGGCGGCTTCGCGGGCGGCTCCTTCGGCGCCATTTCCATCGCGATGCTGTTGAGCGAGAGGTTTCGCCGCTGGCCCTTGGCTTCCGGTGACTGCGGCGATGCGCCCTCGCCTGCTGCCGGCGGCGCGGCCGATTTGGCGGCCGCATCGCGCGCCCGTTGAACTTCGAACTGATAGTCGAACGCCGCCCTGCCGAGCGCCGGCGTCGACTGCAGTCCCGGCACTTCGAGCAGCGCGCCGTTGGGCCGGCCGAGTTCTGCCTTGACGAAGCCGCGCGGATCGGATGCCGCATTGAGAAAATCGCCCGAGGCCCCGCCACGCGCGCCGAAGCCGAAGCGATTGAGGGCAACGAGGGCGGCTTGCGAATCGCGGGCCATCGGATTTCCCTAGAATTCTTCCCGGCGTATAGTGGCGCAATATAACGTGCTTCGGCGTGAACCCGGGATTAATTCCGCGTCAGGATGCGGCCTCATTGATGACAAATCGCATGGAACATCAGCCATCCTCGCGCCGTCTCGCCTGCGCAAGCTGCGGCACCGAATTCGGCTGCAATCCGTCCGGGCCCTGCTGGTGCAGCGACGAGGCGTTCCGCATGCCGATGCCCGTCGACGGCAGCGATTGTTTCTGCCCGGACTGCCTGCGCAAACTCGCCAAACAGCGCGCCGGCGCGGGTGCGGCATGAACGGCAAATGGAATGTCGGCGCCGTCCTGCTCGACATGGACGGCACGCTGCTCGACACCGAGAAAGTCTATTTCGAGAGCCTCGTCGCGGCGCTCACGGCCGGCGGCTTCGCCGATGACGCGGTCACGCTGTGCCACGCCATGGTCGGCCTCCCCGGCCCGGCCTGCGAGGCGATGCTGCTCGACCGCTACGGCGCCGACTTTCCGCTCGCCGACATCAACCGCGCCTTCCTCGCCAACCGCGACCGGTTGATGGAGGTCGGCCTGCCGCTCAAGCCAGGCACGCTGGAATTGCTCGATGCGCTTGCCGCCGCCGATTGCCCGATGGCGATCGTGACCTCGTCATCGCGGCGCTCCGCCGAACGCAACCTTTCGCTCGGCGGCATCCGCGCGCGATTCGACACCGTCCTGACGCTCGACGACGTGACGCGCGGCAAGCCGAGCCCGGATTTGTATCTCCTCGCTGCGACACGCCTAGGCTTTCCACCGCAAGCCTGCATCGCCGTGGAAGATTCCAATCACGGCGTCGCCGCCTCCCATGCCGCCGGCGCGATCACCATCATGGTGCCGGACATGACGCCGCCGACGGAAGAGACCCGCGCGAAATGCGCGGCCGTGCTGCCGGATCTGAATGCGGTGCTGGCGATGCTGAGCGAGCGCGCCGGATTTGGACGACGCTCGTCGTAGCCGCCATTGCAAAAATGCGTAGGGTGGGCAAAGGCGCTCTTGCGCCGTGCCCACCATTTATCACCGCGCTTGTGATGGTGGGCACGCTTCGCTTTGCCCACCCTACGAAACTTGCGGCAACCGTCATTGCGAGGAGCTCGCGACAAAATTGCAGAGCAATTTTGCGCTGAAGCGACGAAGCAATCCATCGCGCCGCAAGCGGAGGCGTGGATTGCTTCGCTGAGCCTGTCATCGGGCGGCGCTTCGCGCCGACCCGTTGGCTCGCAATGACGCCGGAGGACCAGAGCTATTCCGCAGGCCCTGCGAATAACAGCAGATTCCCGTCCGGATCCTTCACGATGAAATTGCGCGCGCCCCAGGGCTCCCACCGCAGCGTCTGGAAGAACGTCACGCCTGCCGCCTGAAACGTGAGAAAGAGGTTTTTGATCTCCTCCGCACGCGCGACCGTGAGCGATGCAGCGAGCAATTGCTCGCGGTCGCGCAGCTCCGGATCGATCAATGGCGCCGCAACGCAGCGCAGGTTGATCCGCGCCCGTAACAGTGGTCAAGAGCGAGCCCGTCACGGGAAAAGGCTGTCAAGGCTGAGCGCGGCCTCGGCCTACTCGAGATATGCCGGCGACTGGCGCGCCTGCCGCAAGAACCGCGCGCTCCTCACTAGCGTCATGCCCGGGCTTGTCCCGGGCATCCACGTCTTTCTTTTCCATCATTCCCCGAAGACGTGGAAGGCCGTGACGAGCCCGGCCATGACGATGGATGCAGACATGCGAAACATCATTGCGATTGCGCGAGCCTTGTGCGCGAGCCTTGGCGTCGCGCAATCGCAGGAGCTCCTCAGACGAAGGCAGGCGCCGAACGCCTAGACCGTGGAAATGCCGTCGATCGGGCTGATATCACCGACGAACCGCAGCAGATCGGCCATCGTAAACTCACCAGGAGTCTTGGATGGCAGCGTCGGCTTCCAGTTCTTGCCCTTCAGCCACAGATACGACTGATGGTCGCCGTTGACGAGGCCGACGAATACTTCCGCTACGATCGTAGCGCCGACCGGCCCGAGCTTTTCGCCGCCGCCGCGCTGCTCCGCCTCCTTGAGGATGTAGTACCAGAGCGGAGTGTGCTCGTGCAGGCCGTGCTTCTTCGCCACGGCACCGTCCGTGCCCTTCGCGATCTCGGAGGGGGTGAGCGGATGTTTGATCTTCATCGCCCTGGCGACATCCTGTCCCGATGGCAGCCCGAGCATGACGCCGCGTTTGAGGTTGCGGAACGGCAGGCTGCCGCCGCCGCCCGGCAGATTGTGCAGCTGGGGAATCAGGAACGGATCGATCTTCCGCGAGGGATTGAGCCGCACATCGGGGGGATTGGTCGCCAGCACTTCGTAGTAGCGGCGCCAGTCGATGATCCAGTTGCTGGAGAGCACCGGTATAGGCAGCGGCGGCTGCACCGGATCAGGCGCGAGATCGCCGATGATTCCGCCCGACAGGCCGGTGAACCTGAACAGCAGGTCAAGCGAGGCGGGAATGCCGCCGCCCGGCGTGAACTTGCGATTGTGGCTGTAGATCTCGCGGACCATGCTGTGGCCGAACCGGTACGCCGCCGCAGAGAACTCGATCGGCATATAGGGCGTCTTCCTGAAGCGGTAGAAGCGGCGTCCCTGATCGAGGATCTTGGCGACAATCCCCTTCTCGGTGATGCGCTCCACGAAATCATGCAGCACCATCCATTGGTAGTGCCAGGTCACCGTCTGGCGCGCCTGGGCAAACAGTTCACCGGCCGGCACCCCTGATGCGGCAAGGTGGTCGCACACCTTGTTGTGAAACTTCAGCATCGCCAGGTGCGTCTGGGCAACCACGAGATTTTCGTCATTGCGATGGTCGCCGATCAACGCAAAACCTTCCGGATTGCGCGGCAGGTCGTTGCGCGGCGTGATGGTTATATCGTCGACACTGATGGTCTTGCCGAGCAACAGTTTCGGCCCCGGCGTCTTGCCGTTGGCCTCGCCGGGATTGCGCGCGTAAAGCTGGCGGCTGCCGTCCGGACCAAGACCATAGACACTGTCGAGATCGAGCGCCGGCGTGCGGAAGTTCTCGATCCCCAGCGGATCGGCTACCTTGTCGCCGAGCGAGGTGAGATCGAGCGTGATGTCGTGATCGACAAACTGGCCGAGATAGGTGAACCCGGCCGGGACCTTGGTGTTGTTGCCGGCGGCGTCACCCGGATTGGCGTCCTTCATCGCGTCGGCAAGCTCCTTCAGCGGAGCGTCGTCGACAGCGAGCGGTTCGAGATTCGGAAACATCCGTCCGAACATGCCGGGATCGTCATGCCCGGAAAGTGAATCAAGAAATTGTCGGGTCGGTTGACGGCCGGCCGTGCCATGGCCGGGCTGGACATTCACTTGAGTTGCCATCACTTCCTCCAATCAAAAAATGTTGGGAGAAGAGGGGTACCGGTGTGTCGCGGTGTCAGGTCGATAAAGGTTCAGGTAAATTAGCTCGATACCCCTCGAGAGGGTTCAATCAGCAAAACCCATCCGCAGATTGTGACCAATCGGAGCGTGGTGCCAGCGGTTTATTTTTCGATTTGTGTGAGCAACTTCACTGACGTGGCGCGATGTCGAACTCTTTGCGCAACTCGGCTTCGGTGTAAGAGCACACACCGCCATCGAGATCCCGCACCAGCCACTCCTCCAGATACACGATCTGCGTCCCGCTTTGCCTTTCATGTCGAAGCTCGAGGTGCCCGTCCTCGGTTCGCTGCAGCGAGCAAGTGGATTGTACCCAGTTCGGCCATTCGTGCAGCGGCTGTCCGGTGAACTGCCAGGCGATCAACGCCACGTTGGTCGGGCGCGGCTTCAACTTCAGTGTGGTGTCCACAATCGTCTCCGAAAGAATGGTTCCTGCAGTTTGACAACGCCCGGGCCCGGCAAAAGTTGGGCGTTCAGGGGGCAATTCTCGCCCCGATTCGCCGATATTGCCTATGCGTCTTTGGGATGGATATCCGGTGAATCCCCGGCCTATCGGGCCGGGAAAGGACACGCGGGCCGGGGCTCCGCATGTCCATGGCGGCATTCGCCGCGCGCCCCTGCTTATTGCACCACCGCCGCGGTCTGGCCGAACAGGAATCTTCGCTCCTCCTCGGTGCGGTTCACCGGCTGGCCGAAATTCGGATTGACCTCTTTCGCCTTGGCGTAGGCGCGCTCGGTCGCGGGCCGCGCGCGGATGGTTTCCAGCCAGCGCTTCAGGTGCGGGAAGTCGTCGATGTTCTGGTCCTGGTTCTTGTACGGCACGATCCAGGGATAGCTCGCCATATCAGCGATCGAATAATCGCCGGCGATGAATTCACGATCCGACAGGCGCTTGTTCAGCACGCCGTAGAGCCGGTTGGTCTCGTTCACGTAGCGGTCGATGGCGTATTTGATTTTCTCGACCGCGTAGTTTCTGAAGTGATGGTTCTGTCCGGCCATCGGCCCGAGCCCGCCCATCTGCCAGAACGTCCACTGGATCGCGTCATAGCGGCCATAGAGGTCGGCGGGCAGGAACTTTCCGGTCTTCTCGGCGAGATACAGCAGCATCGCACCGGACTCGAAGACCGAGACTGGCTTTCCGCCGCCCTTCGGCTCGTGATCGACCATTGCCGGAATCCGGTTGTTCGGCGCAATCGCCAGAAACTCCGGCTTGAACTGCTCGCCCTTTCCGATGTTGACCGGAAAGATCTTGTAGGGAAGCCCGGTCTCTTCGAGGAACATCGTGATCTTGTGGCCGTTCGGCGTGGTCCAATAATGAAGGTCGATCATGCGGCGATCCTACCGTGCGTTGTTTTCGCAAGAAAGATGCGACTGCATGAATTTGGGTAGATCGCAAGCGAGAGTCAATGGCCGTTACACAGCGGCGCGCCAATAGTAGCGCTGCTGCCTTCAAAATTGAGTGAAGCTCATTGAGGCGACGCTAGCCGTTTTTCCCCTTGCCCGGCAGCTTGTCGATCAGTTTCTCGATAAGGCCCTTCATATCGTTGTACTCGCTGAGCGCCTCCATCGAAGTCGTCTTTTCATTCTTCTTGATCAGAAAATTGCGCTCCGTTGCGGCAAGCGATTTCATAATTTCCCGCTTGGAAATGGCATCGCCAAAGGACTGAGCGAGTTGCACTCCCATCATCTTCATCTCGAGATTAGTGATCTCGTTCTTGTTATGCTTCAGATCACGTTCGTTTGCTACGTAGAGCCGAAGAAAGAAGAAACCGACAAACTGCAAGAGCAGGCCCACAGCGAAACGAGGCAAATAATATTGCGCAGCCCAAGCAAGAACGTTGAAGTTCTGCGTATCGTTCATCTGCCGGAAGAATGCAGCAACCAGCGGCCAGGCAAGAACCGCTAGAGCAATTATGCTGAAAAGAATTCCAATTATTAGGTTCCGACGACTGATCGAATCAATGCGAACCGCCTCATCCAGCAAGCGTTGCCGTCCAACTTGAAAGAGCGCATTGGGGTCGGAAATGTCCGTCGGCGCCGGCTCGTCCTTCAGTGCGGCAAGTTGCTCTCTCAACTGTTTTATGGTTCGCCGCAGCCCCCTACCATCGGTTCGGTAGCTGACGGCTAGGTCGCCAATGTCCGCCGAAATTGTGGTGCCGCCAACTCGGTGAGAAATTTGCCGAGCATACAATTTTGATTCCCGCTGAAGCCCAACAATAACATTTCGGAATGTTAGACTGATCAACAAGGCGACCGCAGCACCTATCAGAAAAGCGAAGAACCCTGGCGCATCCTCGAGAATTCTATCAACCACCGCATGGAGGCGTGTCGGCTCCATTGCTCGCATAAAATATAGTGCTACTGCCAGAAGGCCGCTTAAGAAGAGCAGCATCACAGCACCGAAAGCCACTATTCTGCGACCAGCATTTCTCCCAACGCCGAGAAACCTGGCGACTGCATCAATGATTTCCTGCATCGGCACACCTCACACACAGGATATCAGCGAAAAGTTGTCGTACGCTCCGAACGAATTTCCTGCTTTTGCGCTACTTGCAGTGACCGCGACACGCACGCCGCCCGCAACCGGCTGACGCGCAGCATAGCCGCGATCGACCCTTCCGATATCATCAGCCGCGAAGGACGCCTCGTGCCTTCGATCGCAGGGCGAGGCGCGATCCATCCGGCTCAGGCGTGCAGCCAGAATGCGCTTTCGGCGAACTGATCGCCTTTCCACCAGTTGAGCATACCGGTGCCGCGGCGGAAATTCCTGGCTCCGGCCTGGCTTTGCAGCGGCTTGGTGACTTCGCCCGCGGCGTTACGCGTCGCACGATCGTCATTGGTTTCCGGCACCACGGCGACGATATGGCCCGATTTGCCGTCCTGCTTCCGGCGCGCCACGATCAGGCCGACCGCGCCGATATTCGCCTCCTGCTGCAGCTTGGTCAGCGTACTGGTCTGACGCCAGCCGAAGCGCGGCCCGAAGTCGCGCAGCCAGCGGAACAGGGCGTTGGCGCGCATCTCCATGATGGTGTTGTCGATCAGCGGCTCGACCTTTTCGCCTCGCGCCAGGCGCTCGATGGCGCCGGGCGTCCACCACACCCGCGGCAGGTACACGCCAGCCAGGATACAGTAGTCGTGCGCATAGATGTTGCAGAAGGTCAGGCCGTTGCGCGGCTTGTAGCGCTTGTGCGCCGCCTTGTCGGAAGCGAGATAGTCGATGATCGCGTTAAGGCTGCTCCGCAGTTCCTCGGGAGTCTGGCCCTTGCGGGTCGGCATGTCGGGCTCGTTGAGCGAATGGGCGCCCGCGATCTTCGTCCGCCTGGTGATCAGGCCCCGCCGGCGCGGCATGATGACTTCGACGATGCCGCTCACGGGCGCGTCCATCATCAGCGCCACCGCCGGGATCTCGGTCACGTCGGCCGCCGCCGGAGCAAGGAATTCCGCCGAGGCGAAGCCGCGGATATGCGCGCCGGCCAGGCTGGTTTCGATCTCGATGAACTTCTTCACCGGGGTGCCTGTGACGGCACGCACCGCATGACCGTCCGGCAGTTGCGCGATCACATTCCTGGTCGCCGGCGAACTGATCTTCGGCTCGCGGCGCACGCGTAACGGAGTGAGCTGCGTCTTGACCACGAGGAGCGGCCCTGTGGCCTCGACCGGCGTCGGCGGCGGCACGATGGCGCTGTTGGGCGGCGGGGGTGGCAATACCGACGAGCCGCCCGGCACCGGGACGGTGTGCGCCATGCGGATGAAGTCGAAAATATGCTCGCCGTAGAATTTATGGCCGTCGAAATGGCCCTGCTTGAGGCCCTTTCTCGGGATGAAGTTGCCGGTGTTGTAGGCGATCGCGACCGCCGTCAGCTGCATGTCTGACAGCGACGGCTTGTTGAGCAGGCCGATCTTCTTCGCCTTGTCGGTTAGTTCGCCGATGCACTTGCCGAGCGTTTCGCTGAACTTCTCGTAGCGCTTCTCGAGAAAATAGTCCGGATCTTCCTTGAAGAATTGCAGATCGAGCTGGAACATGCCGAAGCCGCGGCAGAACTTGTTCGGGTTCGACACCGGGAATCCCGGAATGAGCTGTCCCATCTCCACCAACGCCTGGCGGGCGATGGCGAACATCTTGTCGCCTCTCGGGACCGACAGCAAGTGAGCCTTGTTCCTCGGAAATGCCTTGCGGCCCTTGTTGGGCGGCTTGAAATCGATCGTGTCGCCGACGCAAAGCGCGAGGATGCGGTCCAGTGTCAGGTTCGGCTTCCTGCGCAGGATCGGCCAGACATCGCCGGTCTCCTGACAGGCCAGCGCGACCAAGAGATCCAGCGTGAACGGCGTTCCCGCGACCGCGCGTTCGACTTCAGCGTGAAAATTCTCCTTGAACCATTTCATATCCGCAATATTCGGCATGACAAACTCCCTTGCCTCGCGCCGGCGCAATATTTGGTCAGGTGCAATTACTGATTGCAAAGATCGCAATGGCTCCCCGCAACCTTACGATGTCAAACTGAATAGGCGATCGGAGGGCGGCCGCATGTTGCCGCGCCCACATTCACGAAAACTTGTGTGACCGGCAGTTCTCGGGAATCAGCGGCCGCGCCGGTTGTCGCGCAAGAACTGCTCGCCGCGCGGGGTAATCGCAATCCGCACGCCCTCGCCTGCCACCGGCTGGCGCGCGACATAGCCGCGATCGACCGCGTCCTCCCAGATCGTCAGGCGTGGGCATGAGGTGCGCCAGGTCTCGATCACCTCGGAATAAAGCCTCGGCTCGCGCGCGATCCATTCGACGAGATCGAGAACCAGGGGATCGGTCGTCTCGCGCATCAGCGCCTCCGCGTCAGAAGCGGTCCAACTCAAAACGCCAGCGCACTGTTGCGCGTGAACAGCAGCCAGCCGCCGTACAGGATGTAATAGCCGGCCACCGTCGTGATCAGCCGGTTGGCCCAGGTGCGAAACTGCGCATCGCTCATCGCTTCCAGGATGCGCCGCGCCAGCGTGGTGCCGAGCATCGAGGCGGCAATGGCAACCGCTGCCAGCACCGGATCGAGGGTTGCCGCCTGGTCGACGATGCCGCCGAAATAGATCAGTTTGGTAAGATGGCTCGCGACCTGGCAGGTCGCCTTGGTGGCGACCACCTCGCGGCGGCCGAAATTGCCGCCGAGAAAGAACGTGTCCATCAAGGGACCGGAGACGCCGGTCATCAGCATCAGCCCCATGCAGATGAAGCCGTAGAACGACCCCTGCGCAATGCTGTCGGGGTTGGGCTTCAGATTCTTCGGCATCAGCCGCGCCATGAACGGCGTCGCCCCGAGCAGCAACAATGCAATGGGCTTGTCCGGCACGTAGCGGGCGAGCGACCAGAGGCCGAGCGCGAGCGCGCAGCCGATCAGATAGACGAACACCGGCCGCCAGCGGATATGCGCCCGCCACAGGAACGCGCGCCAGCCGTTGGACGCCATCTGCGTGATCGCATGCAGCACCATCGCGGTGGGCAGCGGCATCAGCACCAGCAGCACGCCGATCAGGATCATCCCGCCGGCCATGCCGAACAGCCCCGACAGAAACGCCGTCGCGACCATCAGGGCACCGAGGGCTGCAATCATCAGCGGCGTCACGCGAAGTCTCCTGCGCAGGCTGGGCCCGATCTTGAAAACGCGTTGCCCCTTCTCCCTCTCCCCGCCTCTTGCGGGGAGAGGGTCGGGGTGAGGGGCTGTCTCCGCGAACTCGCTCACAGTTGGACTCGCGGAAGCAGCCCCTCACCCGGCGCTACGCGCCGACCTCTCCCCGCGAAGAGCGAGGCGAGGTTGAAACCGGCCGCACCGATTCAACCCAGGCTCTTACTCCCATTCTTGTGCCTCGCTTGTCGCGCCTGCGCAAACTGAGTTATCTTGCTCTGGCATCAGTTTTCCTGAGGGTTATGTGCGGCGGCTGCTCTTTCTCAACGGCATCAAGGCGTTCGAAGCGGCGGCGCGCAGCGGCAGCTTCGCCGCGGCCGGCGCCGAGCTCAACGTATCAGCCGCGGCGGTCAGCCGGATGGTGCATCTGCTGGAGGAGCGGCTTGGGGTGGCGCTGTTCGAGCGCAAGGCCAACCGCCTCGTCACCACGGCGGCCGGCCGCGCCTACCAGAGCGGGCTGACACCGATCTTCGATGCGCTGGCGAGCCTGACCGCGCAGGTGACGGCGCCCTCAAGCGTGCGCGTGCTGACCATCGGCGTCGGGCCGACCTTTGCGATGAGATGGCTGATCCCGCGGCTGGCGGACTTCCGCAAGGAAGAACCCGATATTGACGTCCGCATCACCACCGGCGGCGCCGCGGTGCCGTTCGGCGAGGACTGGAGCTGTGGCATCAAGCTCGGCGGCGGCGAATGGCCCGGCCTGATCGCCGAGCCCCTGTTCGCCGCCGACCTGCTGCCGGTCTGCGCGCCGCGGCTGGCCAACGCGCTCAAGCGCCCATCCGACCTGAAGGGGCCGACCCTGCTGCGGGTGGCCCATTCGCCCGACGACTGGCCGGCATGGCTCGAGGCCGCCGGCACCGCCCGCATCACCGCCCGCGGGCCGGAATTCGAGTTTTACGGCCAGGCGCTGCAGGCCGCGGTCGATGGGCTCGGCGTCGCCATGGGCATCCGGCCCTATATCGACGACGACCTCGCCGCCGGCCGGCTAATCGCCCCCTTTGCGTTAAGTGTGCCGAAAGGCATGCGCTGGTATCTGGTCTATCGGGGGTTCAGCACAGGGCAGCGCGATTTCGCCGCGTTCCGGCGCTGGGTTATCCGTGCGGCGGCAGAACCCGCCACGCGCCGCAGGGGCCAGAGACATGCCGGATGAAACCATAAAGACGCTCGTCATCGGCGGCGGCCAGGCCGGGCTGGTGATGAGCCACCGCCTCAAGCAGCGCGGGCTTGCGCATCTGGTGGTCGAGCGCCACCGCATCGCCGAACGCTGGCGCAGCGAACGCTGGGACGGGTTGAAATTCCAGTTTCCCAACTGGTCGGTGCGGCTGCCGGAGTTTCCGTTTCCGCACAGTGATCCCGACGGGTTTTCGGACACTGCCGACATCATCCGATTCATCGAGGCCTATGCCGCTTTCGTCGCGCCGCCGATCCGCTGCGGCGTCGAGGTGACGCGACTGTCGCAGCGCGAGGACGGGCGCTTTCTCGCCGAGACCACGGACGGCACGATCGAGGCGCGCAATGTCGTCGTCGCCACCGGTCCCTATCAGCGCAATGTCATCCCGGACCTGCTGCGCGATCTGCCGGTGTTTCAGGTTCACGCCTCCGCCTACAAGAATCCCGAACAGCTTCCGCCGGGTGCGGTGCTGGTGGCCGGCGCCGGCGCGTCCGGTGCGCAGATCGCCGAGGAATTGCTCGAGGCCGGCCGTCGCGTCTATCTCTCGGTCGGCCGGCACCGCCGCCTGCCGCGCCGCTACCGCGGCCGCGACCTGATCTGGTGGCTCGCCGAAATGCAGTTCGACCAGATCACGCCGGAGGAGCGCGGGCCCGCGCGCCTCGGCCCGGTGATTTCCGGCGCCTATGGCGGCCGCAGCATCGATTTCCGCGACTTCGCCGCCCGCGGCATGATCCTCGTCGGCCATCTCGACAGCGCCGTTGGCAGCGTGATCGAGATCGCGCCGGGCCTCGACAAGGCGCTGCACGAAGGCGACATCGCCTACACCACCTTCCTCGACACCGTCGATGAATATGTCAAACGGCGCCACCTCGACTTGCCGGAAGAGACCGGCGCCCGCGCCACGCTTCCCGACCCGCCCAGCGTCACCGCGCCGCTCACTCGTCTCGACCTTACCGCCGAAGGCATCTCCTCGATCATCTGGGCCACCGGCTACGGCGTCGATTTCAGCTGGATCGATATCCCGGTAACGGATGCACGCGGCGAGGCGGTTCACCGCAATGGCATCTCTCCGGTGCCCGGCCTGTATTTCCTCGGCCTGCAATGGCTCTCGAAGATGAACTCCTCGTTCCTGTCAGGCGTCGGCGACGACGCCGCGGTGCTGGCGGATCACATTCTGGGATACCGGTGAATCCAACCTCTCCCCGCCTGCGGGAGAGGGAGTGGACCGCCGCATCCGGGGAACTCACCGAAAAACGCCATCGCATGTGAACCCCTTCACATCTCATCTCGCCGCGCCGTGCTGTTGTCGCGCCATGGGCAATTCCGGGGGTCGCACCATGATCTATGGCGGCTTTGAAATACAGTCGTTCGAGGCAGGGAGAGGGCTATGGCACGCCAGGATTCAACGGGCCGATCAGGAACCGGTGGTGATCGATGGCATGGCGTTTCCGACCCTCGAAGTCGGTTTCGCGTGGTCGGATCCGGAAGCGGCGATCGCGGATGCGAAGGCCCATATCGACCGCTTCGGCCCGCGGTTCGCCGTGCGCCCGGCAACGCCGGCGGAAAGCCGGACCTAACCCTGGTCGGCCGACTGGCCGTCCCCACTGCCGAGCAGACGCTGCAGGCGACGCCGGTGCTCTCGACCTGTCCGGATTGCAACGCGCCGCTCTCCGTGCTGCGCATCATCCCCGGCCGCGCCGGCGCCGAATACTGGACCATGCGCTGCACGCGCTGCGGCGGGATCCATCTGGATATCATCAAGGCGGCGTCGGTCAGAAAAGACACCAAAGACACCAACGACGTGCTCGTTTGAGATTGCGCGGTTCCTGATCTTGCTGACATCTGCTGACAGGCGGAAGCGCACGCTTTTGCGCGGCCGTTTGCCCTTTTCTCGCTGGCTGACTCGTCCCATATTCGCCGCATGGCGAAGAAACCCGACACTCCCAAAAAGCCCGGCAAATCCCCGAAATCCAAGGCGCACCGGCCGGACGTTCAGCCGATCGGGCCGGCGCTGGCGGAACTGCTCAATCCCGCGCTCAACCGCGGCGATGCCGGCATGGGCTCGGGGACCGGCCTGCAGCCGCCGCCCGACAATTCCTGGGACCGCCGCGCCGGCGGCGAGGCGGCAGCGCATCGCGCGCGGGCCTCGACCAAGGGGACGAGCGACGACGTCGCGAAACGCGATGCCACGCAAGGCCTCGAAGAAGCCCCGCAAGCCAACTACGGCACCTCGGCGACCATCCCCACGCTCGACCCCGAACTCGCCCGCCAGCTCGGCCTGCCCACCGCGGAAGACGACGACGAAGCCTTCGCCCGCCCGCCGCGCAACAAGATGGAAGCGCTCGGCGTCAAGGCCACCGCCGACGCGCTGGAAAACCTGATCCGCGACGGCCGTCCGGAATTCCGCAAGGACGACGGCTCGATGAAGGTGTGGACGCCGCACCGGCCGCCGCGCCCGGAGAAATCCGAAGGCGGCGTGCGCTTCGAGATCAAGTCCGAATATCAGCCGAAGGGCGACCAGCCGACCGCGATCGCCGAACTGGTCGAGGGCATCAACCGCAACGACCGCACCCAAGTACTGCTGGGCGTCACCGGCTCGGGCAAGACCTACACCATGGCCAAGGTGATCGAGGCGACACAGCGCCCCGCCATCATCCTGGCGCCGAACAAGACGCTGGCGGCCCAGCTCTATGGCGAGTTCAAGAACTTCTTCCCCGACAACGCGGTCGAGTACTTTGTCTCGTACTACGACTACTACCAGCCCGAAGCCTACGTCCCGCGCACCGACACCTACATCGAAAAAGATTCCTCGATCAACGAGCAGATCGACCGCATGCGCCACTCGGCGACGCGTGCGCTCTTGGAGCGCGACGACGTCATCATCGTCGCCTCCGTGTCCTGCATCTACGGTATCGGCTCGGTCGAGACCTACACCGCGATGACGTTTGCGCTGAAGAAGGGCGAGCGCATCGACCAGCGGCAATTGATCGCCGATCTCGTGGCGCTGCAGTACAAGCGCACACAAGCCGACTTTACCCGCGGCACATTTCGCGTACGCGGCGACGTCATCGACATCTTCCCGGCGCACTATGAGGACCGCGCCTGGCGCGTGAACCTGTTCGGCGACACCGTGGAAAATATAGAAGAATTCGATCCGCTCACCGGCCACAAGCAGGACGATCTCGAATTCATCAAGATCTACGCCAACTCGCACTATGTGACGCCGCGCCCGACGCTGGTGCAGGCGATCAAGTCGATCAAGTCCGAGCTGAAACAGCGGCTCGATGAACTCAACAACCAGGGCCGCCTGCTGGAAGCGCAGCGGCTGGAGCAGCGCACCACCTTCGACCTCGAAATGATGGAAGCGACCGGTAGCTGCGCCGGCATCGAAAACTATTCGCGTTACCTCACCGGACGTCGCCCCGGCGAGCCGCCGCCGACGCTGTTCGAATACGTGCCCGACAACGCGCTGGTGTTCGCCGACGAAAGCCACGTCACCGTGCCGCAGATCGGCGGCATGTTCCGCGGCGACTTCCGCCGCAAGGCGACGCTCGCCGAATACGGTTTCCGCCTGCCCTCCTGCATGGACAACCGTCCGCTGCGGTTCGAGGAATGGGACATGATGCGCCCGCAATCGATCGCGGTCTCCGCGACGCCGAGCGGCTGGGAGCTGAACGAAAGCGGCGGCGTGTTCGTCGAGCAGGTGATCCGCCCGACCGGCCTGATCGATCCGCCGGTCGATATTCGCCCCGCCCGCACCCAGGTCGACGACCTCGTCGGCGAAGTCCGCGCCACCGCAGCGGCCGGCTATCGCTCGCTGATAACAGTGCTGACCAAACGCATGGCGGAGGACCTCACCGAATATCTGCACGAGCAGGGCATCCGCGTTCGCTACATGCACAGCGATATCGACACGATTGAGCGCATCGAGATCATCCGCGACCTCCGCCTCGGCGCCTTCGACGCGCTGGTCGGCATCAACCTCTTGCGCGAGGGCCTCGACATTCCCGAATGCGCATTGGTCGCGATCCTCGACGCCGACAAGGAAGGTTTTCTGCGCAGCGAGACCTCGTTGATCCAGACCATCGGCCGCGCCGCGCGCAACGTCGACGGCAAGGTGATCCTCTATGCCGACCAGATGACCGGCTCGATGGAGCGCGCCATTGCCGAGACCAACCGCCGCCGCGAAAAGCAGGTCGAGTACAATGAGGCCAACGGCATCACGCCGGAGAGCGTGAAGAAGTCGATCGGCGACATCCTCAACTCCGTCTACGAGCGCGACCACGTGCTGGTCGAAATCGGCGACGGCGGCATGGCGGACGACGTCATCAGCATCGGCCACAATTTCGAGGCGGTGCTCAACGATCTCGAAACCAGAATGCGCGAAGCCGCCGCCGATCTAAATTTCGAGGAAGCGGCAAGACTCCGCGACGAAGTCAAACGCCTCCGCGCCACGGAATTGGCTGTCGTCGACGACCCCACCGCCAAGCAGCGGAATGTGCAGAAACAGGCCGGCGCGTATGCGGGAACGAAGAAGTATGGCGAATCCGCGAACTTGCCGGTGAGCGCGATGAAGAAGAAAGGCGTGCAGGCCGCCCTAAAATCCAGCCGCAGCGGCGCGCCCTCCTCCCCGAGTCCCACCACCTCCAAAGTCCACAAACCCCACCTGGACGAAATGCACGGCCCGGAATCCCTGCCCTATCGCCCCGACGCCACCAAGCCGCGCAAGCCGGAGCTCGGCGGCGGCAGCAAGATCTTCCAGCCGACCGACTCGCGACAGTCAGGGCCGGAGTTCGGCCCGGCGCCGCGGTCGAGCGGCGGCGCGCCTGGGCATCGGGGCGGGTGGAAGAAGCGGTAGCCGCCTCTCTCGTCAACAGCCGTCATTGCGAGCCAACGGGTCGCGCGAATGCGCGCCCGATGACAGGCTCCGCGAAGCAATCCATCTCACCACACGTGGAAGCATGGATTGCTTCAGCACGGTCGATACATCTGCTGCAGCGGCCTTCCGCTCAGAAAGATGGTGTGAGGACTGAGACCGCCCCTGCGAGCGATCCAGCGGCGCACCGGTGTCGGATAGGTCGAGTACAGCATCACGGTTGCTTCGGGATCGGTGAAGGCACGACCATTGGGGCCGAAATTCCAGGCCGCATGGAAGCCGAGCGTCGCGCGCGAGGTTACGCAGATCCTGTCGTGAGGGAGCGCGCTGAGCACCATGGTGCATGCCGAGGCGCACAGACCGTCGATGATCACGGATTCGCCCGATGAGGCCAGGCGCTGATACTTGACGATGTAAGTCGCGATCCGACCGCCTCGATCATTCGTGATGCGTACTGCGGAACTTGCCTCTGACACATTTAGCATCAGCAGAATTGCCGCGAGGAATCCGGTCACATACTTCATGTCCCACCCCTGGGTTCGAGCAAATCGATTTGGATCGCTTTGCGTGATGCGCGAAGCTGCGACAGGCTTGTTCAAGTTCGTGGCATTGTCTGGGCGCAACGCGCCGACAGCAACGGTTCCCTCGCTGCAACCCGTGAGAACTGAACCGCACCTGGAACGAAAAAAATACCGCAAAGACGCCGCGCTGCTCCGGTTCGTCAATGCTGCTGACGGTAGTTCCCCGGAGTTGCTGTTCCACCAAACCCAGTCTGGGATGCGGCAGTCACTGCATCCACTTCGAGTCAGGACAACCACCGCCCCTGCATTCGCATCGTACATTGGTTGGAGATGATCATGCGCAGCATAGCCCTGGTGATTGCATTCGTGATCTCGTTGACCGTGCCGGCTTCGGCTCAGAAGGCCGAGATTGAAGCAATCAACACCAAATTCATGGAGTACTTCAACAAGGGCGACTTCTCCGGGATTGCGTCGCTCTACACCACTGATGCGACTGCATTGCCGCCCGATTCTGCGATGGTGCAGGGCCGGCCAGCCATCGAGGTAATGTGGAAAGGCATGGCGGAACAGGTTGGCGATCCGAAGCTCACAACCGTCGACGTCAAGCCGCTTGGTCCTTCGGCGGCACGCGAGATCGGCACGTTCGTCCTGAAGACCAAGGGAGCGACACCGCAGGAAGTGACCGGAAAGTATGTTGTTGTCTGGGAAAAGGTCGGAAACGACTGGAAGCTTGCCACCGACATATGGAACGCGGGCAAGTAGGATCGCTCGGGCCCGCTTCGCGCAATGGACGGCTGTGCATTTCGTGTTCGGCACGCGCCAGGCGCGGGCAGACCGTCGAAGATCGACGCCTTCCATTCCTCCCTGGAGCCTCAGCGTTACAGCTCGTCGAGAGCGGCCCAGTGCGGCACATGATCCGCAAGCTTGTCGAGGAGCCGTTCGAACTCCCTGCGCTCGGCTCGCGTCAGGCAAGCCAGCATCGCCTGCTCCCGCTCGCGCAAAGCCGGGATGTATTGCGCGTAAAGCGCCCGGCCGGCCGGCGTCATGAACAATAGCTGCCGGCGATTGTCTGACCTGTCGGCATCGCGGCGCAACAGCTTCTTCTTCTCCAGCGCAATGATCCCGCGGCTGATATTGGCCTTGAGGTGGCCCGAGAACTCGCAGATGTCGCTCGCGGTGACGCCCTCGCGGAAATTCAGGAAGATCAGGGTGACGATCTCCGGCCGGGTCAGGCCAAGCTCCATCTCGATCTTCCGAAACGACGGCTCCCGGTAGAAGTTCAGCACATAGCCCATCTTGTAGGCGATCTTGATCTCGGTGCCGCCACGCACGGCGGCGATCCCGTTTGCCTCCCGTTCCTGCGCCATTCGCGCGGACGCGCTGCCCCTGCCGGCTTTCCCGAATGGTCTCATATGTGACTTTATTGGTCTCATATGTGACTTTCTATTTGCTTTTCCGATTCGGGTCATCTTAAATCGCGGCCAACCCACAGGAACGGCCGGCGCTGGCCGTGGAAGATCGGCATAACAGGGAGCCCGGCTCGGCGGAAGATCATGGGCGCGTTGGATGGACACGGATCCCGGTGCTTCTACTCGGGCACGCAAGCGCATCCGGTCTATGTCGATCACGTGCGGCCGCCTCACGGCGCGGGCAAACTTCCGATCGTGGCGGTGCACGGCGGCGGCCACACCGGCAGCTGCTATCTGGCAACGCCTGATCTGAGGGCTGGATGGGCGGACCACTTCGCGGCCGCCGGCCGGCACGTGTTCGTGCCGGACTGGCCGGGCCATGGCCGCTCGCCGCAGCGGCCGGACTTCCCGCGGCTTGGAACTGAAGATGTCGCGACATCGCTGCTGGCGCTCCTGGAGGAGATCGGCTCGGCCGTGCTCCTCGTGCATTCGGCGAGCGGCCCGATGGCCTGGTGGATGGCAGAGCGGCGGCCCGACCTTGTCAGCGCGGTTGTCGGTATCGCACCCGGCCCGCCGGCCAATCTGCTGAAGGATCTGCCCGAGAATCCGGCCGCCATCCTTGCGCTGCGCGACGATGCAAGCGCCGGTCGTCCGGTCTATGCGGCCGAAGACAGGCCGGTATGGCTGAGCGCCGATTTTGCCGCCGCCTCCTGGGCGAACGCGCCGCGTTTCCCAAAGCCCGCATTCGAACGCTATTGCGCTTCGATCGTGCCGGAAAGCCCACGCATCCTCAACGAACGTTTCAACATCGGGGGCCGCGGGCTCAAGATCGATGATCCGAAGAACCTGCGCGGCACGCCTATCCTGATCGTGACCGGGGAATCTGATCCGCGCCATCCGCGCGAGGTCGACGAGCGAACCGCCGCCTATCTCGGCGCCGAATTCATCTGGCTTCCGGACCGCGGCATCAACGGCAATGGCCACATGATGATGATCGAAGACAACAGCGATGAACTCGCCGCAATCGTCCTTGCCTGGCTCGATGCGGTCGAGCGCTGACGGCCATCACGCGAAATACGGATTAGAGGAAACAAGGAATGAGATGGAATGTCCTCGGCAGTGCGCTTCTCGTCCTGATGCTTCCCCTCGCAGCTCAGGCCCAGATCAGTGGCGATGTCATCCGGATCGGCGTCTTGACCGACATGGCGGGCGTCACCGCCGACATCACCGGCAAGGGTTCGCTGGTCGCCGCCGAGATGGCCGTGCGGGAGATCGGTGGCACGATCCTCGGCAAGCCGGTGGAGGTCATCTCCGCCGATCATCAGCACAAGGCGGATGTCGGCTCGGCGATCGCCCGCCGCTGGTTCGATGTCGAAGGCGTCGATACCATCGTGGACGTGCCGAATTCGGGCGTCGCGCTCGCGATCCAGGGCCTGGCGCGCGAGAAGAAAAGGATCGTTCTCTATTCCGGCGCCGGCACGACCGCATTGACCAATGAGCAGTGCTCTCCTTTCGGCTTCCACTGGACCTACGACACCTATGCGGTGTCGCACGGGACCGCCTCTGCCGTCGTCAAGAACGGCGGCACGTCCTGGTTCTTTCTGGCTTCGGACTACGCCTTCGGGCATCAGCTCCAGAACGATGCTACCGCGGTCATCACCGCGGCCGGCGGCAAGGTGCTGGGCGCCGCGCGCCATCCGCTCAACACGTCGGACTTCTCGTCATTCCTGCTCAGCGCGCAAGCTTCGGGCGCCAAGGTGGTCGGCCTCGCCAATGCCGGCAACGACACCGTCACCGCGATGCGGCAGGCGGGCGAGTTCGGGCTCGTGCAGGGCGGGCAAAGTCTCGCTGCACTGATCCTGTTTCTCCAGGACGTGCACGCGCTCGGGCTCAAGGCTGCGCAAGGCACATACCTGACGACGTCATCCTACTGGGACATGAATGACGCGACGCGCGCATGGTCGAAGCAGTTCATGGCGAGGACCGGCATGATGCCTTCGATGCTGCACGCCGGCGTCTACGGCGCGGTGCGCCACTACCTCAAGGCCGTCGCCCGCGCCGGCACCGACGATGCCGATCAGGTCGCGGCCGCGATGCGGAGCATTCCGATCGAGGACGTTTTCTCCGAAGACGCTGTTATCCGCGAGGACGGCCGCATCACCCGCACCATGTATCTCGTCCGGGTGAAGAAGCCTTCGGACTCGAAGCATCCCTGGGACTATTTCGAGATCCTCCGCAAAATTCCTCCCGAGGAGACCGTGTGGCCGCTCTCGGCGAGCAAGTGCCCTCTTGTCGGCAACGCGAACCGCTGATCCCCTAGTCCGATGTCGCGCTTGTTTCGCGAGAGGCGGGTGCGCAGCCCCCTGCTGTTCACTCTCGCTTCATATTAGCCGCCAGAATCACCCTGCTCCACTTCTTGACTTCGTCAGAGATCAGCTTGCCGAAGTCAGCGGACGACCCGCCAAGAGCTGTGCCGCCCAGATTGGCAAGCCGCGCCTGGAATTTTGGATCGGCGATGCTGACGTTGATTTCCCTGTTCAGTTTTTCGATGACTTCTTCCGGCGTGCGCTTTGGACCGCCAATGCCGTACCATGCACTTGCCTCGTAGCCGGGCAAGGTTTCGCCCAGAGCTGGAACGTCCGGCAATATTGGCGAGCGCGCCACGGTCGTCACCGCCAAGGCGCGGAAATTGCCGGCCCTGATATATTCGATCGATGAGAGCAGCGGGCCGAAATAGACCTGTGCTTCGCCGGTGAGAAGGCCAGGAAATACCTGCGCGCCCCGATAGGGCACGTGAAAGAGATCGACGCCGGCCATCGTTTTGAACATTTCGCCCGCCACGTGGGGCAGCGATCCGATCCCGGCTGACGCCATATTGACCTTGCCGGGATTGGCCTTCGCGTAGGCGATGAACTCCGCGACTGACCTGGCGGGAACCGACGGGTGGACCTCCATGACCAAGGGCACACGAACGATACCTGCGATCGGCGCGATGTCGCGGGTGACGTCGAAGCCAAGTTTGAACATTGTCGCATTTATCGCATTTCCTGCGCTGACCAACAGCAGCGTGTAACCGTCCGGCGATGCTCGCACCACCGCCTCGGTTGCGATGTTGCCGGTAGCGCCGCTGCGGTTCTCGATGACAAATGACTGTCCAAGTCGCTCCGACAGCGATTGACCGATCAATCGCGCGACGACGTCGGGCGCTCCGCCGGCGCCAAAGCCTTCGAGCAGATGCACCGGTCGGGTCGGATAACTCTGCGCGAACGCGAACCGGGATGATATTGGGAGCGTGGAAGCGGCCACTGCCAGATGCAGGAATTGACGGCGCGGAAGTTTCATTGCGGCCTCCCCGAACTGTTGGGATGCGAAGCCCTGCGGAGCCGCATGGGACCCGCACACACTCAGACGTCAGTTTAATTTTGATGCGCGCCTGCCGACGGCATGAGCGCTGCGGCTAAATAAAAGGGACTTCGGCACGTCCCGCTCTGCAGCTCCTGATCAGGCTACATCGGTTGCACGGCCGGCGAAAGGCATGAATTGAGAGCCAAGTTGCACCTCATCAGTCCGCAACTTTACAAAGCTGACGAGCCGACCGCTCCATGAAGCATAAGCGAATATCGCGGCCGCACCTTGCATCACCCGGGTTCCCCTAACCGTTGCGGTACCCAAGGGTGGCGGGAGTCCGAGCCCGTCAAATTTTCTTCCGGATTTCGCTAGCCTGACGCGAAATGAGGTGCGAAAATTGCGCCGCGCGGTTTGTCACGCAGTAGGCCAACATGGCTGACATCCCGGCCACTCACTACGTCAAAAGTGACGACGTCCATATTGCCTATCAGGTGATTGGCGACGGTCCGCGCGACCTGCTGTTCGTCCCGGGTTTTGTCTCAAATGTTGAAGCGCTTTGGCAATCGCCGGCGCGCGCCTCCTTTTTTCGCAAGCTTGCGACGTTTGCGCGGGTCATCACGTTCGACAAGCGCGGCACCGGAATGTCTGATCGCGGCTCCCAGATCTTCACGCTTGAACAGCGGATGCACGACGTGCAGGCGGTGCTTGACCAGGTTGGCTCCCAGCGGGCCACCTTGTTTGGCGTGTCCGAGGGCGGTCCGATGTCGCTGCTCTATGCAGCGACATATCCCGAGCGCACGTCGGCTCTGGTGCTCTATGGCACCTATGCGCGACGCTCGTGGGCGCCTGACTACACATTCGCATGGACCGATGCGCAATGGAGCGCTTTCCTCGACGACATTGAGCGCCACTGGGGCTCGGCAGATGCAATGAGTTTGCTGATGTGGGCGCCCAGCCTTGCCGGCAACAAGCAGGCACTTGAGCAGATCGCCGCCTACTTCAGGGCCTCAGCAAGCCCCGGCGCGGCATCTGCGGTCTTGCGCATGAACCGGGAGATCGATGTCAGAGATATCCTGCCCGTTACGCGTGTACCGACCTTGATTTTGCACCGCACCGATGAGCGCGTGCTTGACGTCAGGCATGCGCGCTACATGGCGCAGCAGATCCCTGGCGCCAAACTGATTGAGCTCACCGGTCAGGACCATATGCTTTGGGTTGGCGATCAGGATGCAATTATCAACGAGGTCGAAGAGTTCGTCACCGGGCATCGGCAAGCGGCGGAGCCGGACAGGGTGCTTGCGACAGTGCTGTTCGTCGACATCGCGGGATCGACGGAACGTGCCTCCGCTCTCGGCGACGGCGCCTGGCACGTGCTGCTCGACGCGTTCTATGCCAAAGCTCGGGGCGTGCTCGGCCAATATCGAGGTCGCGAAGTCAACACCGCCGGCGACGGTTTCCTGGCCACGTTCGACGGTCCTGCGCGCGCCGTGCGTTGCGCCAGCGCAATCGGCGATGCAGTGCGCCCACTCGATCTGAAGGTTCGTTGCGGCTTGCATACCGGTGAGTGCGAATTCGTCGCTCACGATATTGTTGGCATTGCCGTGCATATTGGCGCGCGTGTAGCGGCGCTGGCGGCCCCGGGTGAAGTTCTGGTCTCACAGACGGTTCGCGATCTCGTCGCAGGCTCCGGATTGACGTTTGAAGAGCGCGGCCGTCACATTCTCAAAGGCGTGCCCGACAAATGGCGTCTGTTCCGTGCGTTGACGACCTAGCACGCTTCATCCGCCATGCGGTCAGAGCAACGAACGATCGCTTTTGGCCGTTTCGGACGTGACGAGCAAGATCGTCCATATCCGTTATCGTGGGCACAACGGAAGTGGCGCAGACCAACTCCGACCGCGCCTTTTGACCCATTGCGGAAGGCGCCTCTCCTTAGCGACGTCTAACCGAATTCGGTTTGGCGCTGGCAGTGATCAATGGTGCGCTGCTCTCAACTGTGCTCATTCAATTCGCGCTATCATTCCGCGGCTGGTTGCCGATGGTTCGATCGGAGCCCCGAGCTTGGACGTCGCCACCTTCCGACGTCCTTGCACGCGGCGCGTCGGTTTGTTCCTCGTCCGCAGGTGGCGAAGGTAGTTGGGGTTGATCTTTGCCGCGATTGCCGAGGAAGCGCCGGTGCAATTTTTCGCCCTGGTCGAAAATAATGTTGAGCAGCCAGCCTGCGATGGGTCGCGCGATCGCACGAAACGGTTTGGCGATGATGAAACCGCCTTTGACATTTTCGATCGGGAAGGCCAATGCGTTGATCAGCGTATCGGCGGAAACTTGCCGATAGTTTTCCGCCAAATGCTCCGTGTTCATCAGCATCTGGATGGCAGGTTTGTCGCTTTCACCGTCGACCAGGATCTTTGAGGAGAACTTATTGTCCGAGCCGGCTAGTGCATTGGCCTGCACAGGTGCGATGGGATGCAAGCGCACGACGCTGGCTTCGGTTTGCTGGCGGTAATGCACGGCCAGCGTAAGCTGGCCCATCTGCACCGCAGCCAGCAACGTATTGAGATAGTCGGCATCGAGCTCGGGTTTGTCGAAACTTACGCCCGGAACCATTTCTATGATATCGAGAATGCGGCCCAGATCAGCGGCCGCTGCGGCGCGGTTAGCAAGACTGGCGGCTAGGTCGGCAATTGCCGTGGAGGCGTTCGCGAACTGTCCGCTGACGCTTTTCATGGCACCTGTGGCCAGATTTTTGAGTTTTGAAAGCACGCCCAACCCCTTCGTGAATTTCCGCGCCTCCGGCGTCACCGGTTCTCAGCGCCTCGCGACAATCGCGGCAGACGCGGCCGATACAGTCCAGCAAGCCCCAAACTCGAAACGATCATCCACCGTGAGACTTGCCGGCTGACGGAAAATGCAGGCGCGGCGTCTCGGCTTCATCCGGGAGGATCCGATCGGTCTCATGGCGCATGATGCTATAGCATTCGCAGGTAGCTTCCTCGAGCCGCGGCCTGTCAATTTCGATCAAGCCCCGCCGATCGGATCTGATAGCACCCACGGCACGGAGTTTGGCAACCATCTGTGTCACGGTCGTTCGTCGCACTCCAAGCAATTGCGAAAGCGTCTCCTGCGTGACTGACATGACGGGGCCCTCGCTGCGATCGTGCAGCTCAAGCAGCCAACGGGCCAGGCGGGTCTCGACCGGGTGCAACCCATTACAGGCTGCGACGTGCTGGAGCTGCGATAGAATCCACCCCGTGTGCGCCTGAACCACGTCTCTGATGGCGCTGCTTCTCATGTAGGCAGCATGAAACCGCGATACGGAAATCTGGGATGCGGTGCCGCCTACCCGCACGACCGCGGTCACGGAAGAACGGGAGGGCCCCAGGACCGATAGAGCGCCAAGGGCTCCCTCGCGCCCGATCACCGCGGTTGCAATCGTTGCTCCGTTCGGCATGTCGAGCATGAAGGAAATGGCCCCGCTGTGGGGAAAGTAAACATGCTCGCGTCGATCTCCCGACCGCACGACCACGGCATCCTGTTCAAGCGAGACCTTCTGGAGATGAGGGCTGAGCAACGCGAGGTCCGCCGGCGGCAACGCAGCTAGGAGACGATTACCGCCATTGGCAGGACGCCCCATCACCGGGGACTCCTTCTGTCAGCAGAACGCGCAGCTCTCCTGCAATGTCTTTGGCGGCTGCGTTGTCTGTGCTGCGGCGATACCAAATCGACCTTCATTGTGCTGGCTTGGAAATTACCTCTTGGATGCAACATTCACTCACTACCGCAACCCGCTGGGCCGGTAAAGGTCGCTAATGGCGATCATCTTTCGGGGACTAGGATGCAGGTTGCCGACGATAAGAACAGTTGGCTTCGGCTCTGAGCGGAGTTGGGGAACCTACGGGAGCAGACTGCACTCTGGCAGCATCTTACAGCGCGACACTGGGGTGCCGGGGTCGTCATGATGTGCTTCCAGGTGCCATTGCGACGCTCGCTCGCCTGCAAAGTACCTCGGCAAGACGGGCGGTGGTGGATAGGTCGGTTGTGAGCCGAAGTGATCGACGACTTCCGCCTTTGGCCCCATAGCCGACGCCGGCATTTGGGACCCTTTCCGGACATTCGTATTTGCCCGACTTCAATGTTGAGCATCCGCGTCACCAGCGGTCTGTCGGACAGCTTGACACTCAATCCATCATGTAACAACATATGTTACATGAGAAGAGACAGTCGTTTATCGGACGTGCTCCACGTCCTTCTGCACATGGCCCGACAAGATACACCCGCAACCTCGGAGGTTCTTGCGAAGGCTATGCGCACCAATCCTGTTGTGCTTCGTCGGACAATGGCTGGTCTACGCGATCGAGGATTTGTTCAGTCCGAGAAAGGGCATGGCGGCGGCTGGACGCTTGCTTGCAATCTTTCGAAGGTGACGATGCTCGACATTTACCTGGCGCTCGGCAAGCCGGCCTTGTTTGCCTTCGGCAATCGATCCGACGCGCCGGACTGTTTGGTGGAGAAAGCCGTCAACGCCAACCTGAACCAAGCCTTCCTGGAGGCTGAGCAGAGGCTGATGACCCGGTTTGGCGAAATAACCCTTTCCAAGCTCAACGCCGACCTTCAATTGCGGGTTAAACAACGCCGTGACGCTCTCGACGTGGAGAAAATTCACGGAGGCTCAGCGTGAAGCCACCTCTCTTTGACGCACGCGCCGCCAGCTCTTACGCTGAAGGCCCACCACGACAAGTTCCGGGTTATTCGAGCTTGCACCGCATGGTGTCACTGCTACTCGCAGAGCGAACCCCACAGGATGGCCGCGTGCTGGTCTTGGGTGCTGGGGGCGGCCAGGAGCTCAAGGCGATGGCGGAAGCGCATCCAGGATGGTCATTCGACGGGGTGGATCCCTCCAGCGAAATGCTTCGTCTGGCCGTTCAAGTGGCGGGGCCGCACGCTGCACGCATGCGGTTTCATCGAGGCTACATTGACGACGCTCCCGGCGGGCCTTTCGATGCTGCCACATCCATTTTGACTTTCCATTTCATCCCTCATGACCAACGCCTCGAAACCTTAAAGCAAATGCGGCGTCGGTTGAGAGTCGGTGCACCCTTCGTCCTGGTCCATCTCAGCTTCCCGCAAACTGAGCCTGAGCGGTCGATATGGATAGACCGTCATGTCGCGTATGGCCTGTCGAATGGATTAGAACCGGCCGATGCCAAGAGAGCCCGCCAAGCAATCAGCAACGGACTAACAATCCTGTCGCCCGAAGAAGACGTGGCCATGCTCCGCCTTGCCGGATTTTCGAATGCTAGCCTGTTCTATGCAGGATTGAGCATCAGAGGCTGGGTCGCCTACGCCGAATAGCTCTGTCCGTCGCCGGCACAGAGGCGTTGGCCAATGTGCCCTCCAGAGCGCGTGGCCGGCCTCCATCACCGGGATCTTGGCCAGGGCCGATGCTTGGCGCGCCATTTCGGGCCGGGGCCCCGCATGTAGTGCAGCTCGGGCCGGTAGCTATCGCGTACGTCCATAACCAGGTTGTGAGCGACGCTGGCGAAGTCGGAAGCTGTCTCGGCCGTCTTGCGGGCAAAACCAGATATTGCGGTCCAGCGCGCACAAGCGGGTGCGATCGCACGGGGGCTGACGATGCTTTTCCAGATCATCTTTTTTCTCCGTCCGGTTGGATTTGGGCACTGTGATGATCTATCGGATCGGAGCAGCGACCGCGCCAGAGCGATTGCCGTACCTGCAGAGCGATTGCTGCTAACGCCTGTGCCTCAGCTCGTGAAAGAACCACTAGAGATTGCGTGGCTTGTCAGGCAAATCAGGCATGGCTTGGTCCAGTCGTCCTTGCAAAAATATTCCGCTTCGCGATTACCCCAAATCACTCCTACAACTCCCGCCATCCCGCACCCGCTGGAGGGGCGTATCGCGATCGTCACGGACGTTGGGCGCGGGATGCGGTGGACGCGGCAGCGTCGGGCGCGCCAGTAATCGCAGGGCGGGCTTTGTCCTGTGAGCGATCGAACGGTGCGCGACGAACGGCGCTTAAACGCCTTCGCCAGAACTTTGATTTGGCAGCATGCGGGCCAATCGAAACATTCTGGCGGGGGAAGCCGCGGACGGCAAAGGCGTGTGGTTCTGGCACCCGTGGCTGGTGTCAAGCTGGCGGAGATTGATCTGTCACAACCGGGCTTCGATCGATCGTCAATTCGTCAGCGACGGAGGCCAAAGGAATTCGGCTCCGGGAAGAGCGCGCTATAAACCGTTAAAACCATTGCGCAGGGAAGGCCGGGTGTTCCGGCGCACCTGCAGTCCGCCGTGTGCACCCCTGTGCGCACGACTGCGGGTGTCATGGGCACCCGGCCTTCCCTGCGCCCTCTTCGATTTTCGAGGGCAACGCAGATCGCAAAACTCGGGGGCAATGCGCCGCGAGAATGTGGAGATGTGTCCACCGTCATTGCGAGCGGAGCGAAGCAATCCATCTCTCCGAGCACGCAGAGCCATGGATTGCTTCGTCGCTGCGCTCCTCGCAATGACGCGGAGCGAGCGTTGATGGCTGTTTGACATTCGAATCCGCGCATTGTCGTCTGCCACAAAAACCTGTCTAGTGACGAACAAAAGGCCACCACGGGAGACTCTCTTGAAAACAATCCGCGCGGCAATCCTGCTCGCACTCGTGAGCCCACCGGCCTTCGCGCAAACCAAGGACAAGGCGCCGAACGCCGACCGGCCATTGCTCGCGACATTCTGCGATGCCGCTGACATCAAGGGATCGGCCTGCAGGCGGGCCAAGGCATATCCCGGCGGCAAGCGGTGCGACGTCAAGCTGCGGCCGGATCGTTACAGCGGCAAATTCCTCGCCGACGGCAGCACGCTTCTCGTCGTCAATTACGAGAGCGGCTGCGAAGCGCACGCCAATGATTTCGGCGGCTCCGTGATCTTCGAGCAGAAGGATGGCGCCGCCATCTTCAACGGATATCAGCCGGGCTTTCAGGTCAACGATTGCATCACGCTTGCGCGCAATGACAAGCAGGACCGGTTGATCTGCATCACCGGCCATATCGGGCAAGGCCATCTCGAATCCGGCGTCGCCGAAATGGTGTTCACCCGCGACTTCAACAAGACGATCGATATGTCCCTGAACTATTTCGTGACCGGAGAGGACGCGGTCGGCGCCTACGGATCCAACGTCGTCGAGTGCAAGGAGACGTCGAAATATTTCGGCTTCGCCAGGCTCGGCGCCGGACCAGCGCCCGATACGGTTGCCGTCGAGATCGCCCATGCCGACAAGGCGACCATCGAGACCGCATGCACCAAGGGCTTTCCGAAGCCGAAGCAGCTCTTTGGCGAGCTTGGGCCCGGCGAGGCCTATGTCCCGCCCGGACACGAGAAGAAAGCGAGGTTCGTGATTGACCTCACCACCAGCAAGGCCGTGCCGGAAGCAGAGTTCGCCAAGCGGTAACATGAGCCGCTATGGTTACCCGAAAATAGCGTCGCCGGCATTGCGAGCGCCGCCGCGGGAGCCGCCCCGCCGCGCAACGGTGATGGCCTACCGCAGGCCGGCGTTGTGCAGCCGCCGTTGAACCTTTCGCCGGGCAGGCGCGTCAAAGCCCTTTCAGAATACTTTAAGTCCTTTTGCCGATTGTTGGTCGTGCCGTTCCGTTCACAATGGATACGGCCCGCGAAAGCCGGCTCGAACACAGGTAGGTGGGCGAATGACCGAGGGATCGAATCGCCAGCGCGTGCTGGATTTCCTCAACGTCCTGTATTCCGGCGACGTCGAAGCCGCGCTGGAGCGCTGCACCGACGATTGCGAATCCCTCGCCAACGCCCCGATCGACATCCTTCCGCATATGGGTCATCGCCGCGGCAAGGCCGAGCTGCGCGAGATGTGGAATGCGGTGCGCGCCCGCTATTCCGAGCTGCGCTGCGAGGTGCCGATGCTGGTCACCGAGGGCGACAAAGCGGCCGCGTTCATCCGCGTGTTCTTCCGCAAGAACATCAATCAACGCATGGTGCAGTTCGACATCGCCGGCTTCTACACGCTGCGCGACGGCAAGATCAGCCACATCAGGGAAATCATCGACACCTTCGACCTGGTCCAGCAACTGCTCGAGCGCGACATCGCCGCGATCCTGACCGGCCGGCGGCCCGACCCGATCTAGCGCGGTCGTTCACTCGGACCAGCGACGCGGATCCCTGATGGCCCGTCGCGCAATGACGCATCAACAGGCAGCACATCCGCACCGCTCATTTTCCCGGCACCCTTGAACCTCATCGCGTTCAACGTGACACACCACAAGGCTTGTTCCGGACCAGATGAAGATATGAAAATCGCGTTGCTGGCTTTGCTTGGTTTGGCGTTGGGGGCGCTGGGAGGCGCGGCACTGGGCATCGGGGCGGGTCTGGTCTGGGTGGAAATCTTCAGAACCACGAGTTTTGAAGGCTATAGCGGGATGCTGGTGTTCTTCACCTTCATGCCGCTGGGGGCCGCAATCGGCGGTATCGGCGGTGCCCTGCTGTTCGGCATCATCGCCATCCGCGACGCCGAGATCGCCATCGAACGCGAGCCGGTGCGTCGCCACGACCGCTAAAGCGGCCTAAACCGCCGCATTTGTGCAATGCAGAAACGGCAATTGCGTTTTGGCCGAACTACTCTATTTCTGGCTGCAACAGTGAAGTTCGGCATTTCGGCCCGGCATCGATGAAGACGCTCCGTTGGCGCGCTTGCCGTTTTTAATTCCAGTTCCAAGGACCAGATCAAAATGACAGAGCATAGTCTCTGGCGTTTTTCGCGCGCGTTGCATCGCGCGATCAATGAACGCCAGCCTGCCGATCTCGAAGCCGTGCTCGACGAAGACGTCGACTGGGCGATCTATGGACCGATTGACATGTATCCGTTCTTCGGCTCGCGCCGCGGCAAGGCCGCCGTGATCGATGTCATCAGGCAGATCGCCGACAATTTCCGCGTCCACCGCTTCGACCGCGAATCGATCATGCTGGGCGTGGACTCGGCCGCCTCGATGATGCGCTATTCGCTGACCGCGCTGGATTCGAACAAGCCGATCAGCCTGCGCATCGCCCATTTCGCCCAGTTCAAGGCCGGCCGCCTGACCAACTTCCGTGTGCTGGTCGACACCTTCGACCTGGTCGAGCAGACCGTGGGCTATCCGATCAACCTGCCGCGGATGGCGGTTTAGTTCGGTCGTTCGCTGCACCCGCCATAATTTCGCAACAGAGCGAACGCATTCTGGGCGCGACTTGGAATGCGGGCGGGCAATGATTCCGAAAATGCGATTTGGCTGGGCGCGGCTGCCAATGCTGGTGGCCGGCGTAAGTTTGGCTGCGATGCTGGCGGCCGCGGCGCAAACGCCGCCGGCGGACGACGAACCGGAGACGCAGGAGGCTGAAGAGGTCGAGCAGGCGCCTGCGGCTCCCAGCGTCAACGACGTCGACATCATGAAGGACATCGACGTCGATAAACTCGACTGGAGCCAGCTCAATGTCGATGCATCGACCCTGATGGACCTGGCGGCGAAAGGAAGCAGCTCGTCGAAAGGCGCGGCCAGCGCCGACGCTTCATGGTCCGCCAATGAAAGGGCGAACGGCACTTCCGCGGTGTCGGTCAAGCAATCGATCTCGCCGTTCTGGGATACGCGCATCGGCGCCGACATGACGGTCGCCCGGCAAGGCACGGCGACGACGTCCGAACTGCTTTCGGAACGGCTGGCCAATGGCGGCAGCCTGCCGCAATCGTCCGGCAGCGCCTGGGCGGCGATCACCGCTCCCGGCGTGGCCTCGATCTGGGACAAGACCGCAGTCGAAGCCCGCGTCGATCCCGGGTCCGAGCAGAGCAAGCTCGGCACCTCCTTAAGCAAGTCGCTGCCGATCAGCGAGCAATATTCGCTGACGCTACGAAACGACTACAACCTGATCCAGCAGGGCATCGTGCCGGTGCCCGGCATCGTCAGCCATCCGTCCCGCAGCTACGAGACCGACCAGTCGGCACGGCTCAGCATCGCCGATACCGGCACCAGCTTCCTTGCTGGCCAGACCCTGTCGACCTCCGATGACAGGTGGCTGCGCAAGGTCGGCGCCGAGCAGAAGCTGTTCGACGGCGTCACCATCTCCGGCTCGATCGGCGAAACGCCCTCGGGCGTTGCCAGCAAGAGCCTCAGCGCAGGCTTCAGGCGGAGCTGGTAAGGAGTGAAATCGGCCGATTTGGCTAGGGTTTTCAGCCCCTTAAGGTTAACGCCGGAGAATGAACGACCATTGCCGCAGATTGGCCAAGATGCGGTCAAAATCGGCGGGACAGATGGGACCCGCTCCACTTCGTCGTGCGGGGGACTGTCCGCGCTCGCCTGAAAGCGAAACAGAGGAATAGCCGATGAACGCTACCAATCGTTCCGAACAGACTGATGCAAACACGGAGGTCGACAGCGATCTCGCCGCCGTCTCCGAAGTCGAGGCCGGCATCCGCGATTTCGTTCGCAACGATATCGCCTATCTGCGCCGCCCCGCAGTCGCTCCGGACACCGCGCCGCTCGACGCCAATGCGGAAGCCACCGTCAACAACGTCAATTCGCTGATCCAGCGCGTCGCCGGCACCTCGCTGGCGGAAATCGAGAAGCTGATTTCCGAACTCGAAAGCCTCCGCGACCTCCTTCATGCCGAAGGCCAGCGCGTTCAGCGCGAGATCTCGGGCTACGCCCAGCTCAGCCAGGCGGCGATGAAGTCGACGCGCATGATCGCCGACAACGTCACGCAGTGGAAGCGCGCCGCCGACGGTCTGCGCAACGCCTGATCTGATCGTTGCAAAAATCTAACACTCCGCCGCGTTCCGTACCGGAGCGCGGCGGTTTTGTTTGGCTGTGTTCGATCTGAACTTTATAAGCACGGTCGCGTCCAAGTACGGCTGTCGTCACGTGGCGACAGGCATCTTTTTGAGGACACACCGGCCATGCAAAACGTTCGGCCAGACAACGTCGATTCAATGCCGTTGCGGCAATCGTCCCATAGCATGGGCACGCTCGTGATCCGCTTCGTCGGACTGCTGACGCTCGCGGTCGTGGCAATGACGCTTATCTGGAGCCGCTGAACTTTTCGTCAGCGTTCACGACTATCCATCCGCAATTACTGACGAACGAACGAGGCTTCCTCGATCGTGTAGACGCCGTCGGCGTAGGACTTCACCACCATGGTGGCGGTCAGCATCACCGCCAGCGTGACGGTTGCGAAGACAAAGCCGACGAATTTCAGGCTGCTGCGATCTGCCATGTTCATCCCCTCGGTACTTCCCCTGAGACGCTTATGGCAGGCAGAAAGTTCAAATTGCGTTAGCAAAAAATCGGTTTCGCGGAGTCATGGATGACGAAACACTAACGAAACAATTGGCTAACCATGTTGCCCCGGACGGTCCCCTGAAATCCCACCCCGCCGCGGCACGAAGGCGGTGGCGAGGAACGAGAACACGGCTTCGCCGCGCTGATTGATGCCGGTATTGCGGGCCTGGAGGATGCCCCATTCGGGACGCTTCTCCGAGGTCCGCTTGGTTTCGACCTGGTTGGAGAAGCTGACGGTATCGCCTGCCAACACCGGCCTGATCCAGCGCAGTTCGCGAAAACCCGGCGACGGCCCCCATACCGCGACCCTCTCGCCGCGCGCGGCGGCTTCCGCCGACAGACGCTTGCCGTCGGCGACCAGCAGCTTCATGCACACCGCCGCAACGTGCCAGCCCGATGCGGCCAATCCCCCGAACAGGGATTTGCGCCCCTCCTCCTCATCGAGGTGAAAGCGCTGCGGATCGAACTGCGCAGCAAACCGCTTGATGTCGTCGGCGGTAAAGGTAAACGAGCCGAACTCGCGCCGGGCGCCGATCTCGATATCCTCAAAGAAGCGCATCGCTACTCCGCTCCCGCCTCGAGACGCCGACGCACGATGATCGGCGACTCCATCTCGCACAGCACGACGCCTGCCGCATTGCGGATCGTGCCCTTGAAGGTCACGATGCCCGTCTCGGGGCGGCTCTTCGAAATCCTGGCCTCCGCGACGTCGACATCCAGCATCAGGTCGTCACCCGGGCGCAGCGGCGCCAGCCAGCGCATTTCATTGACACCGGGCGAGCCGAGCGAGGCGGTGCGGCCGATGAAGCCGTCGAACAGCATTCGCATCATCAGCGAGCCGAGATGCCAGCCCGAACCGGACAGCCCCTTCAGCATGGATGCGTTGGCCGCCTCCTCGTCCAGATGCATCGGCTGCGGGTCGTATTCGGCGGCGAAGGCCAAAATCTCCTCGCGCGTGACATGGCGCGGTCCGAACGTGCCGAAATGGCCGGGCTTGAAGTCTTCGAAGGTCAGCGTGGTCATGTCTGGGAATTGGGGATTGGCTGTGGGCAAGCCCGAATGTGGCCGTTATTTGCGGCAATCTCAACCCGCCCACTCGCATGGCTCGTTCGCCGGGAAAGAGTGCCGTCCGCGGTCTCGACCTTGGCTTGCCCGAAGCAATTTTCGGGGCTAGCCCTGTGTTATCTGGGGACCAGCTTATTTGACTCGCCGGGGAGGGCCACCGATGTTCGATTTTCAGGATCTGTTTCAGTGGGATCGTTTCATTACGCCCACGATCATCAAGACTTTCTACTGGCTGGTCATCGGCTTGATCGTGCTGTTCGGCCTCTCCGGGATCTTTTCGGCGCTTGCAGCGATGGCGGTCAGCCCGTTCGGCGGCTTCATCCTGCTGTTGTCCTCGATCGCCGGCGTCGTGGTCGGCGTGGTGTTTTCGCGCATCGCCGCGGAGTTCATCCTGATCGTCTTCCGCATCAACGAGCATCTCGGAGCAATCCGCGATCAGGGCGGGATGCGGTAAGCATGGGGGAATTGTAGGGTGGGCAACGCGTAGCGTGCCCACCATTTCTCTCGCGCTGCTGGAAAGATGGTGGGCGCGGCGCGACGCGCCTTTGCCCACCATACGGATCTGCCTCTGCGACAGCCAATATCTCAGGTATTAAACCTGAAATGCATCACGTCGCCGTCGGCGACGACATATTCCTTGCCCTCCAGCCGGAGCTTGCCGGCATCGCGGGCGCCGGCTTCGCCGCTCAGCGCGACGTAGTCGGGATAGGCGATGGTCTCGGCCCGGATGAAGCCCTTTTCGAAATCGGTATGGATGACGCCGGCCGCCGCGGGCGCCTTGGTGCCGCGATGAATAGTCCAGGCGCGGGCCTCCTTCGGGCCCACGGTGAAATAAGTGATGAGGTCGAGCAACTGGTAGCCGGCGCGGATCAGGCGGTCGAGGCCGGCCTCTTCCAGGCCGAGGGTATCGAGAAACTCGGCGCGCTCCTCGCGTGACAGGGTCGCGATCTCGGATTCGATCTTGGCCGAGATCACCACCGCGACCGCGCCTTCGTTCTTGGCGTGCTCGAACACCTGCTTCGAAAAGCTGTTGCCTTCCTTGGCCGAACCTTCCTCGACGTTGCAGACGTAAAGCACTGGCTTCGACGTCAGGAGGCCGAGCATGCCGAAGGCACGCTCTTCTTCCGGCTTGCGCTCGAGAAAGCGCGCAGGCTTGCCGTCGCGCAGCAGCACCAGGGCGCGATTGACGAGATCGAGTGCCTCCTTGGCGTCCTTGTCGTTGCCCTTGGCCTTCTTCGCCAGATTATCGACCCGCTTTTCCAGGCTGTCGAGGTCGGCAAGCATCAGCTCGGTTTCGATGGTTTCGATATCGGCCAGCGGCGCGATCTTGCCTTCGACATGAGTGATGTCGGAATCCTCGAAACACCGCACCACATGCGCGACCGCGTCGACCTCTCGGATGGTGGCGAGGAACTGGTTGCCGAGGCCTTCGCCCTTGGAGGCGCCACGGACGAGGCCGGCGATATCGACGAAGGTAAGCCGCGTCGGAATGATCTGCGCGGACTTGGCGATATCGGAGAGCTTGTCGAGTCGGGGATCCGGCACCGCGACCTCGCCGACATTCGGCTCGATCGTGCAGAACGGATAATTCGCCGCCTGCGCCGCTGCCGTCTCCGTCAGCGCGTTGAACAGCGTCGACTTGCCGACATTGGGCAGGCCGACGATACCGCATTTGAATCCCATCGTGTCCTCAAAACTGTTCTGTCGTCATGGCCGGGCTTGTTCGCCGTGACGGTTGCGAGATCAAGCCGGCTTGTCTCCGCTGCCATCCTTCTCGAAAATTCCCTTGGCCTGCAGCGCCAGATGCACCTTGTTCGCAAACGAGGAGTCGTGCCCTGCCGCCAGCAAGCCGGCATTGTCGGCCACCGCCGCGCACAAGGCTTCCACCCAGGCCCGGTCACTCTTCGCAAAGTCCGACAACACGTGGCTGTGCACCATTTCCTTGATGCCGGGATGACCGATCCCGAGCCGCACCCGGCGATAGTCGTTGCCGATATGCGAGGAGATCGAGCGCAGCCCATTGTGGCCGGCGATACCGCCGCCGACCTTGACGCGCACTTTTGCCGGCGGCAGTTCGAGTTCGTCCTGAAACACGGTGACATCGGAAGCACCGAGCTTGAAGAAATTCGCAGCTTCCTGAACCGCGCGCCCGGACTCGTTCATGTAGGTGGTCGGCCGAAGCAGAACGACCTTCTCGCGATCGAGCGTGCCTTCGGAAGTCTCGCCCTGAAAACGGCGGCGCCACGGTGCGAAACCGTGACGCCGCGCAATTTCATCGACGGCCATGAACCCGATATTGTGCCGGTTGTTCGCGTATTTCGAACCGGGGTTACCGAGACCGACAAACAGGCGCATGACGCGGCACCCTGCCGCTGCTTACTTCTTCTTGTCGCCGCCCGCCGGCGCCTTGGCGGCCGCCGCCGGAGCTGCAGCACCCGCCGCAGGCGCGGCGGCAGCAGGAGCGGCACCCGCCGCCGGAGCAGCCGTGCCGGCAGCCGCAGCAGCCGCCGCAGCCTTCTGCTCTTCAGCATAGCCGGACGGCGGCACGATGGTCACCAGCGTCGCGTCTTCACGCGACAGCGCCTTCACGCCGGTCGGCAGCTTGATGTCGGAGAGATGCAGCGAGTAGCTGATTTCCAGCGCGCCGACGTCGGCTTCGAGGTACTGCGGGATGTTATCGACCGAGCATTCGAGATCGATGGTGTGGGTGACGATGTTGACAGTGCCGCCACGCTTGACGCCGGGCGAGGTTTCGCCGTTGACGACGTGCAGGGGAACGCTGACGCGGATGGTGGCGCCTTCGCCCAGCCGCAGGAAGTCGACATGTAGCGGGAAGTCCTTCACCGGATCGAGGTGGAAGTCGCGCGGAATCACGCGGTGCTTCTTGCCCTCGAGATCGATGTCGAACAGCGTGGTCAGGAACCGGCCGGCCAGGATGCGCTGCCGCAGTTCCTTGTCGTCGACCGAAATGGTCACGGGGGGCTGGTTGTTGCCATAGATCACTCCGGGCACTCTCCCGGCGCGACGCTCTGCCCGGGCGGCCCCCTTGCCGCTCTGCGGACGCGCGGTCGCCTTCAATTCCTTGACGGTCGCCATCGTGCTAAGTCCTTGTTTTCTAAAAAGTTAAAGGCCGCATCGCGGCCCGTTGGCGTCCCACAGCAAGCCTCCAGGGGTGCGGGGGCTGCGGACGTGGCGGGCTTTTAGCCCCAAAGCGACGAAATGACAAGGAAATGAAGGGATTTTTCTTGGGTTTGCACCCTCCAGGGAGGGTGAAATCCCCTACCCGTCCGCCTGCGTGCTGCCGGCATCCGGCACCGCGGGCGAAATGCCGAGCTTGGCTTCCAGCGCCGCGATCCGGCTCTTGAGCGCCTCGTTTTCCTCGCGCGCCAGGCGGGCCATGTCCTTGACCGCGTCGAACTCCTCGCGCTTGACGAGATCGAGGTCGCGCAGGATGCGCTCGGCCTGGTTGCGCATGACCGTATCGACCTCGCGCTTGACGCCCTGCGCGGCGCCGGCGGCGTCGTTCATCAGACGGCCGATCTCGTCGAAAAACCGATTGCTGGTCTGGGTCATCTTAAAACGCTCCGGTCGCTGCAAATTGATCGTCACGACAAGACAATGGCAATCCCGGGAGTAACGTTCAAGAGCGCGGTTCAAAGCCCGACGTGACGGCCGTTCGCCTTGTCATGCTGCGGTTTCCTTGCAATCGTATCGAACACCCAGCCAGACACCAGAATCACAAAGCAAAAAGAAACGCCCATGATCGACCAGCAGATCGATATTGCGACCAAGGACGGCAAGACCACGACCTTCATCACCCATCCCGAGCGCGGCGGGCCCTTCCCGGTCATCATCTTCTACATGGATGCGCCGGCGATCCGCGAGGAACTGCGCGACATGGCGCGCCGCCTCGGCACGTCGGGTTATTACGTGATGCTGCCAAATCTGTATTACCGTTCGGGCGTCATGGAGCTGGGGCCGATCCCGCCGGATCCAGAGGCGCCCGAGCGGAAGCGGATGTTCGGCTTCATGAACTCCATCAACATTCCCATGGTGATGGAAGACACCAAGGCATTGCTCGCCTTCGCCGAGACGCAAGAAGCAGCAAACACGAAGATCGTCGGCACCGTCGGCTACTGCATGAGCGGCCGTTACGCCGTCAACGCAGCGACGCAGTTTCCGGATCGCGTGAAGGCGGCGGCTTCCATCTACGGCACCCATCTTGCGACCGACCAGACCGACAGCCCGCATCTGGCTGCATCGAAGACCAAGGCCGAATTGTATTTCGCCTGCGCCGAGACCGACATCTACGCGCCGCAGGAGATCATCGACAAGCTGAAGCAGGCAATGCAGGGAACGAAGAACGAGGTCGAGATCTTTCCAGACACCCATCACGGCTTCGCTTTCCCGAAGCGGCCGGTCTATCACCGCGACGCCGCCGAGCGGCATTGGGAGCGGCTGTTGGCGCTCTATCGCCGCAACCTCGCGCAGTAGACATCCCGCACGATGCCCTTCCTCACCATTACCTTTCCGGAAGTCGATCCGGTCGCCATTTCGATCGGACCGCTCGCGATCCGATGGTATGCGCTGGCCTATATCTGCGGCATCGTGCTTGGATGGATCTATGCGCGCGCGCTGATCAGAAGCGAGAAAGTGTGGGACGGGCCGGCGCCGATTGCGCCCGTGCAGCTCGACGACTTCATTCTCTGGGTCACGCTCGGCATCATCATCGGCGGCCGCACCGGCTATGTGCTGTTCTATAACCCGGCCTTCTTCATCCAGAATCCTGCCGCCATTCTCAAACTATGGGAAGGCGGCATGTCCTTCCATGGCGGCTTTCTGGGCTGCGTCGCGGCGGTGATGCTGTTTGCGCTCAAGAACAACATCTCCATCCTGTCGCTCGGCGACATCACTACCGCCGTCGCTCCGATCGGAATATTCCTCGGACGGCTCGCCAACTTCATCAAGGGTGAGCTGTGGGGGCGAGAGGCGGATGCCAGCGTGCCCTGGAGAATGGTCTTTCCCGACGACCGGTTGCAACTCTTCCGCCACCCAAGCCAGCTCTACGAAGCGGCGCTCGAGGGCGTCTTGCTGTTTGCGGTCCTGGCGATCATGGTCCGGATGGGCGCCCTGAAGCGACCGGGCCTGATCCTCGGCAGCTTCATTGCGATCTACGCGCTTGCGCGCATCGCCAGCGAATTCTTCCGTGAACCCGATCCCCAGCTCGGATTTTTGTGGGGCGGGCTGACCATGGGTATGCTTTTGTCGGTGCCGATGATCATTGCCGGGGTCATCCTGATCATGATGGCATGGCGCCGCGGAACGCCGCAGCATATAGAGAAGTCGATTTAAGGCAGGCCGTGACCGAATTTTCACCGTTGCAGGCGGAGATCCACAAGCTGATCAGATCGTCAGGACCGATGCCGGTCTGGCGGTACATGGAGCTGTGCCTGATGCATCCCGAGCACGGCTATTACGTGTCGCGCGATCCGCTGGGCCGCGAGGGCGATTTCACCACCGCACCCGAGGTCAGCCAGATGTTCGGCGAACTGCTCGGCCTGTGGGCGGCCTCGGTCTGGAAGGCGATCGGCTCACCGCCGACGCTGCGGCTGGTCGAGCTTGGTCCTGGCCGGGGCACCATGATGGCGGACGTGCTGCGGGCGGTCCGGGTGCTGCCACCGCTCTATCAATCGCTCCACGTCGACCTCGTCGAGGTCAATCCGGTGCTGCGCGAGAAGCAGCAAGCGACGCTGTCCGGCGTGCGCAACATCACCTGGCATGACAACATCGACGACGTGCCCGAGGGCCCCGCGGTCATTCTCGCCAACGAATATTTCGACGTGCTGCCGATCCATCAGGTGGTCAAGCGCGAGACCGGCTGGCACGAGCGCGTTGTCGAGCTCGACGCCAACGGCAAGCTGGTATTCGCAGCCGCGGACGAGCCAATACCGCGCTTCGAGGTGTTGCTGCCGCCGCTGGTGCGCGCGGCTCCTGTCGGCGCCGTGTTCGAATGGCGGCCGGACAACGAGATGATGAAGATTGCGACGCGGGTGCGCGACCAGGACGGCGCGGCGCTGATCATCGATTACGGGCATGTGCGCAGCGACGCCGGTGATACTTTCCAGGCGATTGCCCGCCACAGCTTTGCCGATCCCCTGAAAAATCCGGGACAGGCCGACGTCACCGCCCATGTCGATTTCCAGGCGCTGGCGCGCGCGGCCGAAGACGTCGGCGCGCGCGTTCACGGGCCGGTGACGCAGGGGGAATTCCTCAAGCGGCTCGGCATCGAGACCCGGGCGGTCACGCTGATGGGAAAAACCACCGCGGAAGTCTCTGCCGATATTTCCGCTGCGCTGAAGCGCCTGACCGACAGCGGCCGCGGCGGCATGGGATCGATGTTCAAGGTGATTGCGGTCACCGAGCCCAATCTCACTTCGGTCGCAGGTCTCAGCGACGAACCGCAGGCCGCCGGAGACGAAACGGAATGACGTTCGGATCACCGCTGCTCGCTGCCATTCCCGGCCTGCGCCACGCCTTCTTCTCCCGCGAGGGCGGGATATCCAGTGGAATTTATGAAGGCCTCAATGGCGGGCTCGGCTCGAACGACGATCCGGCCAATGTCGTGGAAAATCGCCGCCGGATGGCCGAGCAGATGGGCGTTGCGCCCGAGCACTTGCTCAGCGCGCACCAGATCCACTCACCCGATGTCGTGGTGGCGACCGGGCCATGGCAAGGCGACAAGCCGCGCGCCGACGCGCTCGTCACCCGCACCGAAGGCATCGCGATCGGCGTCCACGCCGCCGATTGCGGGCCGATCCTGCTTGCCGATGCCGGCGCACGCGTGATCGGCGCGGCACATGCCGGCTGGAAGGGCGCACTGACCGGCGTCCTGGAATCCACCATCGAGGCGATGGAAAAACTCGGCGCCGATCGCTCCGGCATCGTCGCCGCCATCGGCCCGCTGATCCGCCAGCATTCCTATGAAGTCGGCGGCGAATTCGTCGAGCGCTTCCTTGATGCCGACGCGGAGAATGGCGTATTCTTCATCCCCTCGGCTCGATCAGGCCATGCCATGTTCGACCTCGCCGGCTTCATCCGCATGCGGCTGGAGAATGCCGGCATCCTGATGATCGACGACATCGGCGTCGACACCTATTCCGACGAGCGCTTCTACAGCTACCGCCGCTCGGTGCATCGCAAGGAGCCGGACTACGGCCGCCACGTCCACGCGATCGCGCTGGCAGCGGAGTAATTCCCCTACTTCACCTTCAACACCACCTTGCCGCGCGCCCGGCCTGCTTCAAGATAGGTCAGCGCAGCCGGCAATTGTTCGAAGGCAAATTCGCGATCGATCACCGGCTTGATCGCACCGCTCTCTACGAGCCCGGCGATCTCGCGCAGTTGATCGCCGCTCGGCTCGGTGAAAAACCAGCAATAGGTCGCGCCGGCTTCAGTGCTCGCGGCATAGACCTTGCGGCTCATCAGCCAGACCGCCGCGCGGACCAGCCAGCCTGCGCCCTCGCGGCGGGCGAAATCGCGGTCGGGCGGACCACTCAGCGAAATCACGGCGCCGCCCCGCTTCACCACCTTGAAGGCGTCGACGGTGAATGCGCCGCCGAGCGTGTCGTAGACGATGTCGTAATCGCCACCCGCTTCAAGATAGTTTTCGCGATCATAGGCAATGACCCTGTCGGCGCCGAGCGATTTGACGAAGTCGACGTTCTTCGAACTCGTGGTCGTGGTGACGTGAAGGCCGAGATGGCTGGCGTACTGGACCGCGAAAGTACCGATGCCACCGGCGCCGGCATGGATCAGGATGCGCTGGCCGGCTCGCGCCTGGACGCGCGCAAATCCCTGCAACGTCGTCAGCCCCACCAGCGGCAGCGCCGCGGCTTGTGCATGCGAGATGGCGGCCGGCTTCCGGGCTACGAATTCTTGCGGCAGCGCGATCTTTTCGGCAAAGGTGCCGATGGTCTCGCGCGAGGCGCGCGCATGGACCGCATCCCCAGGTTTGAAGCTGACAGCACGCGCCCCCACCGACAGCACGATGCCGCTGGCATCGAAGCCGAACGGGGCGCGGCAGTTGATATTTCGAGACGCGCTTCAGATCGCCATGCACGATCTTGACGTCGATCGGATTGAGGCTGGCGGCATGAATTTCGATCAGGACGTCGCCGGGGCCCGGGGCCGGATCGGCAAGCTCGGCAACGCGCACATGATCGGCGATCGCGCCATAACCGTCGAGAACGAAGGCTCGCATCGATCAATCCTGCGGGGTTGGAGAATTCTGGCAACAACAAGGTGAAGCAGGATGGGCGCGAGGCAATCTTTTTGGTGAGCCGGTGCGTTCGCTGCCCTAGACCTTAACACATTTTAACGATATCGCAGGGGGCAATGAGGAACCCCCTGACCGCTTCGTGCCTGCAAGCCCCGCGCGCCATGATCGCGGCAGTGCTGCTTGTTGCCGCCTCCGCGCTCGGCGGCTGTGCCGGCGGCGGCGGCGCGGCCAGCGGGTCCTACGCGATGGCAACGAGCGCGGGCGGCGGGCCCACCGTGGCGTTCGAATCGATCGACGGTCCGCCGCCGCAGGTGTTCGACCGCATGGTCAGCGTGCTCGACAGCGAATCGAAGCTGCGCAACCTGTCGATCGTCTCCCGCGAGGGCGGTGCTTCCTATCGCGTGCGCAGCTATCTCTCGGCACAGGTGGTTCGCGGCAAGACCGTGATTGCCTGGGTCTGGGACGTCTATGACAACAACCAGCAGCGTGCGCTGCGGCTTTCCGGCGAAGAGCCGGCCGGCAAGGCCGGCCGCGACGCCTGGGCGGCGGCCGACGACCTGGTCTTGCGCAAAATCGCGCAGGCCGGCTTCAGCGGTCTCTCCGGCATGGTTAACGGAACCCCGGATACGGCGCCAGCGCCGGCCCCGGAGCGCCGCGGTCCGGCGGTCGCGAGTGTGGAAGCGACGGCACCCGCCCAAGATGCCGTGGGCGTCACGGCGCTGGGCTACAGCGCCCAATAATTGGCCCCGGAATAGTCCGGTAACGGCCTATTTTTCGCCGGGAAAACCGGGGCGACGGGTTGCCAGCCGAGCCACCTGCCTGATATCTCCTCGCTCATCAAAACGCGCCGGTTCCCGAGGATTTCTATGCTGAACGTCGTATCCAGCAAGGCGCGAGGAGAAGCGTCAATGGCGGCCAAGAACGGCTCGATCAAGCTGGTCGCCGGCAATTCCAACCCCGCGCTGGCCCAGGAAATCTCCAACTGGCTGCATATGCCGCTGACCAAGGCGACGGTCCGCCGGTTCGCGGACATGGAAATCTTCGTCGAAATCCAGGAAAACGTCCGCGGCTCCGACGTCTATGTAATCCAGTCGACGTCATTCCCGGCCAACGACCACCTAATGGAACTCCTGATCATCACGGACGCGCTGCGCCGGGCCTCGGCCCGCCGCGTCACGGCGGTGATTCCCTATTTCGGCTACGCCCGGCAGGACCGCAAAGTTGGCTCGCGCTCGCCGATCTCGGCCAAGCTGGTTGCCAACCTGATCACCCGTGCCGGCGTCGATCGCGTGATGACGCTCGACCTGCACGCCGGCCAGATCCAGGGCTTCTTCGATATCCCGACCGACAATCTCTACGCCTCGCCGGTCATGGTGCGCGACATCAAGGAGCGCTTCGATCTTTCCAACGTCATGGTGGTGTCGCCCGACGTCGGCGGCGTGGTTCGCGCGCGCGGCCTTGCCAAGCGCATCAACACCCCGCTCGCCATCATCGACAAGCGCCGCGAGCGCGCCGGTGAATCCGAAGTCATGAACGTGATCGGCGACTGCGCGGGCTATACCTGCATCCTGATCGACGACATCGTCGATTCCGGCGGCACGCTGGTGAACGCGGCTGACGCGTTGATCGCCAACGGCGCCAAGGAAGTCTATGCCTATATCAGCCACGGCGTGCTCTCAGGCGGGGCTGCCACGCGCATCGCCTCGTCGAAGATGAAAGAGCTCGTCATCACCGACTCGATCCTGCCGACGGAAGCGGTCAACAAGGCCGCCAATATCCGCACGCTGTCGATCGCGCCCCTGATCGCGGAAGCGATCAGCCGCACCGCGTCGGAAGAATCGGTGTCGAGCCTGTTCGACTGAGGCAGGCTTGTAGGGTGGGCAAAGGCGCACTTGCGCCGTGCCCACCGTTCATCTTCGACCGTGATCCTGATTGGTGGGCACGCTTCCGCCTTCGCTCTGCGAGCTAGAGCATGATCCGGAAAAGTGTGCAGCGGTTTTCCGAAAAGATCATGCTCAAACAAAAAGATAAAGCGGGATGACGATTCGAAGAAAAGTCATCACGCTTTAGGCTGACAAGTCGCTTTGCCCACCCGGCTCGCCACCTCATTCAAATCCCGGCCGCGGCACCAGGTTCATCAGCATATTGGCGTAACCGCCATCTACTATGATCTCCTCGCCGTTGATGTAGGACGCGCGGTCGCTGGCGAGGAACAGGATGGCATCGGCCATGTCCTGCGGCATGCCGACCCGGCGCAACGGTACCACGGCGGAGCGCCGCTCGGTCACGCCAGGCGTATCGTAGAAGGCCTGACTCATTGGCGTGATCACCATGCCGGGACTGACGACGTTGCTGCGGATGCCGTGCGGCCCCCATTCATTGGCGAGCTGGCGCGACAGCATGATCACGCCGGCCTTGCTGACGCTGTAGGCGCCGCTTTGCCCCTGCGCATTGCTGCCGGCGATTGAGGCCACGTGCACCAGGCTGCCGCGGCCATGGGCGCGCATTTGCCGGCCGAACACCTGCGCGCAAAGGAAGTAGCCGGTCAGGTTGACGGAGAGAACCGCGTTCCATTCGGCAAGCGTCAGGGCGTCGAGCGCGCCGGGACGCAGCACAGCGGCGGTGTTGACCAGCACATCGCACGGCCCTAGCGATTGTTCGACCGTCGCGGATGCCGCAGTGACGCTCGCGACATCGGAAGTGTCGCAGCGGGCAATGGCATGGTCAGAACCGAGCTTGCCAAGCTCGGTGCGCGTCACCTCGAGACCGCGTTCGTCGAGATCAATGGCGGCGACGCGGGCGCCGGACTGGGCAAGGCTTAACGCGACGGCGCGGCCGATGCCACCGCCGCCGCCCGTCACCACGCAGACGCGGCCTGAGAGGCCGAGCCAAGATTCGTCTCCGGCTTTGACCATTGATGACCTCCAATCCTGCATCCGTTCGTCATTGCCTGCGACAAACGCAATGCGTTTGCGCAAGGGAGCGAAGCGACGAAGCAATCCATCTTTCTTGCAGGCTATGGATTGCTTCCGCCTTCGCCAAGGCTTCGGCGGACAAGTCGCTTCGCTCGCAATGACGGGTTCTGCTACCGCCCCATTACCCCACGATCCCCGCGGCCACTTGTCCGCGCAAACGCTCAAGGCTGTGCAGCGTGTTGGCGCAGGCTTCCGCGACCTCGATGCCCTTGATGACAAAGTGCTTGCGGAAGAAATCGTGGTGCACGGCGCTGTCGTGGAATTGCTGCGGCGTCAGCACCGCCGAGAATACCGGCACTTCGGTTCGAAGTTGCACGTCCATCAGCGCCTTGATGACGGTGTCCGCGACGAATTCATGGCGGTAGATGCCGCCATCGACCACCAGCCCCGCAGCCACGATCGCGGTGTAGCGCCGTGTCTTGGCGAGCAGTTGCGCATGCAGGGGTATCTCGAACGAGCCCGGCACCTCAAACAGATCGACCTGCGCGCGCGTGATATGGCGCGCTTCGATCTCTTCGAGGAAGGCGATGCGGCATTCCTCGACCACATCGCGGTGCCAGGACGACTGCACGAAGGCGATGCGCTGCGGCTTGACGAAGCGCGGATGCACCGGCGCCGGCGGTCGCTCGGGCACGTCAGGCACGTGACTGGCTTCGGCTGGCTGGGGTGGAGATTGGACTTCAGGTTCTAGCAACGTCTGATTCATGGCTTTCCTCTTTCAGGACCAGAATCAGGGCACACGGAACGACGTCGGCCGACGCGCAAACGTGCGCAGGCCGCCGCAAACCGTTCTCTTTCATCCGGACTATAACCGTCGGCTTCGGATTCACACCGAATCTGCTGACCCTTCTTCCCGGGAGAGAGGAAGGCGCTCGCGGGCTTGGGCTACGTCACCCTTACCGCCGGTGGGGATTTTCACCCCGCCCTGAGAACATCGGCCGCCCGGAATGGACGACCTACCTGAGAATATGACCAAGGCCGGGGCGGCAGCAAGCGCCTTTGACATGGGGAATCGGCATGTCCCCATGCCGCCGGGACAGGGCGCGCAGCAAAGGCTGACGACCTTTACTCAGGCCGCCGCAGTTGGGATAGGGTTGTACTCAAAAAGGGGGGATACTCGACATGAAACTTCTACGCCGGAATTTCCTCCAACTTGCCGGCGCGCTGATCGCCGCGCCCGCCTTGCCGCGCCCGGCATCGGCGCTGGATTATCCGACACGGCCGACGAAAATCGTCGCGGGCTTCGCTGCCGGCGGCGGCGTCGACATCACAGCACGCCTGATCGGCCAGTGGCTGGCCGACCGTCTCGGCCAGCCCTTCGTGGTCGAGAACCGGACCGGCGCCGGCGGCAATATCGGCACCGAGGCGGTCGTGAACGCGGCACCCGACGGCTACACGCTGCTGCTGGCGACCGTGCCGAACGCGGTGAACGCCTCGCTCTACGAAAAGCTCAATTTCAACTTCGTCCGCGATATCGCGCCGGTCGCCGGCGTCATCCGTGTGCCGATGGTGGTGCTGGTCCACCCCTCAGTGCCGGCGCAGACGCTGGCCGAGTTCATCGCTTACACCAAGGCCAATCCCGGAAAGGTCAACATGGCCTCGGCCGGCAGCGGCAGCGCGCCGCACATGGCGGGCGAGTTGTTCAAGATGATGACCGGCGTCAACATGGTCCATGTCCCCTATCGCGGCCAGGGCCCGGCGATGACGGATCTGATCGGCGGCCAGGTGCAGATCCTGTTCGCCGCCGCGCCCGGCACCGCCGATCACATCAAGACCGGCAAGCTGCGTGCGCTCGCGGTGACGACCGCCACGCGCATGGCCGAGCTGCCGGAGGTGCCGACGGTGGGCGATGCCGTGCCGGGCTACGAAGCCAGCCAGTGGTACGGCTTCGCCGCGCCGAAAAACACGCCGGCCGAAATCGTCGACAAGCTCAACAAGGAGATCAACGCGGCGATTGCCGACCCCGGCATGAAGGCCCGGCTTGCCGCGATCGGCGGCGCACCGATGCCGGGATCATCAGCCGATTTCGGCAGGTTGATTGCGGACGAAACCGAGAAGTGGGGCAAGGTGGTTCGCGCGGGCGGGCTCAAGCCGGAGTGATGCGCCGGCTACATCTTGCGCGCGAAGGTGACGTATTGCGCGCCGAGTGGAAGCCAACCGAGCCTGGCTTCAAGCGGTCGCAATCGCGCCAGCGCCCGCGGGAAGAACAAATTGTATTGAATGCGCGGTGACGTCCATCCCGCATAACCCATTCTTTTCGCAAGATTGCGCGCGAAAATCAGCTTGGCGTTCTCGTCGAACGGGCATGTGTTCACCGCATGAACGGTGAGCGGGTTCAACGGATTGTGCTCGAAGATCGCGATCAGTCCGCCCGGCCGGGTAATCCGGTGCAATTCGCTCAGCCATGTCACGTGCTCGCCATGCGGGATGTGGTGGAACACGCAAGCCGAGAACGCGACATCGAACGAGGCGGTTTCGCAGGGAATGCGGCCCCCCTCGATCAGAACGCAATTGCCGGTCCCGGGGTAGCGCTGCTTGCCCAGCGTGAGGCTGCGCTCCGAGACGTCTGACGACGTCAGGGCAGCGTCCGGAAAATACGTTCGAAAGAACGGAATCGAATTGCCGATCCCTGAGCCGAAATCGCAGATCCGCGATACGCCGATCTGCTCGCGCTCTACGATCTGCCGGAGCTGCCTGATCTTGTATTCGGCGAAATATTCCGGACCCTCGCCAGTGACCGCGACATTCTCGCGATGCTGCTCGTAATAGGCGTCGGCGAAACGATCGAATTCGGCCTCGTCCATGCTGGCGATCCAGGTTCCCGAAAAAGACGCCGGCGGGGCGGGTGTGCACGGGCCGACGGTCGTCGTGACGCAACGTTTAGACAGCGCCTAAACATTTGATTAATTGCGCCAAGCTTGGCTTCGACGAATCGTAGCCCCGCGGCTCTAAAAATTGATGAACAATTAACCGGGCTTCATCGATTATCGCAGGTAGCGCTTCGCATCGATTCATTTGCCGGACAGGCTGCCAAACCCATGGAAATTCAGGACGGAATGCCGCGTCCCGGCAAGATGTTTCTGTCCATCGTTGTACCCTGCTACAACGAAGAAGAGGGCTTGCGCGAATTCCACGACCAGATGACTTCAGCCGCGCGCGCGCTGTGCGGCCAGCGGTTCGAGCTGATCCTGGTCGATGACGGCTCGACCGATGACACCTGGAAGCTGATCAACCAGCTCTGTGCGGAAGATCGCAATGTCGTCGCCGTACGGCTCTCGCGCAACCACGGCCACCAACTGGCGCTGACGGCGGGATTGTCCACTGTGCGCGGCGACCTCGTGCTGGTCATCGATGCCGACTTGCAGGACCCGCCCGACCTGCTGACGCCGATGTACGAGATGATGGCGCGCGAAAACGCCGACGTGGTCTATGGCCTGCGGCGCAGCCGCGCCGGTGAAACCCGCTTCAAGAAGAAATCGGCCGAGGCTTTCTATCGCCTGCTCGCCAGGATCACGCGCGTCCAGATTCCGGTCGATACCGGCGATTTCCGGCTGATGAGCCGCCGCATCTCCGACCAGCTCGTGCAGATGCCGGAGCATGATCGCTTCATCCGCGGCATGGTGGCCTGGCTCGGCTACAAGCAGGTCGCCTACGAATACGACCGCAATCCGCGCCATGCCGGCACCACCAAATATCCGCTGGCGAAAATGATCGGCTTTGCCGCCGACGCGCTGATCAGCTTTTCGATGGTGCCGTTGCGGATCGCGACCTATGTCGGCGCGCTCCTAACCACGGTCCTCACCTTTGTCGGCATCGGCGCCGTCGTCAGTTGGGTCCTCTCCGGCACCGTGCCCGGCTGGACCAGTCTGACGCTGCTGGTCGTCATGATCTCCTCGGTCCAGCTCCTCGTGCTGGGGCTGATCGGGGAATATATCGGCCGTCTCTATATCCAGTCCAAGAACCGCCCGCTGTTCGTGATCTCGCACATCCACCGGCGCGGGCGGCTGCCGCACCATGCGACCGACGGCGAGGATCGAGTCGAGCAAGCGCCGTTCAAGACCCTGCTGGCCCAATCGGGACCGAACGCGCGCAGCCATGCCTATGACGAGGCCTCCTGATGAAGGCGATCCTGAACCATCCCGCGCTGTACCAGGCCTATCAGAACGCCGGCGGCTTCTTCGGCGCCCGGATCAAGGCGATCGCCGACTATCTGACACTGCGGCCGGGAATGCGGGTGATCGACATCGGATGCGGGCCCGGCCACATCCTCCGCCATCTGCCCGAAAGCATCGACTATACCGGCTTCGATATCGACGAGGCCTATATCGCCTATGCAAGGCGATCGTTCGGCCGTCTCGGGAAGTTTCATTGCCGCCATTTCGACGCCGCAGCCGCCCGTGAGTTCGCCGGCGCCGACGTCGTCATGATGAATGGCGTCCTGCATCACATCGGTGACGACGGCCTGCAGACCACGCTTGCCGACATCCGCGACGTGCTCAAGGAAGACGGAGTCCTGTTCACGCTCGACGGCTGCTATCGCGAGGGACAGTCTCGTGTCGCCAAATGGCTGCTCGACAATGACCGCGGCGAATTCGTCCGCGACCGCGACGGCTACGACAAGGTGCTTCGCCGCGCGTTTGGAAAAGTGAACCTCGCGATTCGCGACGACTATTCGCGCGTACCCTACACGTTCATCATCGGCGTCTCGCAGAAGTAGCCGCGCCGTCAATCGTTCCGGCGCAGCACGTCGATCCCCGCGACCGAGCCGACGAGCGTATAAGGCTTGAGCAACTGCGACACCTCGGCGTCGGCGCGGGCCCAGGCGCCCCAGTCATTGCGCAGATTGTCGACCAGGACGATGTCGGGCGGCAGCTTCCTGAAATCCTCGATCAGCCATTTGCGCTCCAGCGCCAGATAGTCATTCAGCTTCGCATCGGTCGCCGCGTCGACAAGAGTCCTTTCGCGCGTCAGTCGCACGAATTCGCGGATCCAGAGGTTTTCCTGGCGCGAAACCCACACGCCGCTGACGTCGCGCACCAGCGGATGCCCGATCGCCGCCTCACCGCTCAGCACCAGTATTCTCGGGTTGGATTTGAGGCCGGCGACCGTTTCCCTGACCGGGCCGACATGGACATTGCCATAGAACCACAGCATGCCGAGCCCAAAGGCCATAGCCAGCGCGACCGCGGACGCGACCTCGAGACGGCGCGATCGCCAGTCGACCACACGCGTGAGCGCATAGCCCATCGCGAGCAACGCCACTGCGACCATCGGATAGGAATGATAGGCCCAGCCGCGCCGCTGCAGGAAGAACGATACGGCAAATCCCGCGGAGGCGAGCATCGTCACCATCAGCAACGTGTCGATCTCGCTCTTCTGACGCACCAGCAGCACCGAGACGATTGCGATCGCGAACACCAGCGTTGCATCATTCAGGAAGATCACCGAGGCCGGCATCGACCACGACAGATAGGTGTCGCGCACCAAGGGATAGGTGACCGTGAAATATTCGGGATAGAAGACATATGTGCTGACGCTGACTGCGATCACCAGCACCGCGGCGATGATGTTTTCGGGTGCCAATAGCGTCAGCCACGAGCGCGAGCGAAACGCGCTGAACAGAATGCATAACGCGGCCGGCACCGTGAAGAACGGCTTGAACGCCAGCGTGATGCCGGCGCCGGCGCCGGCAATCAGGATCGCCCAGAACGGCAACGGGTCGCGGTTGCTGCGCAACGCATAGACCGCAAGCGCCGGAAGGAAGGTGAGCGTTGCGATATGTTCGCGTTGGGCGAAGACATGCATCGGCAGGATCGTCACCACGGCCGCGGCCCATATAACGAATGGACTCCACCTCAATTGCGCCAACGTCGATGACAGACGCAGGATGCGCGATACCGCAAACAGGGAGGCGGCAGCCAGCAGCAGAAGCTGGGCATCGATCACGTGCCGCGGGTCGACGCCGAGGACGCGCGCCAGCGCGACGCCCGGCAGATAGGCAAAGGCCGCCATCGGCGGATTGATCTCGATGATGTCGCGATAGAGATGCTGGCCATCCAGCATGCGTTCGCAGACGACGAGCAGCCAGCTCACATCCGTATTGAGGGGAACGACCTGCCGCAGCAGGACAGCGACGACGAAGACAATGCCGGTCAGCAGCAGCGTCGGCCCCAGCCCTTCCCGTTCCGCCGTATCAGACGGCGAACAGCGGGGAGCCGCGGCGAATTCCGAGATCATGAGCCAGTCCTGCGAACAAGTGTCCGACGCTAGCGAAGGAGCGTTAACGCGCGATTTGCAAACCGCCCGCGACGCATCGATGCAGGGCGAAACATTCACGAATCCTTAAAGCCGGCGCCCTAGAGGTATCTGTCGTGCCCAACTCCAGATCGCCCGGGCGACGCACATGGAGCAAGCGTGACACACGCCGCTGACGTTGCCGATACGGAGGCAGCAAGGCCCGCGGATTGGGCCTGGCAGACGCCAATCCTTCAGACCAAGATCCTGGTGCCGATGGCCATCGCGCTCGGCTCGTTGCTGGCCGGCGCAATCTACACCTGGTTTGCCGGCGAGGACGTCAACTGGGACTGGCTGAACTACCACGAGTACAATGTCTGGGCTGTCATCACCGGCCGCTATGGCATCGATGCCCTGCCGGCCGGCTTCCAGACCTATTTCAATCCGACCGTCTATTTCCCGGTCTACTATCTGCGCCACCTGCTGCCATCGCCCTATGGCCTGATGATTATCGGCGCGGTGCACGGCCTCAATCTGCTGCTGATCTATTTTCTGGTGCGCATCCTGTTGCGGGAAGCGGCGACGGCAAGTGCGATCGCAGCCGCGATCCTGATCGCCGCAGTCGGGCCGATGACGCTTTCGGAAGTGGGCACGAGCTTCTCCGACATTCTCACCGCGCTTCCGGTTGTTGCCGGCTGCATCCTGATCGTATCGGCGGATGGATCGCGTCCCGGGCGTTATGTGCTCGCGGGACTCCTGATCGGCGCGGCCGTCGGACTGAAGTTGACCAATGTCGCCTTTGCGCTCGGCGCGGCCGCCGCCGTACTCGTTGCGACGCGGCCGCTACCGGCGACGCTCTGCCTCGGCGTTGGCGGTGCGATCGGCGCCCTGGCGACGGGCGGCGCGTGGGGACTGATGCTCTGGCGCGAGATGGGCAATCCGATCTTCCCGCTCTTCAACGCCGTGTTCCAGTCCCCCGAACTGGTCCCGATGAACATCATGGACTGGCAGTTCATGCCCCGGGGCCTGCTCGATGCCCTGGCGTATCCGTTCTACTGGCTGGTCGGCGACAACAGGAGCTCTGAATATCCGTTCCGCGATGCCCGATTTGCGGTCGCAACCGTGCTGCTCGTGCTCGGCATCGGCCGGAGCCTTATCACCAACACTTCGATCCTCACGCGCCGCGACGTTCAGTTCCTGGTGTTTTGCATCGTCTCATACGCCACATGGCTCGGAGTATTTGCGATTCATCGCTACGCGATCGTGCTGGAGCTGTTGTGTGCGCCCCTGATCGTCCTGCTGATCCACCGCAGCATCGCGGCGATGTCCGGAGTTGCCTCGCCGGGCGCAGCTTCGATGTCGACGAATTCGGTGATGCTTGCCCTGGCCGTGGCGATCGCGCTGTGGACGCAACCGGCTGATTGGTTCCGCCGCCCCTGGTCCAATCCCTATAATCCGAGCATCTCGAAATCCCTTGAGCAGCCCGCTTTCTACTTTCTGGTCGATAAACCGCTGGCCTATGTCGCTCCGCTGCTGCCGCCGCAGTCGCGGTTCTTTCAGATCGCCGACATCGCGCTTCCCATCATGCCCGACGGCCAGTTCGACCGCCGCATCCGCACCGCGTTGAAGGATCCGTTGCCGGGCGGCGCATGGGCGTTGAATACGCGCGGCAAGCCGATCCGCGAGACGCTGCTGGAACGATATGGTTTGCGCGTCGATGCCTCCCGGCCGTGCGTCGAAATCGAAGGCGCGTGGCTCGGGACTGCGATCGAGGCGTGTCCGCTGATTGCGCGCGAGAAATAGGACCACGGCGTTCCCGCCGTTCCTTCAGGCCGCCTGTTGGCCGGTCTTTTGCAGTTCGAGAATCGGGTGCCATCGGGCGACGTGACGTCGGACTGACCTGAGAAAATTAACCACATATTAACCAATGTGGCAGACCCGCCTCATTTTCCGACGCGACAGACTCCTCGACGCTCGAATCCGATTCCGGTTTGTTCTCAAATTAATAACCGTGGCCTCGAACACCCTGTGGACGACGCCGCTTTGGCCTGTGGATGGACTCAGGGGTCAGTTGCGCAGATTCCGCAAATCACATCACTTGAACCTCGGCAGGCCCCAAGACGATCAGCGATCAGGGGATTGCAGCCGGCAGCGCCGCCTCAGTTCAACGCGCGCCGTGCTCCGCGTGCGTATCAGAAGAATTCAAGAAACAGGGTCGAGACGGCATGTCCCTCCTCGAAAGCATTTTTGATTCCCGGAACAACCCGCTCGCGGCAGTCGAGGACATTGCCGCCGAGAACAACTGGGCGTTCGAGCGTTCGGGCGAAGACGAAGTCACGATCGTCTCCAAGGGCAACTGGACCGACTACCATCTCTCCTTCACCTGGATGCCCGAGATCGAGGCGCTGCACCTCGCCTGTTCCTTCGACATGAAGATTCCGCCGGCGCGCCGCGCCGAGGTGCAGCGGCTGATCGCCGCCGTCAACGAGCAGCTATGGGTCGGCCATTTCGATATCTGGACCCATACCGGCATGATCATGTACCGGCAGGCGCTGGTCTTGCCGGGCGGGCTGACCGCCTCGACCTCGCAATGCGAGGTGATGCTGGCCGGCGCCATCCACGCCTGCGAGCGCTATTACCCCGCGTTCCAGTTCGTGGTCTGGGCCGGAAAGAGCGCCGCCGAGGCCATGAGCGCGGCGATGTTCGATACCGAGGGCGAGGCGTAAGCCCACCGTCGTTTTCACGAACGCGGCGTCGTTCCTGCGAACGCAGGAACCCATACTCCGTGACCGCGGGACTCAAGCAAACTGCTTGTGGCCCCTTCCGAGCTTTACTAGAACCGGCTGTGGTTATGGGTCCCTGCCCCGAACGCAATTGCGCGCTAGGCAGGGACGACGGCAGAGCTTGTGGTGACGACTTTGAACAACACCAACGCACTTCAAAACCTCCACGGCACCATCGCGCTGGCCGGCGCCGGCAAGATGGGTGGCGCGATGCTGACGGGATGGCTGGCCGGCGGCCTCGACGCCAACCGCGTGCTGGTAGTCGAGCCTCACCCGTCCGAAGAGATCAAGGCGCTCGCCGTCAAAGGCGTCCGTCTCAATCCGAAGGACGCCGGCACGGTCGATACGCTAGTGGTGGCGGTGAAGCCGCAGACGTTTCCCGAAGCGGGTCCGATATTAAAGTCCTTCGTCGGATCGAACACGCTTGTCGTCTCGATCATGGCGGGCACGCCGATCTCGGCGCTCGAAAAAGTCTGCGGCGGCATGGTGGTTCGCGCGATGCCGAACACGCCGGCTGCGATCGGCCGCGGCATCACAGTTGCGGTCGCGGCGAAAAATGTCAGTGCCGCGCAACGCGCCACGGCCGATGCGCTGCTGCGCGCCACCGGCTCGGTCGAATGGGTCGACGACGAAGGCCTGATGGATGCGGTGACCGCGGTTTCCGGCTCCGGCCCCGCCTATGTCTTCCTGCTCGCCGAAGAGCTGGCGCGCGCCGGCGTCGAGGCCGGCCTGCCGGCGGAGCTTGCGAGCAGGCTCGCGCGCGAAACCGTCGCGGGCTCCGGCGAATTGTTGCATCGCTCGGAACTTGCTTCCGCCACGCTGCGCCAGAACGTCACCTCCCCCGGCGGCACCACCGCCGCCGCGCTTGAAGTGCTGATGGCGAAGGACGGAATGCAGCCGCTGATGATCCGCGCGATCGCCGCGGCGACGAAGCGTTCAAAGGAATTGGCGAAGTAAGTGGAATCAGAGGGTGGGCAAAGCGACTTGTCCGCCGTAGCTCGCAGAGCGAAGGCGGAAGCGTGCCCACCGTCACGAGCGCGATGCTTGATGGTGGGCACGGCGCAAATGCGCCTTTGCCCACCCTACGGCTCCGAGCAAGCCGCTACTTCCCCGCAAACCGCTTCGTAAACATCTCGACATTGACGAGGCCGCGGGCGTGGCGGCCGTCGCCTATTCTGCGCTCGCCCTCGAAGGCTTCGACCTCGAAGCGGATCACGCGGCGTTCGACGGCTACGACCTTTCCCGTGACCCGCACCGTGGCGCCGACCAGAGAGGCGCCGAGATGGCGGATGTCGACTTCGGTGCCGACCGTGATCCATCCCGGCTGGAGATAGGGCCTGATGGCGTCGCCCGAGGCCATCTCCATTTCCAGGATCATCATCGGCGTCGCATAGACCATCGGCATATCAGGCACGAAATGCCCGACCGTGCGCTCCGGCGGCACGACGAGGCTGCGTTCCGCGCTCATGCCGACCTTGATGAAATCGCGTGCATCCATGGATTGCTCCCTTCCCTCTCCCCTTGTGGGAGAGGGTGGATCAATCGCGCCGAACGCGCGATTGAAACGGGTGAGAGGTCTCTGTCCGCGAGTGAATCTCTCGCGTCGGTAATCGCGGATAGAACCCCTCATCCGGCGCGGATTTCATCCGCGCCACCTTCTCCCACAAGGGGAGAAGGAAAAGGCAGAGTTACTTCTTCGCCGCGGCAGCCGCCGCGCGCTCCACGAAGGTCTTGCCGCCCTTCATCTTGTGGGCCGGCGGCGCTTCGTTGATCTGGATCACTACCGCATCGGCATCGACGCCGAGGTTCTTCACCAGCGCCTGGGTGATGTCACGCATCATGCCGGCCTTCTGCTCGTCAGTGCGGCCGGCGGCCATGCTCACGGTAATCTCAGGCATTGGTAGTGCTCCCTTTGTTTTTGCTTACTCGCAGATTGTCATTGCCGGGCTTGCCCCGGCAATCCATCATTTTGAAGATGGATACGCGGGTCAAGCCCGCGTATGACGAATTCAGCTACCCCACTTCACGTCATGGCGCGCCAGCACCTCGCGCACCTTGGCGACGATCTCGCTCTCGCCGCAGGAAAACTGCGCCGGGCGAGTTTCGCGCCATTCCTGATTGGAAGCGATCGCGGCCGCGGCCTTCGCGCCCTCGATCAGGTCCTTGATCTGAATTTCGCCGCGCGCTTTCTCATCCGAGCCCTGGATGATCACGCAAGGCGAATTGCGACGATCGGCATATTTGAGCTGGTTGCCCATGTTCTTCGGATTGCCGAGATAGAGCTCGGCACGGATGTTCGCATTGCGGAGTTCTGCGACCATCTTCTGGTAATCGGCGACGCGGTCGCGGTCGAACACAGTGACGACCACGGGCCCAAACTCCGGCCGCGTATCGAGCTTGCCGAGCATCGTCAGCGCCGCCTGCAGCCGCGACACGCCGATGGAAAATCCCGTCGCCGGCACCAGCTCGCCGCGGAAGCGCGAGACGAGGCCGTCATACCGCCCACCGCCGCCGACCGAGCCGAAGCGGACGGGGCGGCCCTTTTCGTCCCTGGTTTCGAGCGTGAGTTCGACCTCGTAGACCGGGCCGGTGTAATATTCGAGGCCGCGCACGACGGAGGGATCGATGACAATTCGATCCGACCCATAGCCCGACGCCGTTACCAGCTTGCCGATGGCGTCGAGCTCGTCGCGACCTTCCTGTCCGATCTTACTGTCGCGCAAACGCGCGTCGATCTCTGCACCCTGCTCGATCGCACCAACGACCAACGCTATATCGTCCGCCTTGAGGCCAGCCCCCTTGGTAAAATCGCCCGAGTCGTCCTTGCGGCCCTCGCCGAGCAATTGCTGCACACCTGAAATACCGAGCCGATCGAGCTTGTCGATCGCACGCATCACGGTCAGCCATTGTCCGTCATCGGCAATACCGAGCGCATCGCGCACCCCATCCAGCACCTTGCGGTTATTGACCTTCACCACATAAGAGCCGCGCGGAATGCCGAGCGCCTCCATCGTGTCTGCCGCCATCATGCACATCTCGGCGTCCGCAGCCGGCGAGGCCGAGCCCACCGTGTCGGCGTCAAATTGCATGAACTGGCGGAAGCGGCCGGGACCGGGCTTCTCGTTGCGATAGACGTAACCGGCGCGGTAGCTGCGATACGGTTTTGGCAGCGCGTCGAAATTCTCGGCTACATAGCGCGCCAGCGGCGCGGTCAAATCGTAGCGCAGCGAGATCCACTGCTCGTCGTCGTCCTGGAACGAGAACACGCCCTCGTTCGGCCGGTCCTGGTCGGGCAGGAATTTGCCGAGCGCGTCGGTGAACTCCATCGCTGGGGTTTCCACCGGCTCGAAGCCGTAGCGCTCGTAGACTTCGCGGATTTTCTCGACCATCTGGCGCGTCGCGGCGATCGCGGCCGGGCCACGATCTTCCAGCCCGCGCGGCAGACGCGCCTTCAATTTCTGCGGTTTTTTCGGTTTCTCGGCCATGGCGGCTAGGTACCAGCCGAGGCGCGGCAGGGCAACCCGGACCGATGCCCCCTCTCCTGCGTTGGCGAGGAAGGAGCTCGCCGCCTTCCTGGCTCCGCCTTTCGCTTAAGGGGATTCCATTCGCGCCCGAAGCGCTTCGGCATCGGCCTTCGGCATTGATTTCAGGAGCGGCTTGATGGTCTCGCCGCCGACGATCTTGTCGTTGCGCATGAACATCCAGTCCGAGATGTCGGCTTCCTTGAACTCAGCCATGTCGCCGGCCTTCTTGCCGGGCAAGTCACGCGGTACATTGGCGAACCTTCCCGAATAGCGACCCTCACCGATCTTCTTCACATCGGCCATCCAAATGTGCTCGTTCCCGCTTCCCCGTTTGGGAAAGCGCGCCTTGAGGGAGTGACCGGTCTCCGACGGTTTTGGGGCATCGTAGGAGGCCCAGAACGCCGGCAGCGTGGCCCGCGCCTTTGCGATGGCAGCATTCATTTCCGGATTGCCGGAGTTGACGTCGATCACCGGCGAGCGGTCCTGGGAGCTATCCTGGGCCCAGACGTTTCCCGTGGGGGAGCCGAGAACCGCGAGGGCCGCTGCGAAGGCCGCCGCCACGACGCATTTGGAGCATATTGAAAGGGCTGAGGTCATTGTCACCGTTTCACCAACCGAAATCTATCCACAATCCGGAAAGTTGGTCGCACAAGGGCGCTGAAGAGTTCACGACTCCCGCTCGCACGGGAAGAGGGCAAAGAGGAGTGCTACTCCGTGCCTTTTGATGGCTCACTGCAGGCATGGGGGGCCATGCTGGGCCGCCAACCTGGGAACCACACGTTGCGCGCCGAATTACCTGTAGGTCTCCAAAGGAGAGCGCTATGAAGAAGCTTATCACCGTCACTGCACTTACGCTCCTGTGCGGCTCGGCCTTTGCCCAGAACACCGGTCCCGCTCCGCAGACCGGCATGGAGAAGCCCGGAACGACGAGCGGCGCCAAACCAGATGGTTCGATGGACACGACCGGCATGAGCGCAACCAAGGGCAATATCAAAAGGGAAAAGGACGGTGCACCGGCCCCAAAGGACGAGAAGAAGTAAGCCGTTCGCTCATGCCGCGAGCGCATCAAGCTAAATGTCGATGAAGGAGCGGGACGTTTGGATGCGGCACCGACGAGGCCAACGCTGCAGCGGCCATTGCGGACGAAGTCCGTGCTGAATGAGGGGTTTGTATCCGCGGCGACAGACCCCTCGCCCGTCGCCTCACTTCGTGAGGCGACGCCTCTCCCGCAAGGGAAGAAGGGAGATCCGCCAAGGGAAATGACGGACCTTAGGCAGCCGCGGCCTTTCCCTTGGGCTGCACTTCAGCGGTGTAGTCCGCCATCAACTGCTCGGAGATCTTGCCGGGCGTGAACTTCCAGTTCGCGATCTCGGCGACCGGCGTCACTTCGGCGGCGGTGCCGGTGATGAAGCATTCGGTGAAGCCGTCGAGTTCCTCCGGCATGATGCGGCGCTCGATCACTTCGATGCCGCGGCGCCTGGCAAGGTCGATTGTAGTGGCGCGGGTGATGCCGGCGAGAAAGCAATCGGCGATCGGCGTATGGATCGTGCCGTCCTTGATGAAGAAGATGTTGGCGCCGGTGCATTCGGCGACGCGGCCCTGCCAGTCCAGCATCATCGCGTCCGCATAGCCGGCGCGCTCCGCCTTGTGCTTACTGATGGTGCAGATCATGTAGAGGCCGGACGCCTTGGCCATCGCCGGAATCGTCGTCGGATCGGGCCGCCGGTATTCGGCCATGCCCATCCGGATGCCCTTCAGCTTCTCGGCCGGATCGAAATAGCTCGGCCAGTCCCAGGCGGCGATGGCGAGATGGATGGTATTTGATGGCGCCGACACGCCCATCATCTCCGAACCGCGCCAGGCGATCGGGCGCAGATAGGCGTCCGGCAGATTGTTCGTGTCGATCACGAGCTGCTTGGCGGCGTCGATCTCGGCGACCGACCAGGGAATCTCGAAGTCGAGGATATTGGCCGAGGCCTTCAGCCGCTCGGAATGCTCGGTGCTCTTGAAGACCTTGCCGCCATAGGCGCGCTCGCCCTCGAACACGCAGCTCGCATAATGCAGGCCATGGGTCAGGATGTGGACGTTGGCGTCGGCCCACGGCACCAGCCGGCCATCGTACCAGATGACGCCGTCGATCTTGTCGAACGAAACTCCCATGGTCTCCTCCCGGATTGGCGCTGTTTCGATGAGCCGCGCGTCAGCCCCGCGCGACTCGACGAGACGCGCGCTACCGAGTGCTTCAAGTGATCTATCGCTTGAGCAGCGGAAGAATTCCGCCGCCGGTCACAGGACCTTCCTGATCCAGTCGTGCGGGTCCGCCGCACGGCCGTACTGGATATCGACGAGCTTCTTGCGCAGCCCCATGGCGACAGGGCCGGCGACGCCGCCGCTGATCTGGAAATCGCCGCTCGCCGAACACACCTTGCCGATCGGCGAGATGACGGCCGCGGTGCCGCAGGCGAACGCCTCTTTCAGCTTGCCGCTGGCGGCATCCTTGCGCCACTGATCGATCGTGTAGAGCTCCTCGCGCACGACCGTGCCGGAATCCTTCGCCAGCGCGATAATCGAATCGCGGGTGATGCCCGGCAGGATGGTGCCGAGCGGCGGCGTGAGCAGCGAGCCGTCGTCGAATACGAAGAAGACGTTCATGCCGCCGAGCTCCTCGATATAGCGGCGCTCGACCGCATCGAGGAAGACGACCTGATCGCAGCCGTGCTCGATGGCCTCGGCCTGCGCCCGCAGGCTCGCGGCGTAATTGCCGCCGCACTTGACGGCGCCGGTGCCGCCGATCGCGGCGCGGGTATAGTTCTCCGACACCCAGATCGACACCGGCGCGGGTCCGCCCTTAAAGTAGGAGCCGACCGGCGAGGCGATGACGGCGAAGATGTATTCTGCCGACGGCTTCACGCCGAGGAAAACCTCGCTCGCGATCATGAAGGGCCGCAGATAGAGGCTGCCCTCGCCGCCCGGTATCCAGGCGCTGTCGATGCGAACGAGCTGCTCGACCGCTTCGATGAATATAGCCTCGGGCAGCGGCGCCATCGCCATGCGCTCGGCCGAATTATTAAAGCGCCTTGCGTTGGCTTCGGGGCGGAACAGGTTCACGCCGTTGTCGCGCTTGTAGGCCTTCAGGCCTTCGAAAATCTCCTGCGCGTAGTGCAGAGCAGCTACGGCTGGATCGAGCGAGAAATTGGCGCGGGGTTCGACGCGCGCGTCATGCCAGCCCTTGGCCTGGTTGTAACGGACGATCGCCATGTGATCGGTGAAAACCCGGCCGAAGCCGGGGTCCGCGAGTCGTGCCGTGCGCTCCTGCTCGGAGGTCGGGTTCGCCGCAGGCTGGATTTCGAATTTTAAGCTCATTCCCTTGCTTCCCGCTGTCGAAATCGGCGCGATTTGGCGCCGGCCTGCCTCTGTGGGCCTGCTGGCTTGATAGGTCTGGACCTTCACCGCCACGCGGCCGGTTCCTGCGCCGTCATGTCCGTGACGACATGCTTTTGCGGGATGCCGAAGTCCAGTATGTTTGCCGAAATGCCGCTCGACAATCGCACGGTAGTTCAATTTGCGGCCGTTGCCGCCATCGTTGGCTTTTCCGGCTGCCTGACACGTCACCAAGTTTGAAACGACTTAATGTTTCGTCGTGGCTGGTAGTTTTGTAACATTGAACCCAAGATATGTCAACATGACTGACATAAATTTCTCAAGGGGCCCAACCAACCCCGATTCGCAGGGGTCCGCCAGCCCTGCCCCACGGCTTGGGGAAATGCGCTGGGACATTATCGAGCTGTTGTTCTTCGCCTATCGCGACTTCGTGGGCGACGCCGACCACGAGCTTGAGGCTTTCGGCTTCGGTCGTGCCCACCACCGGGTGATGCATTTCGTCTACCGCTATCCCGGGCTCAAGGTCGCCGACCTCCTGGACGTCCTGCGCATCACCAAGCAGTCGCTTGGCCGGGTGCTCAAGCAATTGCTCGACGAGGGCTACATCATCCAGAAGACCGGCAACAACGACCGCCGGCAGCGCCTTCTTTACGCCACCCCGAAGGGCGAAGCGTTGGTGGCAAAGCTCGCAGGATTGCAGACCGATCGCATCACCCGCGCGCTCCGGGATATCAACCCCGAAGGCGTCGCGGCGATCGGCCAGTTCCTGCGCGCGATGATCGATCGCGACGACCCCGACAAGGTGTTGGAGGCGATCTTCGGGGCCGGCAGCAAGAAGCCAAGGGAGTGATCGTGGCGCAAGGAGCAACCATGCCTACAGCCGCCGCGCGCCCGCCTCGGCAACTGGCCGACAACGCCCCGCATTTGCTCTTGGTCGACGACGACCGCCGTATCCGCGATCTGCTGTCGCGGTTCCTGTCCGGCGAGGGTTATCGCGTCACGACCGCGTCGAGCGCGACCGACGCGCGTTCCAAACTGCTCGGCCTGCATTTCGATCTCCTGATCCTCGACGTCATGATGCCCGGCGAAACCGGGTTCGACCTGGCGCGGTTCATTCGCACCTCGTCCTCGGTGCCGATCATCATGCTGACGGCCCGCCATGAGGCGGAGGCGCGGATCGAGGGCCTGCAGATCGGCGCCGACGATTATGTCGCCAAGCCGTTCGAGCCGCGCGAGCTGATCTTGCGGATCGGCAATATCCTCAAGCGCTCCGCGCCGCCACCGGTGGAAGCGCTGGAGCAGATCGCGTTCGGCCCTTACGTTTTCCATCTCGATCGCGGCGAGCTGCGCGAGGGCGAGGAGATCATTCACCTGACCGACCGCGAGCGCGAAATGCTGCGCATTCTGGCCAATAGCCCCGGAGAGACGGTGCCGCGCGCGGCGCTGACCAGCGGCGGCACGGTGAATGAACGCGCAGTCGATGTGCAGATCAACCGCCTGCGGCGCAAGATCGAGCGCGATCCCGCCAATCCGCTGTTTCTGCAGGCGGTGCGCGGCATCGGCTATCGTCTGGTTGCGTCGCCCTGAGCTAACTCATGAGCACGCTCGACACCGGCCTGACGCTCATCCGCAATGCGTCGCAACGCGTCTCCAGGGCCAATGGCTGGATGGGTAACGCGTTCAAGAGCTGGATGCCGACCGGCCTCTACGCCCGCGCGCTGCTGATCATGATCGTGCCGATGGTGATCCTGCAAACGGTCGTGGCATTCGTGTTCATGGAGCGGCACTGGAACACGGTGACGCGACGGCTGTCGGCGGCGGTGGTCCAGGACATCGCCAGCCTGATCGACGTCTACAAGGCATTTCCGCAGGACAAGGACCGCGCACAGTTGCGTCGCATCGGCCAACGCCTGCAACTGGTCGTCGATTTCCTCCCCGTCGGCGACATGCCGCAGCCCGGGCCAAAGCCGTTCTTCTCGCTGCTCGACCAGACGCTCTCGGTGCAACTCGGCCGCCAGATCGGGCGCCCCTTCTGGATCGACACCGTCGGCAAATCCAACCTGGTCGAAATCCGCATCCAGCTCGACGACGCCGTGATGCGGGTGTTCGCGCAACGCAGCGCCGCTTATGCCTCCAACTCGGAGATCTTCATCTTCTGGATGCTCGGCACCTCCTCGATCCTGTTGATCGTCGCGGTGCTGTTCCTGCGCAACCAGATCAGGCCGATCCTGCGGCTGGCGGAGGCCGCCGAAAGTTTTGGCAAGGGACGCGAGGTGCCGAACTTCCGCGCGCGCGGCGCACGCGAGGTGCGGCAGGCGGCACAGGCGTTTCTGCAGATGAAGGCGCGCGTCGAGCGCTCGATCGAGCAGCGCACCGCGATGCTGGCCGGCGTCAGCCACGATCTGCGCACCATCCTGACCCGCTTCAAGCTCGAGCTCGCGCTGATCGGCGACAGCCCCGAGGTCGACGGCATGCGCAAGGATGTCGACGAAATGGCCGGCATGCTGGAGGCTTATCTCGCCTTCGCGCGCGGCGACAGCGGCGAGGTCGCGCAGCCGACCGACATGACGATGGCGCTGGAAGAACTGCGCAGCGACGCCGAACGCCATGGCCACACCGCGACGGTGACGTTCCACGGCCTGCCGGTCGTGACGGTGAAGCCGGCCTCGTTCAAGCGTTGCATCGCCAACCTCGTCTCCAACGCGGCGCGCCATGCCAACACGGTCGCTATTACCGGCCATCGCGACCACCGCTATCTGACCGTGACGGTCGACGACGACGGGCCTGGCATTCCCGTCAACATGCGCGAAGAAGTGTTCAAGCCGTTCCTGCGGCTCGACGATGCCCGCAACCAGGACGAGGGCGGCACGGGCCTCGGGCTCGCCATCGCCCGCGACATCGCCCGCTCGCATGGCGGCGACATCACGCTCGGCGACAGCCCAATGGGCGGCTTGCGCGCGGCGGTAAGAGTGCCGGTGTAACTTCTCCCTCGCCCCGCTCTTGCGGGGAGAGGATCGGGGTGAGGGGCTCTCTCCGCGATCGTGATGTATCGATAGACCTGCACCCCCTCACCCGGATTGCTTCGCAATCCGACCTCTCCCGCAAGCGGGAGAGTTAAAGGAGTACGCGGATTCAGCGCGACAACGCGAATTACTGACCCTCACTTCTTCGGGATCAGCGCCTTCATCTTTTCCATGTCCTTGACGTTCATCTTCATACCGCCGGGCATGATGATGTCGCCAGGCTTCTGATCGGCCTTGCAGGCGCCCACCCATTTGGCCTCGATCGTGCTTTTGCTGTCGCGCGCGGCGCCGGCCAGGCCACCCTCGCTCTGCGAGCTCGTTTTCACGGTGTAGGCGGAATTGAAGTCGCCGGTGATTTCGGCGCGTGACTTGACCGTGATGCCGCCAATACCGCAGACGGAATCGGTGACATAGCCGGTCGCCGTCTTCTGGATATCCTGCTTGGAGCAGATCTCCTTGGCCATCGGCGCCATGGCCGTGCTCATATCCTTGTCGGTGGTCGCGTCAGTGCACTGCTGCATGGTCATCTCGGGCACCGTGCCGCCGCTCACCACCTTCATCTCCCACAGCCCGGCCTTGCGCATCGGCAATTCCACGGCGATGGCGCCGCTAGCCGGTAACAAACCTACAGCCAAACAGGACACAAGAAGCAGTCGTCTCATCCGTGCGCTCCCCTAAATTCTTCAACGCTATCGTGCGCGCGCGAAGTGACACACGCTTTGCGTGGCGAAAACATGTCCAGCCAGGGAAGCTTTGGAGGTCGCGCTCAGTAAAGCGTGCGCAGCGGCCGCTCGGCGGCGCCATAGGGCACCCAGCGGCAGGCAAACGAAACATAGCCGCCGTAATTCGGCTGCACGCCGAGGAATTTCACCACCTTGCCGTAGCGGGCGCAGTGGTCGACGGCGAGCTGGCGGGCATCGGCCTGCGTCGCGAGCGTATAGGCGATGATGCCGCCGGTGTCGTTGCCCTTGAACGGCGGCACCGTGTCGATGTCGAACCACTGCGCCTGCGCCGGCGCCCCCGCCAGCATCCCACCCATGGCAATCAGGCACGCGGCCAGAATTCTTCGCATCGCAGACTCCATTTCGCTCGACGCCCACCATAGTGTGCGCCGATGGCCGTGAAAAGAATGGTTGCAGCACGGGACGGACTTGGTCGTCAGGTGTTGCCGCGCTGCACTTGACCTTGTCGGGGCTTCGCGGCACCGTCCCCTGTGTTGGTTTACCGGCGGATTCCCCATGCGCAACCTGTTCACATCCTTGAGAGCCCTCGGCCCAACGGCTGCGGCGCTCGCCCTGCTGGTCTCCAGCCACGCCGCTCAGGCCGCCAATCCGTTGGAGCTGAATTTCGGCCTGTTCGGCCCGAAATATGACGGCCGCGTCGCCGAATGCGAGCGGGCGCTGCCGACCATCGCGTCGCAATTCCAGGAGAAGGAGGGCAAGTTCTGGAATTCGGCTCTGGTGATCACCGGCTTCGGCCGGATCCACGAAACCGCGTTTCGGCCCTGGCAGTCCGACAACATTCCGCGCCGCTTCTGCAGCGGCGACGTGATGCTGAGCGACGGCAAGATGCGCAGCGTGCACTACTCGATCATCGAGGATGGCGGCTTTGCCGGCTTCGGCCAAGGCGTCGAATGGTGCGTGACCGGGCTTGACCGCAACTGGGCCTATAGCCCGGGCTGCAGGGCCGCCCGGCCCTGATCCCGGCATTTCAGTCCGGTCGAGCCGGCCGGCCTGTGGGATTTTCAAATTTTGTTCTTGAAATGTTCCGGTTCCCTGCTAGGCTCCCGGTAGTCGAGTAGAGGGGCGTTCGATGCACCGGTCTGTTATTTCCCGACTTCTGATTTCGCTGACGCTTGTTGTCGTCTCCGCCGGGTTGGCGTCCGCCCAGGACCGCCGGCAGAACGCCCCGGGCGAGTTCGATTTTTACGTCCTGGCCCTGTCGTGGTCGCCCTCGTTCTGCGAGGCGGCGGCCGAGCGCGGCAATAGCGGGCGTTCACAGGTCCAGTGCAGCCGCCCCTATTCGTTCGTGGTTCACGGCCTGTGGCCGCAATATGAGCGCGGCTTTCCCGAATATTGCCAGCGGCCGTCGCCGCGGCTCGACCGCAACATCATGACCTCGATGCTGGACCTGATGCCGGCGCCCGGCCTGATCTTCAACGAGTGGGACAAGCATGGCACCTGCTCCGGCCTCGGCGCCCGCGCCTATTTCGAGAGCGTCCGCAAGGCCCGCGCAGCGGTGAAAATCCCCGAGGAATTCCTCGAATTGTCCGAGCAGAAGACTATCGCCCCCGGCGATCTCGAGGCCGCCTTCATCAAGATCAACCCGGGCCTGAGCAGCTCGGCGATTTCGGTGGTCTGCTCGAGCCGCCGCCTGAGCGAGGTGCGGATTTGCCTGAGCAAGGACATGCAATTCCGCGCCTGCGACGAAATCGACCGCCGCACCTGCCGGCGTGACGAGGTGGTGATGCCGCCGGTGCGGGGCGGCTGAATCCTGCCTTCCGTCATGCCTGCCCAGACATAGCAATCCGCCCTGCGCAGACTTGTCTACACCTGTCTGCGTCCCGGTCATCCACGGCTTTTATTGTCGTCTGCAAGGCACGTGGATGGCCGGGCCCTTTTCTCCGCCAAAGCAGCGTCAGGCAAGAATATCAAGGCTGATGTGATCGGTGAGCTCAGTCGTGCCGATCCATTGCTGCCATGATCGAAAACAAGGGAATCGTTCGAGCCCTTGAAGTTTATAGTCGTCCTGCCGTACTGCTGGGTGACGATAACCATCATCCAGCGAATAACCACTGATCGAGAAATCGACGCTGCCGCCGCCGTTGTCGACCCGAACGACATCGTTGCCATCCCCCTTGGCAAAATTGATCGTGGATTATCACCCGTCACCTTGATCTAATCGTCACCGGTGCCGGCCGTCACGGTCGAAGCTCCGCCGACTCAGATCATACCGTTGCCAGCGCCACACAGGTCGACACATGGTCATCGCCGTCGTCAGCCGACACAGGGTGATACATCCTAAGATTGAAGTTACCGGTATGACTCCGATGACCCCAGCATCTCACCAATGCAATTGGAGATGTCATCCCGCCACCCGCAGCTTGACGACATGGGTTACTTTCCTCGTCCCAATGTCGTAACCCGTCCCACCATGAACTACCGACACGCCTTTCATGCCGGCGGCTTTGCCGATGTCATCAAGCACATCGTACTGGTGCGCATGCTGACCTATCTGCAGGAAAAGCAGGCCCCGTTTCGCGTCATCGACACCCATGCCGGGGCCGGGCGCTACGATCTCACCGGTGAGGAAGCGCGCCGCGGCGGAGAATGGCTGACCGGCATTGCGCGGGTGATGCAGGCACGGTTTTCACAAACCGCGCTGCCGTTGGTGACCCCCTACCTCGACATCGTCAGGGCATTCAACGCGCCGGGCACGCTCGAGGCCTATCCGGGATCGCCCTTGATCGCCCGCGCGCTGCTGCGGCCGCAGGACCGACTGACGGCCTGCGAAATCGAGCCTGGTTCCCGCCGGCAATTGGTCGATGCGTTGCGCCGCGATAGCCAGGCGCGGGTGGTCGATCTTGACGGCTGGACCGCATTGCCGGCCTTCGTGCCTCCCAACGAGCGGCGCGGTCTGGTGCTGATCGATCCCGCGTTCGAGCAAAAGGACGAGTTCGAAAGGCTGGCCGGCGCATTCGCCGAGGCCTACGCGAAATGGCCGACCGGCAGCTATCTGATCTGGTATCCGGTGAAGAGCCGTCGCGCCACCGATACCCTGGCGCGGCTGGTCGCAGGCGCTGCCGCTGCCAGCAAGCCAGCCGGAAAATGTCTGCGGCTCGAATTCAGCGTCGCTCCACAGGAGGCCGGCGGCCCGCTCGCCTCCACCGGGCTTTTGATCGTCAATCCACCGTGGACGCTTGCGGGTGAATTAAAGACAATTCTACCCGAACTCGAAAAACCGCTCGGCCAGGGCGGGGCCGGCCGGTTCAAACTGGAGACACCCAAGCCTTAAGAGTTACGCCTAAAGCGCCAGCCTTGAACGAAAAGTGCGAATGGACCGTAGGCAATTTACGCGAAACCGTATTATGCTCAGGCCATTGGGACTGGCTTTACGTTCCGCTTCCGCGAATGGTTGCGGCGGAGTGATCAAGGCCGAATAAAATCCAAGTCGGTCGGCGGCATGGCCCCGACCGGCTCAGGTGGCCAAGCTTCCGGCAGCGAATGTCCGGTCAGCCGAAGCGCGAGGTGCGCGTAGCGGCGGAGCAATACGGGGGAGGAGTTTCCCGATGGCCATGACTGGAACAGTCAAGTTCTTCAATGGAGAACGCGGCTACGGCTTCATCAAGCCCGATGACGGCGGCCGCGATGTGTTCGTGCACATCACCGCCGTCGAGCGGGCCGGGTTGAAGGATTTGACTGAAGGGCAGCGCATTACGTTCGAGGTCGAACCGGACAAGAAGGGCAAAGGCCCCAAGGCGGTCAACCTGGTGATTTCATCGTGAGCTGACGCTCGCGCGGAACGCGGACTGAATTCTTGCTGCGAAGACTACGCTGGGCACGGCACCGCCACCCGGAGCGTTGGGCCTCGTGACGCGCAACCCAGCCTGAAGGCAAAAAAATCCCGGCGACCTACTGCCGCCGGGAGATGGTAGTCGCCAGTTTCTTGTTTTCAGAAGCGATAGTTCACGCCGGCCCGTATCAGGCCGAACCGGTAACCGTTCGACGCACCTGTAATGACGAAGTTGCTGTTGGCCAGATCGACATAGAGATATTCGATCTTGGCGCTCCAGTTCCTGTCCAGGCCCACCTCGGCGCCGGCGCCGAGCGTCCAGCCGGCATTGGTATGGGATTCCGTCAGGCCGAACGTGGCGGCGCGCAGCTCGCCGAAGGCGAGACCGCCGGTGCCGAAGAACAGGACGTTGTTGAACGCATAACCGGCGCGGCCGCGAACCGTGCCGAACCAGGGATTGGAAAACTTCCACGGCGCGAAAGTTTCTTCGGCGCCGGTCGCCTGAATGTCGCCCTCGAGGCCGAACACCCACGGTCCGTTCTGCCAATTATAGCCGGCCTGGACGCCGCCCACAAAGCCGGACGGCTTGGTCGGATTGTTTGCGACCGAACCCCAGGCATAGCCGAGGTTGCCGCCGAGATAAGGGCCGGCCCAGCTATCGGGACGGTACAGCGTCGGGTTGGCTGTCAAGGGTGCGCGCGATCCGTAGAGATCGGCTGCCTGTGCCGACACGGTCCAGCCTGCAGCGATCAGCGCCAGCGCGCCCGACACCACCTTGCTCATCACGCAACTCCACGCAACACCGCGACCCGCCGGTCGAAGAGACCGGCTTGGTTACGGAACTCCACTTTTTCGCTAAGATTTATCGAGAGTTTTAAGTTAAAGGGCTGTTAAGCCGGGTTACTTGCCCGCTCATCATTCTTAAGAATGCGTTACCGGCGCCCTCTCCCGCGAGCGGCTGGCGATGCTGCCCTGCAGCGCTTAATTTAGGCCCATGGATCACGATTCTACCGACCATCCGAAGCCTCCGCGCAAGGCGCGGCGGGGTTCCCAGCCGGACTTGCCGCCACAGGACCTGGCCGCCGCCGACATCGATCCCGCGACATCAGCCGCCGAGGAAGACGACGAGGCGCGCCTGCCGGAAGCGCCCGAGGAGCCTGCCGAGGCGATTGCCGAAGGCCCGCTGGCGGTCGGCCACACGGCCATCGAAAACGCCGTGAGGCTGGCGCCGACCTCGCCCGGCGTCTACCGCATGCTCAATGCCTCCAGCGACGTGCTCTACGTCGGCAAGGCCAAGAACGTCCGCAAGCGGCTGTCGTCCTATGCCCGCGTCAATGCGCCCTTGCCGGCGCGCATCCTGCGCATGATCGCGGCGACGGTTACGGTCGAGATCGTCTCCACCACGACTGAGACCGAAGCGTTGCTGCTGGAAGCCAACCTGATCAAGCAGCTGCGGCCGCGCTTCAACGTGCAACTGCGCGACGACAAGTCGTTTCCCTACATCCTGATCACCGGCGACCATTGGGCGCCGCAGATCCTCAAGCATCGCGGGGCGCAAACAAGACCCGGACGATATTTCGGGCCGTTCGCCTCCGCCGGCGCCGTCAACCGCACCATCACGGCGCTGCAGCGCGCGTTCCTGATCCGCTCCTGCACCGACGGCTTTTTCGAGAGCCGCACCCGGCCGTGCCTGCTCTACCAGATCCGCCGCTGCTCGGGGCCCTGCACGCGCGAGATCGATTTTCCCGGCTATAGCGAGCTGGTGCGCGAAGCGAACGACTTCCTGTCCGGCCGCAGCCACGCCGTGAAGCAGCTGCTCGCCGGCGAGATGGAGAAGGCATCCACCGAACTCGAATTCGAGACCGCGGCGCTGTATCGCGACCGTCTCGCCGCGCTGTCGGCGATCCAGTCGCAGCAGGGCATCAATCCGCGCACCGTGGAAGAAGCCGATGTGTTCGCCATCCATCAGGAAGGCGGCTATTACTGCGTGGAAGTGTTCTTCTTCCGCACCGGCCAGAACTGGGGCAACCGCGCCTATTTCCCGCGCGCGGAGAAGTCGTTTACGCCGGAGGAAGTGCTGGCCTCGTTCCTCGCGCAATTCTACGACGACAAGCCGCCGCCGAAATTGATCCTGCTGTCGCACGACATTGAGGAATGCCAATTGCTGGCCGACGCACTTTGCGTGAAGGCCGGCTACAAGGTCGAAGTCTCGGTACCGAAGCGCGGCGAGAAAAAGGAATTGGTCACGCATGCGCTGACCAATGCGCGCGAGGCGCTTGGCCGCAAACTAGCCGATACGGCGACGCAGAGTCGTCTCCTGGAATCGATAGCCGCCACGCTCGGACTGCCGCAGGTGCCGAAGCGCATCGAGGTCTACGACAACAGCCACATCCAGGGCACCAACGCCGTCGGCGCGATGATCGTGGCGGGACCGGATGGCTTCATCAAAAACCAGTATCGCAAGTTCAACATCAAGTCCGAGGGACTGACGCCGGGCGACGACTACGCGATGATGCGCGAGGTGCTGGAGCGGCGCTTCAAAAGGCTGTTGAAGCCGCCGGAGGGCGACGCGGCCAAAGCGAAAGCCGACGACGATTCGTTCCCGCAATGGCCCGACCTCGTCATCATCGACGGCGGCCGCGGTCAGCTCAACGCTGTCAGGGAGATTTTCGGGGGTCTGGGACTTACCCAGGTCTCGCTGATGGCGGTGGCAAAGGGCCCGGACCGCGATGCCGGGCGGGAGACCCTGTTCATGCCGGACCGCGAAGCCATCAAGCTCGAACCGCGCGATCCCGTGCTGTATTTCATCCAGCGGCTGCGCGACGAGGCGCATCGCTTCGTGATCGGCTCGCACCGCAAACTGCGGAAAAAAGACATCAGGGAAGCCGGTTTGCAGGAAATCCCGGGCATCGGCCCGTCACGCAAACGTGCCTTGCTGCATCACTTCGGAACGCTGAAGGAGATCGAGCGGGCCTCGATTGCGGACCTCGGCAAGGTTCCGGGCGTTAGCGCCGAGAGCGCCCGCAAGATCTTCGAGTTTTTCCATGCACAGGCGGGTTAAGGGGACTTGGGTCAAAGGCATGTCATTTGGGCGTCGCCTGCGACAGATGATCTAGGCCCGCACGGTTGACCTTCACGTTCCAGCGGTATTGGTAAGACGGATGAACATCGCAACAGCCAAAGGGCAGACCAAGACCCTGTCCCTGCCGAATATCCTGACCTACGCCCGTATTGCCGCCATTCCGGTGGTGGTCGGCTGCGTTTTCGCCCAGTCCATCCTGGACGGCCCGCTGTGGCTGCGCTGGGTGGCCCTGGCCGTCTTCATTGCCGCTGCGGTGACGGACTACCTCGATGGCTACTATGCGCGAATCTGGGACCAGCAATCCGCTTTCGGCCGCATGCTCGATCCGATCGCCGACAAGCTCCTGGTAGCGTCCTGCCTCTTGATGCTGGCAGCCGACAGCAGCATCCATGGCTGGACCCTTTGGGCAGCTATCGTCATCCTGTGCCGCGAAATCCTGGTCTCGGGCTTGCGGGAATATCTCGCGGCGTTGCGGGTCAGCGTACCCGTGACCAAGCTGGCAAAATGGAAGACCACGATCCAGCTCGTCGCGATCGGCTTCCTGATTGCCGGGGAGGCCGGCGAGCAGTTGCTGCCCGCGACCACCCTGATCGGCATCGTCTTGTTGTGGATGTCGGCGATCTTCACCATCTACACCGGCTACGACTATTTCCGCGCCGGCATCCATCACCTCATCAAGGAGGATGAGGGATGAGGATCAAATATTTCGCCTGGGTGCGCGAACGGATCGGCGTGGCGGAGGAAACCGTCGAGCCGCCGGCCGACGTGCGCACGGTGAGCGATTTGATCGGCTGGCTCTCCAGCCGCGGCGACACCTACGCCTATGCCTTCGAAAAGCCGAAGGTGATCCGCGCCGCGATCGACCACGCCCATGTCAAGCCGGACGCCGCGATATCAGGCGCGCGCGAGATTGCGTTCTTCCCGCCGATGACCGGCGGTTGATCTTTACCCATGTCCGTCACCGCGACCATTCGCATCCAGGAGGCCGATTTCGACGCTGCGCAGGAGATCGCGGCGCTCACCAAAGGTCGCACCGATATCGGCGCTGTCGTCACCTTCAGCGGCATCTGTCGCGGCAGCGAGAACGGCGAACCGATCGCGGCGCTGACGCTCGAGCATTATCCCGGCATGGCGGAAGCCGAAATCGGGCGCCACGCCGATGAAGCGCTGTCGCGCTGGCCGTTGCAGGGTCTCACCATCATTCACCGGTTCGGCCGCATCGCGCCGGGCGAGAACATCGTGCTGGTGGTGACGGCGTCACCGCATCGCCAGGCAGCCTTCGAAGCAGCGGAATTCCTGATGGACTACCTCAAGACCAACGCGCCGTTCTGGAAGTGCGAGGAAAGCAAAAAAGGCACGAGCTGGATCGAAGCCCGCGACCATGACGACGCCGCCGCGGCGCGCTGGACCAAATCCTGATGGCCAAGCGTGCGAAACCTGCGGCGAAGCGCAGCGCCAGCCCAACGAAACTGCCCAAGGTCGGCGCGGGCGAATTGGTGACGCTGCTCGATTTCGTCCGCTACGCCGTCAGCCGCTTCGTCGAAGCCAGGCTGGTATTCGCACACGGCACCACCGATCCGGTGGCGGAAGCCGCCTTCATCGTATGCGAGGCGCTGCATCTGCACCCTGATCAATTCGAGAGTTTCGCGACCGCGCGGGTCACGGCGGCTGAAGGCAAAAAGATCCTCGATCTGATCGCGCGCCGCGTCACGACACGAAAGCCCGCGGCCTATCTCGTCAACAAGATCTACATGCGCGGCCTGCCCTTCTATGTCGACGAGCGCACCATCGTGCCGCGCTCCTTCATCGGCGAATTGCTGGACCAGCATTTCGGCGGCGACGGCGACGAAGAGGCCGGTTCGCTGATCACGGATGCGGGCGCGGTGGAGAGCGTGCTCGACCTCTGCACCGGCTCGGGCTGCCTTGCCATTCTGGCCAGCCGGAATTTTCCGAATGCCGCGGTCGACGCAGTGGATATCTCAAAGGACGCCCTCGAAGTCGCCGCGCGCAATGTCGGGGATTACGGGCTTGAGGATCGCCTCACGCTGTACCGCGGCGACCTGTTCAAGCCGCTGAACAGCAAGCGCTACGACCTCATCATTTCCAATCCGCCCTATGTCGACGCGCAAGGCATGGCCGGCCTGCCGCGCGAGTGCCGCGCCGAACCCAAACTCGCCTTCGATGGCGGCGCCGACGGCCTCGATATCATCCGCCGCATCCTCGATGAGGCGCACGCGCACCTGACGCCGCAGGGCGGACTGTTATGCGAGATCGGCCGCTGCCGTCCGCAGCTCGAAGCCGCCTATCCGCATCTGCCGCTGCTCTGGCTCGATACTGAGGATTCCGAGGGCGAGGTATTCTGGATCGCTGCGACCGATCTTTGACCCGGCATATTGCGGGGAAATATCACGGCGTACTGGCGTTCCCGTTCAGCGGCGAAACTGATAGATTGGCAGCTAATCGCTGCCCCGAACATCAAAGAGGCCGCCCATGCTGAACAAGAGCCCCCGCCCTACCCCCGTCAACGTTCCGAACGATCTCGCCGCGCACTGGATGCCGTTCACCGCGAACCGGGCGTTCAAGAAGAACCCGCGGCTGCTCGCCGGCGCCAAGGACATGCATTACTTCACCGTCGACGGCCGCAAGATCATCGACGGCGCCTCGGGCATGTGGTGCACCAATGCTGGCCACGGCCGAACCGAGATTTCGGCGGCGATCGCCAAGCAGGCCGAGGCGCTCGACTATGCGCCGCCGTTCCAGTTCGGCATTCCGCAGGCGTTCGAACTCGCCAGCCGCATCGCCGAGCTCGCCCCCGCCGGCCTCGACCACGTGTTCTTCTGCAATTCCGGCTCGGAAGCCGCCGACACCGCGCTCAAGATCGCGCTGGCCTATCACCAGATCAACGGCCAGGGCAGCCGCATCCGCCTGATCGGCCGCGAGCGCGGCTATCATGGCGTCGGCTTCGGCGGCACCTCCGTCGGCGGCATCGTCGGCAACCGAAAACTGTTCGGCTCGCTCTTGACGGGCGTCGACCATTTGCCGGCGACCTATGACCGCGAGAAGCAGGCCTTCAGCACGGGCGAGCCTGAATATGGCGCGCATTTCGCCGACGAGCTCGAACGCCTCGTCAATCTGCACGGCGCCAACACCATTGCTGCCGTGATCGTCGAGCCGATGGCGGGATCGACGGGCGTGCTGCCGGCGCCGAAGGGCTATCTCAAGCGGCTGCGCGAGATCACCCAGAAGCACGGCATCCTCCTGATCTTCGACGAGGTCATCACCGGATTTGGCCGGCTCGGCTTTGCCTTCGCCGCCGAACGCTACGGCGTGGTGCCTGACATGCTGACCTTCGCCAAGGGCGTCACCAATGGCGCCGCCCCGATGGGCGGGGTGCTGGTGCGCGACACCATCCACGACGCCTTCATGAGCGGGCCGGAATACGCCGTCGAACTGACGCATGGCTACACCTATTCGGCGCATCCACTGGCCTGCGCCGCGGGCCTTGCCACCCTCGACATCTATCGTGACGAGAAGCTGTTTGAGCGTGCTCATGGGCTGGAGCCGAAATTCGCCGACGCCGTGATGTCGCTGCGCAGCGAGCCCGGCGTCGTGGATATCCGCACCATCGGCCTGACCGCCGGCATCGACCTCGCGCCGATGGCCGATGCGCCGGGCAAGCGCGGCTTTGCCGGGCTCAACAGCGCCTTCCACGACAACGATCTGATGGTGCGGGTGGCCGGCGACACCCTGGTGCTGACCCCGCCCCTGATCATCACCGAAGATCAGATCGGCGAGATCATCGACAAGGTCGCCAAGGTGATCCGCGCGACGGCGTAGCGGCTGCATCGGCTTTGACCGGGCAGGAACATTCGAAACCAGCCCGCGTTGATTCCGCCGGCGGGAAAGCGGTCATGCCTCCGCCGGTTGAGGGATGCGGACATGCTCGCGCCTTCGAGCAGCTTGTTGCGCGCCGGGATGGAACTGAAGCTGAACCAGGTCAAGCTGGCGACGCGATCCTATCTGCGAGACCGCACCGATCAGGCGACCTCGACTATCACTTCTTATGCCATCGCCGCCGGTCTGTTCGCTGCGGCCGGCATTTTCACGATCGCCGCCTGCCTCGTCGGCATCACCGCGTTGTTTCGCTGGATTGAGATCCATTACGGGCAGTTCTGGGCTTTCGGCGCGGTCGGCGCCTTGCTGGCGATGATCGCCGCAATTTGCGCGGGGCTCGCTGCCGTTAAACTTAGGCAAAAGACGCCGCACTTCCCCTCGCTCGCCAGCCGCCTGCGCGTGGCGGTCAAGGCCAGTCCGCTCAAACCAGACCAGATCGGAGCCGCGAAGGACACCGCCAGGTCGATTTTACAGACGCCTCCGGCACCGCCAGCGAGCAACCGCGGCAGGCGCCGGTCCCCCTCAAGGGACAACAGGCATTTGCAGGCCGGCCTTATCCTGATCGCGACCTTGCTGGGCTTGGCGGCAACGCGACGGCGACGGCAGGCGCGACGGATGGAGATCTGACAGCGCACAAGGCGCCTCCGACGCGGCGCTCGGTTTCCAGTTCCGGCCGTGTCCAAAGAACACTAGCTCTGCGAATCAACATTGGTGCTAAGGTTGCGGCGCCGGGGACAGCGCAAGTTGGACGACATCTGAAACTTCCGTGTTTTCCCGGGTAAGACCAGTTCGGACCTGAGGGCACAGCGCGCGACATGATTCGCATTTCGACGATTTTCATCGCCATCTGCATGGTGCTGGTTGCAGCCTCCCTCGGCCTCGTCCTGCATGCGGTGGCGGGTTTCAGCGGCACCGAATCCGCGATCGTCGCGCTTACCGCGTTGACCTTTCTGATCCTCTACAACGCCGTGTCGATGCGGCTGCGCGACCGCTCCGATGTTGGCGGCCAGATCGCCGATTTGTCCCGCGGCACCGCCGACCTTGCGCGCCAAGTCGCCGAATTCGGCCGCCGCCTCGCCGCCGTCGAGGGCCGACTGGTGTCGGCGAACTCCGCAAGCTCCGACCGTATCCAGGCCGTGGTCGGCGAGATCAGCGAACTCGGCGTGCTGGTCAAGCAACTGGCCGTCTCGGTGGCGAGCCATGAAGATCTATTGGCCTCGGGTGCGGCCGCCGCAGCCTCCGCCCCGGCGACCCGGCCGGATCCCGAACCGCGGCACGAACCGGCGGTCGCCGCCGAGCAACCGGCGCCGCTCGCCAGATCCGCGCCGGCCACAGCCGCAAAGCCGGCTGCGGTGGCCGCGGAAGCCGCTTCGCCCTCGCGCAATCAGCCGCAACTGCTTGCCGCGGTTAAGAACGCCATCGAAGAGAGCCGGCTCGACATCTACCTGCAGCCGATGGTGACGCTGCCGCAGCGCAAGGTGCGCTTCTATGAGGCGGTGACGCGGCTGCGCGACGACAAGGACCAGGTCCTCGCCGCCGACGATTTCATCCCCACCGCCGAAGCCGGCGGGCTAATCGGCAAGATCGATCACATGGTGATGCTGCGCTGTGTCCAGGTGTTGCGCCGCCTGATGGTGCGCAACAAGGACGTCGGCGTGTTCTGCAACGTCTCGGCGGCGACGCTCGGCAATCCCGCCAATTTCGCGCAATGCCTCGACTTCCTCGAGGCCAATCGGGCGCTGGCGTCGTCCTTCGTGCTCGAATTCAAGCAGGCGACGTTCCGCCATCTCCGTCCGACCGAAATCGAGAATCTCGCCGCGCTGTCGCAGCGTGGCTACCGCTTCTCGATCGACCATGTCACCGACTTGCGGATCGAGCCGCGCGACCTTGCCGATCGCGGCGTCCGCTTCATCAAGGTACCGGCGGCATTGCTGCTCGATCCCAAGCAGAGCTCGACCTCGGACATCCACCCTTCCGACCTTTCCGACCTGCTCGGCCGTTTCGGCATCGACCTGATCGCCGAGAAGATCGAGGGCGAGCGCGCGGTGGTGGACCTGCTCGACTATGATGTACGGTTTGGACAGGGTTTCCTGTTTGCGCCGCCGCGGCCGTTGCGGCCCGAGGGGGCATCTGCTACCGGCGGGGCGACAGCGAACAAGGAATCCGCCAATCCCAATGGCTCCAGCAACACGGTCCCCATGGCCAGCCCGGCCACAGAGCCCCCGATGCGGGCGACCGGCAATGCCGCACTGGCGCGCCGTGCCGCAGGACCGGCCTAACAGGCTTCCGACATCATGACTTCATTGCGCTTCGTCGAGCGGTTGAGCGACCTCGTGAACGGCGTGGAGGTCATCCTCTCCGACATCTGGGGCGTGGTGCATAACGGGCTAGAATCCTTTCCCGAAGCCTGCGAGGCGCTGCATACCTATCGCCAGCGCGGCGGCACCGTCATCCTGATCACCAACGCGCCGCGGCCGGCCGATTCCGTGCAGCGGCAATTGCGCAAGCTCGGCGTCGCTGACGAAACCTACGACGCCATCGTCTCTTCCGGCGACCTGACCCGGAACTTCGTCGCCGACCATCCCGGCAAAAAAATATTCTGGATCGGACCGGAGCGGGACTCGTCGATCCACCGCGGGCTCGACGCCGTGATGGCGCCGCTGGAGCAGGCCGACTACATCATCTGCACCGGCCTGTTCGACGACGAAACCGAGTCGGCGGAAGACTATCGCGCGATGCTGCTGCAGGCGCGCGAGCACAAGCTGCCGCTGGTTTGCGCCAATCCCGACATCGTCGTCGAGCGCGGCGACCGCCTGATCTATTGCGCCGGCGCCGTCGCCGAACTCTATCGCGAGCTTGGCGGCGAGGCGATCTTCTACGGCAAGCCGCACCGGCCGATCTATGAACGCGCCATGGCGCTCGCCGCCGAACGCCGCGGCCAGCCGACCTCGCTCGACCGTGTGCTGGCGATCGGAGATTCGGTGCGGACCGACCTCACCGGGGCGCTAGGCTTCGGAATCGATTGTCTTTTCCTGACCCGCGGCATCCATTCCGAGGAATTCGAGGGCATCGACCAGCTCGATCCGGCCTCGGTGAAGGAGCTGTTCGGTCATCCGCCCCGCGCGCTGATGCGGGAATTGCGCTGGTAGCATCGCGCGTACATGCCGTCCCAAAAACGCGAATGCCCGGGGACAAGCCCGGGCATGACGAAAAAATCTATGATGTGGTTCAGCGCTTACGCCGTCGCCATATCCGGAAAGACCGCCTCGATCTTGGTCTTCAGCGTCGCCGCGTTGAACGGCTTGACGATGTAATTGTTCACGCCGGCCTTCTTGGCCGCGATCACGTTCTCGGTCTTGGATTCCGCAGTGATCATGATGAAGGGCGTGGTAGCCAGGTTGGGGTCGGCGCGGACTTCCTTGAGCAGGTCGTAGCCGGTCATCGGCTCCATGTTCCAGTCGGAAATCACCAGCCCGTATTTCTTGCCGCGCATCTTGTTGAGGGCGGCCGAGCCGTCGCTGGCATCGTCGATGTTGTCGAAGCCGAGCTGCTTCAGAAGATTTCGGATGATGCGGATCATGGTGCTGTAGTCATCAACCACCAGAACCGGCATGGACAAATCAACCGCCATCTTTCCCCCACTCAATGCTTACGCCACAAACTATCCGCAGGCCTGCGCGACCCGCAGTCCTCCCCCAACCTCTAGCATCAGCCCTTAAACAGCCCGTAAACGGCCGGAGCCGGATTGCATCCGTTTTGGTCCAACCCTCCCCGCTTGACTTCAGCAGGCCCCCCGCGTCACGGTCCGGCCGCGTTCACCGAGCCGAAATTTCTGAAGAATCCCTGAAATGACTGGTTTTACCGTTATCCGAGACACCACCCCTGCCGCCGACATCCCCCGCGGGGCGGTGGTCGCCATGGGCAATTTTGACGGCGTCCATCTGGGCCACCGGGCCGTGATCGACGCCGCCTTGCGGATGGGCCGCGCCCACGGCAAGCCAGCCTTTGCCCTCACCTTCGAGCCGCATCCGCGCACCTTTTTCAGCCCGAACAGCCCGCAATTCCGTCTCTCCGACGAGGCCAGCAAGCTGCGGCTGCTGGCTGGAACGGGACTGGACGGCGCGGTCGTGATGACCTTCGACAAGACCCGCGCCGGAACCTCGGCGCAAGATTTCATTCACCATGACCTGATCGAGCGCCTCGGCGTCAGCGGCATTGCAGTCGGCTACGACTTTCATTTCGGCAAGGGCCGTGCCGGTTCGCCGAGCCTGCTGGTCAGCGAGGGGCCGCGGCTCGGCATCGAGGTCGACGTCCAGGCCCATGTCGATATCGAGGAGCGGCCGGTGTCCTCCAGCGCGATCCGCATGGCGTTGGCGGAAGGCCAGATCGACGAAGCCACCGCCATGCTGGGCGGGCCGTGGTTCGTCAGCGGCGAGGTGATCCATGGCGAGAAGCGTGGCCGCGACCTCGGCTACCCCACCGCCAATATCCGCCTCGACAAGAATTGCAGCCTGAAGCACGGCATCTATGCGGTGCGGATCGGCCGCGGTGCCGAGCGGTTCGATGCGGTCGCCAGCTTCGGCCGCCGCCCGACCTTCGACAATGGTGCGCCGCTTCTGGAAGTGTTCCTGTTCGACTTCAAGGGCGACCTCTATGGCACGGTGCTCGACGTCGCCTTCATCGGATTCATCCGCGACGAACTGAAATTCGACAACATCGAAGCGTTGATACGTCAGATGGATGATGACAGCGCCAGGGCGCGCGCGGCCCTTGCTGCAGCGCCGGACGCATTTCCCAAGCTCGGAACGATCGGTTGAACAAGACAGAAAAACAAAAAATGCTGGCCGGCGAGCTCTATCGCCCCGGCGATCCCGAGCTGCAGGCGGATGCCGTCGCCAACAAGGCCTGGCTCGCGCGCTACAATGCGGCGCTTGCAGCGCCTGTGGCTGAGCGGCATGCGCTGCTCTCAGCACATTTCGGCCATGTCGGAACCAGTGCCGTAATCCGTCCGCCGTTCTTTTGCGACTATGGCTACAACATCCGGCTCGGCGACGAGGTGTTTCTCAACTTCAACTGCGTCATCCTCGACGTGGTCGAAGTCGTGATTGGCGACCGCACCCAGATCGGACCGGCGACTCAAATCTATGCTGCCGACCACCCGCGCGACGCCGAAACGCGACGAACGGGGCTCGAATTCGGGCGCCCGGTGCGGATCGGCAGCGATGTCTGGGTCGGCGGCGGTGCCATCATCCTGCCCGGTGTCACGATCGGCGATGGCGCTGTCATCGGCGCCGGCAGCGTGGTCACGCGCGATGTCGCCGCAGGCGTGACCGTCGCCGGAAACCCGGCCCGGCCGCGCTCAAACTGAAACAGCCGCCGAGCCTTCTGGCTTTTTCGATTGGCTGCTATGGCGAGCCGGCAACGAGGCGGGAATCGAGGGGCGCGTCCACGACCTCCTCAATATCAACCTTTGCAGCACCCCGATGACCGGGATTGAGGAGAAAATTCCAACCACGGGGAACGATGACCGATGGCACCTGCAACAATGCCGTTGCGGCGCGATCGAGCCACTCGTCACCGATCCGTCGCGTCACGTCAGGCCGCTCGCGCCAATCGACGGCCAGCCGATCGACATCGACTTTTTGAATCTCGATCGCCTCGGAAACGCGTATTCGCAGCAATCGGTATGTCGAGGGGATCAGATCGCGATCCATATGAACCAGTAGCTCGAGCAGCGCGCCTGCCGGATGGTCCGCCAGATAGACGATCCGCTTTCCGCGCGTATGCCACCGGCCGGCTGCCCGCAGTCCACCCTCACCGGACAGATCAGCGTAATTCGATATCCGCCAAAGCTCCATCGAACTAGCTCAGGCGAAAATTCCCTGATCGATTTGTTCAAGCGCTTCGCGAACGACCGCAGCGCCGAGTTCATCCTTCATCAATTCGAGCGGTATTTGGCCCGACATCGAGGCATTCGGACGACGCAACCAGGCCTTCGCCTTCTTCCCGTCGCCAAAAACACGGTCAGCCAGCGCTTCGATCTCCAGGACGCGGAACAATTCGTGCCGTTGGCTTGATGCCGAGACAGGGCGCCGCTGAACGCCCTGCCGCACCGGCTTGGCCTCGAACATCATTTCTCCGCCGGCAGAGGGATTAAGACGCTTGCCGGATTTCGCCGCGGGATTCTTGACCACGACGAATTTCGCAAAACCGGGGACGAGGAACACGCCGGTTTTCTTCAGCTCTTTCTGAGCGGCGACCGGCAGCTTCTCTAGCGCAGCTTTCCCCACCTGCTGCAACTCGCCGCGACGGCGCAGATCCTTCAAGTCCTCGTAAACTTGCGCGCGGGTCTTCGGGCTCATGAATTTCTCTCCAATAATCAATAGATTAGTATCTCTGGAAGATTCTGCAACCAGCCGTTCCCCAATCCAAAGTGGCCGCATCGAAATATCCGGCGCCACGGCCCGATGACCGCGATGACGACCGATGCCGGTCCATGGAGGGAATGTCGACTGACCGCCCACGAAGAATAAGGCTTGAAGCGTCGCCCTTTGCGATTTTCCCGGCCCCCTGCTATGGAAAGCCCCATGTTTGCGCGGCGCACCATCAGCATTAGCGGCCCGGCTTCCGCCTGAGCTTTGGCTCGGCGCAAGACCGGGATTTTCCTGTTCACCCCGCAATATCCGCTTTTCAGCGCCGCCTTCGAGCCAACCAGAGCATTCATGTCCCAACAGCCGCAAAAGTCCGACGTCACAGACTATTCGAAAACCCTGTACCTGCCGCAGACGGAATTCCCGATGCGCGCCGGCCTGCCGCAGCGCGAGCCGGAGATCCTCAAATATTGGAACGAGATCGACCTCTACGGAAAGCTGCGCGAGAGTGCCGAAGGCCGCGCCAAGTTCGTGCTGCATGACGGGCCGCCCTACGCCAACGGCAACATCCATATCGGCCACGCGCTGAACAAGATCCTCAAGGACGTCGTCACCAAGAGCCAGCAGATGCTCGGCTTCGATTCCAACTACGTGCCCGGCTGGGACTGTCATGGCCTGCCGATCGAGTGGAAGATCGAGGAAGAGAACTACCGCTCCAAGGGCAAGCCGAAGCCGGACTTCCGCGACTCCACTGCGATGGTGGCGTTCCGGAAAGAATGCCGCGCCTATGCGACGCACTGGCTCAACGTGCAGCGCGAGGAATTCAAGCGGCTCGGCATCATCGGCGACTGGGATCATCCCTACGCCACCATGAGCTATCCGGCCGAAGCGCAGATCGCGCGCGAATTGATGAAGTTCGCCGCCAACGGCACGCTCTATCGCGGCTCCAAGCCGGTGATGTGGAGCGTGGTGGAAAAGACCGCGCTGGCGGAGGCCGAGGTTGAGTACGAGGACTACACCTCCGACATGGTGTGGGTGAAATTTCCGGTCACCTCGCCCGCGCATGGCGTGCTGGCGGAAGCGTCCGTGGTGATCTGGACCACCACGCCGTGGACGCTGCCGGGCAACCGCGCGATCTCGTTCTCGCCGAAGATCGCTTATGGCCTTTACAAGGTCACCGATGCACCCGCTGACAATTGGGCAAAGACCGGCGATCTCCTGATCCTTGCCGACGCGCTTGCTGGAGAAGTATTCAAGCAGGCGCGCGTCACCGCCTACGAGAAGCTGCGCGACCTGCCCGGCGACACGCTCGACGCGGTGGAATGTGCCCATCCGTTGCGAGGCTTCAGCGGCGGATATGAGTTCACCGTGCCGCTGTTGTCCGGTGACCACGTCACCGATGACACCGGCACCGGCTTCGTCCATACCGCACCGGGCCACGGCCGCGAGGACTTCGACGCCTGGATCGCGAACGTGCGCGAGCTGGAGGCCCGCGGCATCCACCCCGTGATCCCCTACACCGTCGACGAGAACGGCGCTTACACCGATCATGCACCGGGCTTCACCGGCAAGCGCGTCATCAACGACAAGGGCGAGAAGGGCGACGCCAACGAGGCCGTCATCAAGGCGCTGGTCGAAGCCGGCAAGCTGCTCGCGCGCGGCCGGCTCAAGCATCAATATCCGCATTCCTGGCGCTCGAAGAAGCCAGTGATCTTCCGCAACACGCCGCAATGGTTCATCGCGATGGACAAGGACATTGCGGTGGATGGCAAGACCAGGCCCGGCGACACGCTGCGCGCCCGCGCGCTGCACGCGATCTCGGTGACGCAGTGGGTGCCGCCCGCCGGCCAGAACCGCATCAACGGCATGATCGCCGGCCGCCCCGACTGGGTGATCTCGCGCCAGCGCGCCTGGGGCGTGCCGATCGCCGTGTTCGTGCGCGAGAGGGGCGACGGCTCGGCTGAAATCCTGCAGGACGAAATCGTCAACCAGCGTATCTGCGAAGCCTTCGCGGAAGAAGGCGCCGATGCGTGGTACATGGAAGGCGCCCGCGAGCGTTTCCTCGGGGACCGCGCGGCTGAGGACTGGAAGAAGGTCGACGACATCTGCGACGTCTGGTTCGATTCCGGCTCGACCCACGCCTTCGTGCTGGAAGACCGACAGAATTTTCCCAGCCTCGGCAACATCGTCCGCAAGGTCGATGGCGGCGAAGATACCGTGATGTATCTCGAAGGCAGCGACCAGCATCGCGGCTGGTTTCATTCCTCGCTCCTGGAAAGCGCCGGCACGCGTGGCCGCGCGCCCTATGATGTCGTGCTCACCCATGGCTTCACGCTGGACGAGAACGGCCGCAAGATGTCGAAATCGCTCGGCAACACCGTCGAGCCGCAGAAGGTGATGAAGGATTCGGGCGCGGATATCCTGCGTCTCTGGGTCTGCGCCACCGACTATGCCGACGACCAGCGCATCGGCCCCGAGATCCTGAAGAACACCATCGAGACCTACCGCAAGCTGCGGAACTCGATCCGCTGGATGCTCGGCACGCTGCATCATTTCGACCCCAGTGATGCGGTCGCCCATGGCGACATGCCCGAGCTGGAGCGGCTGATGTTGCACGAACTCGCCAAACGCGCGGCAACCGTGCGCCAGGCCTATGCCGAGTTCGACTACAAGACAGTGGTCGCGACACTTGCGGCGTTCATGAACACCGAATTGTCGGCGTTCTATTTCGACATCCGCAAGGACACGCTCTATTGCGACCCGCCGTCGTCGGTGGCGCGCAAGGCGGCGCTGACCGCGATCGACATCATCTGCGATGCGATCCTGCGCTGGCTGGCGCCGGTGCTCAGCTTCACGACCGAAGAAGCGTGGCGGATGTACAAGCCGGAGGCGGAAGCCTCGGTGCATCTGACGCTGTTCCCGGAGGGATTTGACCAGTTCCGCGACGACGCCCTCGCCGCGAAGTGGGAGACCATCCGCGACGTCCGCCGTGTCGTCACGGGTGCACTTGAACTGGAACGCGCGGCCAAGAACATCGGCTCCTCGCTGGAGGCGTCGCCCTTGGTCTACGTGTCGGACAAGAACATCTTCAACACGCTGATCGACATCGACCTGGCGGAAGTCTGCATCACTTCGAACGCGATGGTGACCAATGACGACGCGCCGGCAAGCGCATTCACCCTCGCCGACGTGCCTGGCGTTGCCGTCGTCGTCGAAAAGGCCGTGGGCACCAAATGCGCGCGCTCCTGGAAGATCCTGCCGACCGTCGGCGAAGACGCCGAATATCCCGACGTTTCCCCGCGCGATGCGCAGGCCTTGCGGGAATGGAAGGCGCTAGCCGAGGGCGTGAAGCCGGTTGCTGCGGTTGAAGCACGCGCCAAGCCCGTCGCGTTGGTCGAGAAGCAAGTTGTCGAACCAGTGCAGCCAACGGAGGAAGTGCCGGAGCAGGCTGATTCAGCAGAGGTGACCGCGGATCAGACCAGCAAGAAGGTCAGAGCCAAGAAGCCTGCGAAAGCCACGGCTGCGGAAACGACCGACAAGGCCACGGCAGCCAACAAAGCTGCCGAAGCCAAGCCTGAAAGCGGTACCGCGGAAGTCAAGAAGGCCCCGGCCAAGAAAGCCAAGACCAAGAAAGCCAAGACCAAGAAAGCCACAGCCAAGAAAACGACGACCAAGCCAGCTAGCGCCAAGAAGACCAAGGCAAAGAAAACCAAGGCCAAGAAAGCGAAAGCCATGAAGTCCGCCAAATCCAAAGCTCCTTCGGCAAGGAAGGCGGCCAAGAAGGCGACAAAGAAGGCCGTAAAGCAAGCCAGCAAGAAGACCGCCAAGAAGGCAGGGAAAAAGCCGCCGGCGGCCAAGGCAAAGAAGAAGAAAAAGAAGGCCAGATAAGTGTCTGGCCTCGAACACGCACGCACCCCTCACCTGCGCGCCGGGGTCATTGCCGCGGTTGCGACGCTGGTGCTGGACCAGGCCTCGAAACTCTGGCTGCTCTATGTGTTCGACCTCGCCAATCGCGGCGCGGTCCGCGTCACGCCGTTCTTCGACCTGGTGCTGGCCTGGAATGTCGGGATCAGCTTTGGCTGGTTCCAGACGGACAACCAGCTCGCCCAGATCGCGCTGATGGCGATCAAGGCGGTTGCGGTGATAGTGCTGGGGATCTGGATGGCGCGCTCCAGCACGCTGCTGGCGACGCTGGCGCTGGGTCTGATCATCGGCGGAGCAGTCGGCAACGGCATCGACCGCTTTCTGCACGGCGCGGTGGTCGATTTTGCCCTGTTCCACGTCGAGATCGGGGGAAAAACCTTCAATTGGTACGTGTTTAACCTCGCGGATGTGGCCATTGTTGCCGGGGTAGCGGGCCTATTGTATGACTCGTTCCTGGGGGTACCCGCCGCAAAAGCGCCCTGATCCCGGCCGAAAGGACCCTTAGGGTATGAAGCCGGTACGGCCCTCAGGCCGGGCCCCCTATGTTGCAGAAATTGTGAATGGGAACAGCGCGATGCGCGAGACCGAAGCCCGCTTCTGGATGATGCAGATCCCCTCATTAAGCCGGGCGCTGCGCTTGGCCGCTATTTCCCTCGGCATCGGCCTCGTGATGGCCGCTAGCCCGGTGCGCGCGGCCGATGACGAGGACGAGGACGACAAGACCTTCGAGGAAAAGATCATCGAAGGCATCATGCGCGGCATCGGCGGCACCAACATGGAAAACCGCGGCATCGAGTACCGCGAGCGCTCGCCGCTGGTGGTTCCGCCCAAGCTCGATCTGCCGCCCCCATCGACCACCGCGGCTGAAGCGAAGGCGCCGAACTGGCCCAAGGATCCCGACGAGCAGCGCCGCAAGGCCGCGATTGCGGCACGCAAGAAAGAGAACAAGGACCCGCGTGAAGCGGCCCGCATCCTCACCCCGGCTGAACTCGCGGTAGGCAAGACTGCAGCGCCGTCGCGGAAGGACAACGACCCGGTGCAGCCCGGCACCTCCAACAACAATCCGATCTTGAGCCCGTCGCAGCTCGGCTATTCCGGCGGCTTCAGCGGCCTGTTCGGCGGCAACAAGTCCGAGACGGCCACCTTCAAGAGCGAACCGACGCGCGACTCGCTGACGCAGCCGCCGCCCGGTTACCAGACGCCATCGCCGAACTATGCCTACGGCACCGGGCCGAAGGAATCGCTGAACAAGGAATACAATCCGGCCAAGGGCAAGTATGGCGAATAGTTAAGCATGGCGAAGAGTTAAGCTCATCTCTCGCCTTCGTGACGATTGCCGGCGCCGGCGCGGTGTACGATGCCGCGGCTTCGTTCCGAACCATCTTGTTCGGGTTTCGCTTCAAACATTTGCGCGAATTCCAGTCGCAGGACCGGTAACGCCTTTTGCGGAATACGCGCCAGATAGGTCATGATGTCATCGCACCGTTTTGCCGCCTCGCTCGTTGCAGCCTTCATCTCGACGTTTGCTTTCTCCGCCGGCAGCGCGACTGCCCAGACCACGGTCACGTCGGAACGTCCCGCCAGCTTCACCCTCGACAACGGCCTGCAAGTGGTGGTGATCCCCGATCACCGCACCCCCGTCGTCACGCAGATGATCTGGTACAAGGTCGGCTCCGCCGACGAGACGCCGGGCAAATCGGGACTGGCGCACTTCCTCGAGCATTTGATGTTCAAGGGCACCGCCAAACATCCCGCCGGTGAATTCTCGCAGACCGTGCTGCGGATCGGCGGCAACGAGAACGCCTTCACCTCGCTCGACTACACCGGCTATTTCCAGCGCGTGCCGCGCGAGCAACTGGCGAAGATGATGGAGTTCGAGGCCGACCGCATGACCGGCCTGATCCTCAAGGATGAGAACGTATTGCCCGAGCGCGACGTCGTGCTCGAAGAGTTCAACATGCGGGTCGCCAACAATCCGGACGCGCGGCTGACCGAGCAGATCATGGCGGCGCTGTATCTCAACCACCCCTATGGCCGCCCGGTGATCGGCTGGCGCCAGGAGATCGAGAAACTCGACCGCGAGGATGCGCTGGCGTTCTACAAGCGCTTCTATGCGCCGAACAACGCGATCCTGGTGATCGCAGGCGATGTCGACGCCAAGGAAATCCGCGCGATGGTGGAGAAGGCCTACGGCGGCATTCCCGCCCAGCCGGCGATATCAGCGCATCGCGTCCGTCCGCAGGAGCCGGTCCCGGCGGCGCCGCGCACGGTGACGCTGTCCGATCCGCGCGTCGAGCAGACCAGCCTGCGGCGCTATTACCTGGTCCCCTCCTCTGCCACAGCGGCGGCTGGCGAAGGCCCGGCGCTCGACGTGCTCGCGCAACTGATGGGCGGCGGCTCCAATTCCTATCTCTATCGGGCGCTGGTGATCGACCGCCAGCTCGCGATCAGCGCCGGTGCCGGTTATCAGGGCACCTCACTGGACCCCACGCAATTCTCGATCTCGGCTTCGCCAAAGCCCGGCGTGGAGTTTTCGCAGATCGAGCAGGTGATCGACGGCGTGATCACAGAGATCATCGAGAATCCCGCCCGCGCCGAGGACCTCGAGCGGGTCAAGACCCAGTTGATTGCGGAAGCGATCTACGCCCAGGACAACCAGGCCACGCTGGCGCGCTGGTATGGCGGCGCGCTGACCACGGGGCTTTCCATCGACGATATCAGGAGCTGGCCGGACCGGATTCGCGCGGTCACCGCCGAACAGGTTCGCGATGCGGCCCAGAAATGGCTCGACAAGAAGCGCTCGGTGACCGGCTATCTGATCAAGGATACGACAGCAAAACGCGCGGAGAAACGCTCGTGATCCGTTTTACAATTCCCATGCAGCGCCTCGCTTCCACCCTGATCGCCGGCGCCGTGCTGCTGGTGCTGGCGGCGAGCCCGTCGCATGCCGCGGCCAAGATTCAGCGGCTGGTCTCGCCCGGCGGCATCGAGGCCTGGTTCGTGCAGGACGCCACCGTGCCCCTGATCGCGATGGAATACGCCTTCGGCGGCGGCGCCGCCCAGGATCCTGCCGGCAAGTCCGGCGTCGGCAACATGGTCGCCGGGCTGCTCGATGAGGGCTCCGGCGAGCTCGATTCCAAGACTTTCCATGAGCGCCTCGAGCGCCGCGCCATCGAGTTGAGCTTCTCGTCGACCCGGGATTATTTCCGCGGCTCGCTGCGCATGCTCAAGGACAACAAGGACGAGGCTTTCGGCCTTCTGCATCTGGCGCTGACCTCGCCGCGTTTCGACACCAGCGACGTCGAGCGCATTCGCGCACAGATCCTCTCGGGGCTGCGCCGTGACACCACCAACCCGACCTCGCTGGCGAGTCGCAAATTCCTCGAAGTCGCCTTCGGCGATCATCCCTATGGCAGGCAGAGCAATGGCACGCTCGACAGCGTGCCGAAGATCGATGTCGCCGACATGAAGGATTACGTCCGCCGCGTGATCGCCAAGGATACGTTGCGGATCGCCGTGGTCGGCGACGTCGATGCCGACACGCTCGGCAAGCTGCTGGACCAGACGTTCGGCGGATTGCCGGCCAAGGCCAGCCTGACGCCGGTGGCCGAGGTCGAGGCCACCAAACCGCCGCAGCGCGCGTTTGTGCCGCTCGACGTGCCGCAGACCGTAGTGACGTTCGGCGGCCCCGGTATTCGACGCCACGATCCGAATTTCATGGCCGCCTATGTCGTGAACCACATCCTGGGTGGCGGCTCGTCGTCGCGGCTCTACAAGGAGGTGCGCGAAAAGCGCGGCCTTGCCTATTCGGTCTACGAATCCCTGCTCTGGATGGATCGCTCCGCGCTGTTCATCGGCAATACCGGCACCCGCGCCGACCGCGCCGGCGAGACGGTCGATGCGATCGAGCAGGAAATCCGCCGCATCGCCGAGGAAGGCCCGACCCAGAAGGAACTGGACGAGGCCAAGTCCTATCTCAAGGGCTCGCAGATGCTGGCGCTCGATACCTCCTCGAAGCTCGCGCAGGCGCTGCTGCAATACCAGCTCGACAAGCTGCCGATCGACTACATCGAGAAGCGCAACGCCCTCGTCGACGCCGTGACGCTCGATGACGCCAAAAAGACCGCCCAGAAGCTGTGGGGCCAGGGCCTCCTCACCGTCATCGTCGGCCGCGCCCCGCAGGCCGCCGCTCAACCGGTCGCCGCGCCGCCAAAGGCGAATTGAGGCGTTCACCCTTCCACCCTTTGCCGTCATGGCCGGGCATAGCCGTTCGACGGACGGCGTCGCTTCTGCTCGCCTGTCCCCGGCCATCCACGTGTTTTTCTCTTTAGACACTGGTAAGAGGTGGATGCCCGGAACATCTGGCGCGAAGACGCGCTTCGCGGTTTTGCCCGGGCATGACGATTTCCGGTGAACGCCATGCTGCGGGTTTCCCGCGACCTCACGATCGACGAAAACGACATCGAGATTGGGTTTGTCCGCGCCTCCGGCCCCGGCGGACAGAACGTCAACAAGCTTTCGACCGCAGCCCAGCTTCGCTTCGACACGCGCAAGATCACGCTGCCGGAGGATGCCGCGCTGCGACTGCACCGGATTGCCGGCCAGCGCATGACCAAGGAGGGCGTGATCGTGATCCACGCCCAGCGCTTCCGCACCCAGGAGCGCAACCGGGCCGACGCCATCGACCGCCTGCTCGAAATGCTGCGCGAAGCCTTGATCCGCCCGGTACCGCGCCGCGCGACCAAGCCGACCTTCGGCTCCAAGCAGCGACGGCTGGAAGGCAAGAAGCGGCGCAGCGACATCAAGGCGCGGCGCGGTCCATCGCGCTTCGACGATTGAGGTCGCGCCGCCGCTTCGATGCCTCGCCCGCGGTTTCGAACAGACCGATGCTCCAGCAAATCGGACAGCCGCGAAACGCGAGCAGCACGAGGCCGCCAAGCGCGAGCGAACCCCAGGAATGGCTGGGCGGCAATTGCGATCGCACACCACAGCGCACCGATTCCTGCGGCACCGCGCAGCAAGTGTTCCGACAGCGTCTTGCTGGCAAACATTGATCTACTCCGGGATGGGTTCGTGGAATCGATGATTCTTGTTTTGGTGCGCGTTCTTCACGTGGACCGGTTCGCACTTCGCTCGAAAACGCTTCAGTCGCGGACCAGATATTCCCGGATCATGAGCCGCGCGCGGTGAATGCGGGCCTTGACGCTTTCGCGGGTCAGGCCAAGGGCCGCGGCGATCTCGTCGATCGAGAACTCCTCGATATCGCGAAGCAGGATGACTTCACGGTAGTGCCCGGGCAGCGACTGGATCGCACGCGAAAGGTCCATGCGAATGTCTTCGGGTGCGAGACGCGCCCATCGTTCGTCTGCCGTATCGACGGGCACGTCGGGCATTCCGACCGACATTCGCAGCAAGCGATGGCAGGCCCGCCGGGCGACAGCGAACAGCCACGCCGAGAACGAGTTCACCACCCGCAAGGTGCCGATGCGCCGATACAGCAGCAACAGCGTTTCCTGCACCGCATCGTCGATGTCAGACATTCGGCAATTGCGCGCGGCATAGCGCCGGACGTCGGGCTGCGCCGCAGATATCAGCAACGCCAGGGCCCTCTCGTCCCCGCCACGCGCGGCCTCGATCAACGAGGGATCGCAGCGGCTTGCTCTGGCCAATGCCGTCATTGCGACGGCAACCTGCGACCGGCCAGGGCGCACATCGGACAAAATCCGATAAATCCGGTCATAATCGCCACTGCTCCCGTTCCGGCGATCAAATAGCCGATCGGCAATCCCCGCAGGCCGAGAAGCCCGCAAGCTATCATGGCTGCGCCCGCGACCACCCTTGTCGTTCGCTCCCAACCCGGCAAATTCTTGCGATAGAACATAGCAGCTCCCATTGATTGTGCGCGAGAACCTCAAACCGTTCTCTCCCCCTAGAGCCGCCGGGCCGCCTTTTCGGTTCGCGGGAGGCACAAAAAAACTCCGGCCGCCCATGGCGACCGGAGTTCTGTTTGGAGAGCAACCCGACGGAGGAGGCGGGTGTCCTCCAGATGACTGCTACCGGCTGGCCGCAGGAGGGGTAGCCGCCCCGCCCGTGGTCTTCGGCGCGGCGTGAGGCGCGCCGCTGCCGGCTCCGACGGTACCCTTGCCCGTCTTCGCGCCGGCCCTCTGGCTGGGGGCGCCCGCCGTATCCTCGTCGATGCTGCCTGACGTGCCGCCCTGCATCTGGGTCGTGCCCTTTGCGCCGCCGCGGATCTGCGTGTCGGATGAGGCGCCTTGCGCCAGTACGGGGCCGGCAAGCAGGGCCGAGATTGCAACCGCGATCGCCGAGGTTTTCACTAGCTTCATCCATTTCTCCCAGGTTTGGTTGGCGGCAAACAGTTCGGCTACTTCAATGCGCCGTTCGCGGCCGAACATGCTCATCGCCGGATCAGTCGCGTGGCGAACGACGCGGGCGCCATGCAAGCCGCGCGATGTGGTGATCGTGCAGGGATTTCAGGGTCATTTTGCGAATCCTTGGCCACCGGCTGACCGCATATGCGACGCCTCTGCAGCACCCAAAAAGTTCCGTAAAAATATTTTGATGCATGCATTTGATGCGCTAGCCGCCTAAAATCGCTCACCCGACCTTCGAATCGAGTCCTCGAAAATTCATGCCCGTCCGCCAGCTCCCCGAACAGGTCATCAACCGCATCGCCGCCGGCGAAGTGGTCGAGCGTCCGGCGAGCGTGGTCAAGGAGCTGGTCGAGAACGCCATCGACGCCGGCGCCAGCCGCGTCGATGTCTTCACCGACGGTGGCGGCAGGCGCCGCATCGGCATCACCGACGACGGCAGCGGCATGACCTCTGCCGATCTCGCGCTCGCGGTCGATCGCCACGCCACTTCCAAGCTCGACGACGAGGATCTCCTGCGCATTCGCACGCTGGGCTTTCGCGGTGAGGCGCTGCCCTCGATCGGCGCGGTGGCAAAGCTCGGCATCACCACGCGCCACGCCAGCGAGCCGCATGCCTGGTCGCTGTCGGTCGAAGGCGGCGCGAAATCGGAGATCATGCCGGCCGCGCTGTCGCAAGGCACTCGAGTCGAGGTCAGCGACCTCTTTTATGCGACACCGGCGCGGCTGAAATTCCTCAAGACCGACCGCACCGAGGCCGAGGCGATCCGCGAAGTGGTCCGGCGGCTCGCGATGGCACGACCCGATATCGCCTTCACGCTGGCCGGCGAGGAGCGCGCGCCGGTGACATGGGCCGCAGCGCTGCCCGGCACTGCAGGCCGGCTGACGCGGCTCGGTGACATCCTGGGCAGCGATTTTCGCTCTTGCGCCATCGAAGTGCGCGCCGAGCGCGAAGGCGTCGTGGTCGAGGGTTTCGCCGCAGCCCCCTCGCTGACGCGCGCCAATGCGCTCGGGCAGTATCTGTTCGTCAACGGCCGACCGGTGCGCGACAAGCTCATTCTCGGCGCGGTGCGCGCGGCCTATTCGGATTACCTGCCGCGCGACCGCCATCCCGTGGTGGCGCTGTTCGTGACGCTGGCGCCGCAGGAGGTCGACGCCAATGTGCATCCGGCCAAAACCGAGGTGCGGTTTCGCAATGCCGGCCTCGTCCGCGCGCTGATCGTGCATGCGCTGAAAGACGGGCTTGCCCGCGAAGGCAGGCGCACCGCCGCCAATACCGACGGCGCGGCGCTGTCGGCGTTCCGTCCATCGTTTGCGCCGCGCCCGACCAATTGGGATTGGCGGAGTTCACCGGCCTATCCGGTGCGGCCCGCGCCCTCGTTCGAAGGCGCTGCTGCAACGGCCCTCGCCGAAGCGGGACAGGCCGCCTTCGATGTCGGCACGCCAACCGCCGACGTGCGCTTCGAGGCGCAGCCCGCAGCCGACCTGCTCGACCGCCCGCTCGGTGCGGCGCGCACCCAGATCCACGAGACCTACATCGTCTCGCAGACCCGCGACGGCCTGATCGTCGTGGACCAGCACGCCGCCCACGAGCGCATCGTCTACGAAAAGCTGAAGGCTTCGCTGGCGAAGAATGGCGTGCAGCGGCAGATATTGCTGATCCCCGAGATCGTCGAGCTTGATGAGGCCACCGTCGAAAAACTGCTCGATCGCGCCGAAGAGCTGGCGTCGTTCGGCCTGGCGATCGAATCCTTTGGCCCCGGCGCGGTCGCGGTGCGCGAGACGCCGTCGCTGCTCGGCAAGGCGAATGCCGCGGGGCTGCTCCGCGATCTCGCCGAGCATATGGCCGAGTGGGACGAGGCGCTGCCGCTGGAGCGCCGCCTGATGCATGTCTCCGCCACCATGGCCTGCCACGGCTCGGTCCGCGCCGGAAGGCGCCTCAAGCCCGAAGAGATGAACGCGCTGCTTCGCGAGATGGAAGACACACCGAATTCCGGCCAGTGCAACCACGGCCGCCCGACCTATGTGGAATTGAAGCTGAGCGATATCGAGAAGCTGTTCGGAAGACGATAGTTCGTAGGGTGGGCAAAGCGAAGCGTGCCCACCATCACCAGCACGCTGCTTGATGGTGGGCACGGCGCAAGGGCGCCTTTGCCCACCCTACGAAGCTACCCTACGAAACTCGCAAAAACACAAACTCAGTCTCATCATACGCGCGCCGCTCCAGCTCCTCGAATCCCTCGGGCGCGACGAACGCGGCCGCCTTCGCCTCCTCCACCACGAGCAGCGCACCCGGCGTCAGCCAGCCGCCGTCGCGCAGCGAGGCCAGTGCCTTCTCCGCAAGTCCCTTGCCGTAGGGCGGATCGAGAAAGGCCAGCGAGAACGGCTCGACCGGATGCGCCGGTCCCAGATTGGTCGCGTCGCGGCGATAGACTTTTGTGACGCCGCCCAAGCCCAGCGCCTCGACATTGTTGCGCAGCAGCGCACGTGCCTCGGCGCCATTGTCGACGAACAGCGTGAAGCTTGCTCCGCGCGAGACTGCCTCGATGCCAAGCGCGCCGGTGCCGGCGAACAGGTCGAGCACGCGCGCGCCTTCGATCGGGTCGTCATAGGCGTGGATCAGGATGTTGAACACGGACTCGCGCAGGCGATCCGCCGTCGGACGGATCGCCTGCGAAGAAGGAGAGGCCAGGTTACGGCCCTTCAATCGTCCACCGACGACGCGCATAGCCCAGCTACTCGTCCCGCGGCTTCAGATCGCGCTTGCCGTGATAGCCGCGCTTGGGACGCCGCGGCGGGCCGTAGCCATTGGCCTCGTCCTCGTTGCGCGCGCGGGCTTCCTCGCTGCCGGTGCGCTGCACCAGCACGCGGCGGCCCTTGCGGTCGGCGATCAGCGCGCTTTTGCCGGCCGGCTTGAACGGTTTCTTGCCGCGCGGCGCGTCAATCTCTTCGTCGTCGGACTTTTCGCCCGGCATCGGCCGGTTGAAATCGGCGCCGGCGAGCGTTGCGATCTTCTCGCCGAGCTGTTCGCGCAGCACGCGGGTCTTGACCTCCTCGACCTGCCCCTCGTCAAGCTCACCAAGCTGGAACGGTCCGTAGGAAACGCGGATCAGCCGGTTCACCTCAAGACCGAGATGCGCCATGACGTTGCGTACCTCGCGGTTCTTGCCCTCGCGGATCGCGAACACCAGCCAGACATTGGCGCCCTGGTCACGCTCAAGCGTTGCGTCGATCGGCCCGTATTTGACGCCATCGACCTCGATGCCTTTCTTGAGTTCATCGAGCTGCGCCTGCGTCACCTCGCCATGGGCGCGAACGCGGTAACGCCTGAGCCAGCCCGTGTCCGGCAATTCGAGCGCGCGCGCGAGCCCGCCGTCATTGGTCAGCAGCAAGAGCCCCTCGGTGTTGAAATCGAGCCGGCCGATCGAGATCAGCCGCGGCAAGCCTTCCGGCAGGTTGTCGAACACGGTCGGCCGCCCCTCGGGGTCGGCATGCGTGGTCATCAGCCCGCGTGGCTTGTGATACATGAACAGCCGCGTGCGCTCACGCGGCGGCAGTACCTTGCCGTCGAGCGCAATCACGTCATGGGCGGTGACGTCGAGCGCCGGCGAATTGATGACGCGGCCGTTGACGGTGACGCGGCCCTGCGTGACCATTTCCTCGGCATCGCGGCGCGAGGCAAGGCCGGCGCGCGCCAGCACCTTGGCGATGCGTTCGCCGGCCTTTTTCGGCTTCGGCTCCGCGCGGGGGGCGCGCTTGTCGAATTCCGGCGTGCGCTCGCGATAGGCGCCGCGGCCGCCAAACGCCGGGCGCTTTGCAAAAACCCTGCTGTCGTCCTCATTGTCGCGGCGCGGCCGGTCGCTGAACCGCCCCTCGCTGCGCGGATGCTCCTGCCACTCGGTTCGGCCTGCAGGCCGCTCACGGTCACCGTCACGCCGCTCACGCGGACGATCGAATTTCGGTCGATCCTCGCGCGAGCGCGCAAACCGCGGACGCTCGTCGCCGCCGCGATCGTCGCGCGATCTATCGAAACGCGGCTTGTCGAAGTTGCGCGCACCCTCGCGCGGGGGACGGGAATCGCGTCCGCCGCGTTCGTCGCGCTTTTGCCACGGCTTGTCTTCACCACGCTCGGGGCGATCACCAAAATCCTTGCGCGGCCCGCGCGAAAATCGCTTCTCGCCATCGCGGGAAGGCCGATCGCCATACGAGCGATCGCCGCGCGGACGGTCGCCATCCTTCCGGAAGCCTTCCCCACGCGGCGTATAAGGCCGCTTGTCGCCGAATTTTTTGTCCTGGAAACGCCCGGCCGGACGCGCGTCGTCGCGGCTACGGCGCGACGGGCGATCGTCGCGATCATAGTTCGGTCGCTCGCCGCGCGGCTTGAACGAGCGCTTGTCGCCGTCGCGATCCTCGCGTGGACGAAAGTCCTTACGCGGAGCACGCTCTGGTCGATCGCCGCGTGGCCGATCGTCCCGGTCAAATCGTGCCCGCGGCCGGTCACCAAAATCCCGGCGCGGCGGACGGTCATCGTCGCGGCGGAACGAACCACCTTCCCGTTTGCCGGCGTAGGGCTTCTTGCCAAACGATTTTGCGCCGTCCGATTTCCCGGCATACGGCCGCCGATCGCCGTCCCGCTTGGCACCATCGTCCCTGGCGCCAAACCCGCGCTTGGCGAACTTCTTCTCAGGCCCCCTCGCCGCCCCGGAGCGGCCCTTGCCTCCGCCGGTGCGGTCCTTGCCGCCGCCGGGTCGATCACGCCGGCCGCGGGAATCGTTGTTTTTATCGCTATCGCGGGGCATGAATGGTCTCTCGAATACAGATGAAATGGCTATCAGGCTTATGCGGATGGGCTGTCAAAGCGGTAACGCGCGCGCGCTTCGCTCAAGGCGCATTCTCACGCAAAACCGGCATCCACGTTTGCTGAAGGCGCAGCTAGTAGCAGGTTTCTTCGGATGATACGAGGCATGACTGCCCCTTCTTTCATGGATTTGGCGCTAAAAACGGCCGAAAACGCCGGAAAAGCCGGTGAAGTTCCGATCGGCTGCGTCATCGTCAGGGATTACGAGGTCATCGCCACCGCCGGAAACCGGACCCTGACCGACCGCGATCCGACCGCGCACGCCGAAATCCTGGCGATCCGGCAGGCGGCGGAGGTCATCGGCACCGAGCGGCTGGTCGATTGCGACCTCTACGTTACGCTGGAGCCCTGCACCATGTGCGCCGGCGCGATCTCATTTGCCCGGATCCGGCGGCTCTATTACGGCGCGGCGGACCCGAAGGGTGGCGCAGTGGATTCCGGCGTGCGGTTCTTCGCCCAGCCGACCTGCCACCACGTGCCGGAGGTTTATTCGGCGGTGGGCGAGAACCGGGCCGCGACACTGCTGCGGGAATTTTTCAGGGAGCGACGGTAGCACTCAGCCGTCATTGCGAGCGCAGCGAAGCAATCCATTCCTCAACGCGGGGATAGATGGATTGCTTCGCTGCGCTCGCAATGACGTGGAGAGTTCAGCGGCAACTCATGCCGCCGTAAAAAACTCCCGCAACAATTTCGCCGTCGCTTCCGGATTCTCCTCCGTCAGAAAATGTCCGGAATCCACCGGCGCACCCTCCACCTTCGTCGCCCACTTCTTCCACGTGTCGAGCGGCGTCGTTGCAGCGCTCGCGATGCCGGCATCGCCCCACAGCGCCAGCATTGGGATCGTGATCTTCTTGCCGGCGTCGAAATCGGCCTTGTCGATCTCGTAGTCGGCATAGGCACCGGCGCGGTAGTCCTCGCACATCGCATGCACGCGGGCGGGATCGCGAAATGGCGCGAGGTAATGTTCCAGCGCGCGCGGATCGATGGCATCGAGCGTCTTCGATTTTGTCTGGCTCGCCATCTTGTACTTCAGGAAAAATTCTCCGTTGCTTGAGACCAGCGTCTCCGGCAGCGGATAGGGTTGCGCCAAAAACGCCCAATGGTAAATCTTCAGCGCCGAGAGCCGGTTCATCCTCTCCCAATAATCATAGGTCGGCGCGATATCGAGCACCGCGAGTTTCGAAAGCCGGCCCGGATGATCGAGCGCCAGCCGGTACGATACGCGACCACCGCGGTCGTGCCCGGCGAGCGCGAAATGCACATGGCCGAGCTGCTCCATCGCCTCGACCATCGCGTTCGCCATCGCGCGCTTGGTGTAGGGCGTATGGCTCTCGTCGCTGCGGGGCATGTCCGACCAACCGTAGCCCGGTAGGTCCGCGATGATCAGCGTGAACTGGTCCGCAAGCTGCGGCGCGACGGGGTGCCACATCACATGTGTCGATGAAAACCCGTGCAGCAGCAGCAATGGCGGCCCCTTGCCGCCGACGCGGGCAAAGATGCGGCCCGACGAGGTGTTGATCCATTCGGACGCGTAGCCAGGAAACAGATCGGCAAGATCGGGCATGGCCTCTCCTCCATGAGCTGCGGCTCTTGCTTCAAACTTTGTTTGCCGTTGCCGCTTTCAGACCGCAGGTTTATGCCATCCCTCAGGTACGACCAAGAGCAACAAGACCCGAGGAAACCAGCGATGTCGATCGATTTCGAAATTCCGGCCGAAGCCAAGGCGATCCGCGAGAAGGTCCGCAAATGGGTCCATGAGGAATGCATCCCGGCGGAGAAGGAACTCGACACCAAGCCGCTCGCCGAAGTGCTCGGCCCGCTCCGCGCCAAGGCCCGCGCGCGAGGCCTGTGGTGCCCGTGGGTGCCCAAGGAATATGGCGGCATGGGCCTCGGTCCGCTGGCGAATGCGCTGGTGCAGATGGAGCTCGGCGAGAGCATGCTGGGCGCGCTGTCGATGAACACGCAAGGCCCCGATGACGCCTCGATGATGACGATCCTGGCCCACGGAACGGAATATCAGAAGGAAAAGTTCCTTAAACCCCTGCTCAACGGCGACAAGCGCATCTGCTTCTCGATGACGGAAAAAGCCGCCGGCGCCGACGCCACCGGCATGCAGACCACCGCCGTGAAGGACGGCAACGAGAATTACGTCCTGAACGGAGAGAAGTGGTTTTCCTCCTCCGCCAGTGTCGCCGACATGGCGCTCGTCATGGCCAAGACCGATCCGAACGCGCCGCGGCACAAGCAGTATTCCACCTTCCTCGTCGAGCTGCCGAACCCTGGCTACAAGATTAAGCGCAACGTCGCCAACATGGCGATCGAGGGACCGCATGACGACGTCCTGCACGGCGGCCACTCGGAGATCGAGATCAAGGATCTCGTGGTGCCGGCCGACAATCTCGTCGGCGGCGAAGGCAACGGCTTTGCCATGGGCCAGCACCGCCTCGCCTATGGCCGCCTGCGCCATGGCATGCACAACGTCGCCAAGGCGCAGCGCGCGCTCGACATGGCGGTTGCCCATGTCACCAAGCGCTCGACCTTCGGCCAATTGCTCGCGGATCGCCAGGCGGTGCAGTTCATGCTCGCCGACTGCGCCAGCGAACTCTATATCGGACGCCTGATGCTGCTGCACATCGCCTACAAGGCGGAGAAGGGCCTCGATATCAGGCAGGAAAACTCGATCGCCAAAATCTTCCATGCGCACATGGTGCATAAGGTGATCGACACCGCGATCCAGCTCCACGGCGCGCTCGGCTTCAGCCAGGATACGCCGCTGGCGAAGTGGTACACCCAGGTGCGCTCGCAGCGGCTGGTCGACGGTCCCGACGAAGTGCACAAGTGGAAGATCGGCAAAAACGTCATCAAGGCGTTCCGCGAGCACGGCACGACGGCCAGTGCCGCGGGCGGGGATTTGTTGTAGTGACATCAAAGGTGTCATTGCCGGGCTTGACCCGGCAATCCATCCTTCGAAGGACTGATACGAAGAGTGATGGATGCCCGGGTCAAGCCCGGGCATGACGAGCGGAAAACAGGGCGCGTGCGAGCGACTAGCCCCTCTCCCGCTCCACCGCCTGCCAGGCAATATCGCGGCGGCAGAAACCGTCGGGCCAGTTGATGCGATCAACGGCCTGGTAGGCGCGCTGCTGCGCCTCCAGCACGGTCTTGCCCATCGCGCAGACATTCAGCACGCGCCCGCCATTGGCGACAATGCCGCCATCCTTCACCGCCGTGCCGGCATGGAAGATCTCGACGCCCTCGATCCCGGCGGCGTCTTCGAGCCCCTCGATGCGCGTGCCCTTCTTGTAGTCGCCGGGATAACCCTTCGCCGCCATCACTACCGTCAGCGCAGGATCGGGAAACCAGCGCAGATCAAAGTGCTTCAACTCGCCGTCGCAGGACGCCAGGAACGCCGGCACGATGTCGGACATCATCCGCAGCATCAGCACCTGGCATTCGGGATCGCCGAACCGGACATTGTATTCGAATAATTTAGGCCCCTGATCCGTCAGCATCACACCGGCATACAGCACGCCGCGAAATGGCGTGCCGCGCTTCTTCATGCCGGCCACCGTCGGCAGGATAATGTGCGCCATGATCTGATCGTGAATTTCCGGAGTCACGAACGGCGTCGGCGAATAGGCGCCCATGCCGCCGGTGTTCGGGCCCTCGTCGTGATCGAACACGCGCTTGTGGTCTTGCGCGGTGGCGAGCGGGATCGCGGTCTCGCCGTCGCACAGCGCGAAGAAGCTGATCTCGCGGCCGGCGAGGAATTCCTCGATCACGACTTCCGTTCCCGCCGCACCGAACGCGCCCTCGAACATCATCGCGATGGCGGCCTCGGCCTCGGGCAGCGTCTTCGCCACCACAACGCCCTTGCCGGCTGCCAGCCCGTCGGCTTTCACGACAATCGGCGCGCCTTGCTTGCGCACATAGGCCAGCGCGTCGTCAGCCGTGGTGAAGCGGCCATAGGCACCGGTCGGAATATTGAACTCGGTGCAGAGCGCCTTGGTAAAACCTTTGGAGCCCTCGAGCTGGGCAGCCTGCTTGCTCGGACCGAACGCCTTAATGCCGGCCGCGGCGAGATCGTCGACGATGCCGGCCGCCAGCGGCGTTTCCGGGCCGACCACGACAAGGTCGACAGCGTTGTCTTTGCAGAACTCGATCACGGCGGGATGATTCGCAACGTCAAGCGCCACGCACTCGGCTTCCCGCGCCATCCCGGCATTACCGGGTGCGCACCACAGCTTGGTGAGCAGCGGGGAAGCGGCAATCTTCCACGCCAGAGCGTGTTCGCGGCCGCCGGAACCGAGCAGGAGAATGTTCATGGGGAGTGCAGCCAAATGGAGGGTTGCCGGCAATTGCGCGACGGTTTAGCACGACAGCGGCCGGCCGCAACAACGGGTCTATTCCTGTGTGGATATGTGCCGTGACGCCCCCGTGATGGCCTCCGTACCTTGCGGAAGCGCTGGAAAAGGCCGATTCTAGGCATATGCCTGCTGAGAACCTCATCAACGCGCCTGAATTCACCGTCTCGGAACTCTCCTCCGCGCTGAAGCGGACGGTGGAGGACCGGTTTGGCCATGTCCGAGTGCGCGGCGAAATCTCCGGCTTCCGGGGTCCGCACTCCTCGGGCCATTGCTATTTCGCGCTGAAGGACGAGAGCGCCAAGATCGAGGCGGTGATCTGGAAGTTCGCCCACGCCCGGATGCGGTTCAAGCCGCAGGAGGGGCTGGAGGTCATTGCGACCGGCAAGCTCACGACCTACCCCAACTCCTCGAAATACCAGATCGTCATCGAGTCCCTCGAGCCCGCCGGGATCGGCGCGCTGATGGCGCTGATGGAGGAGCGCAAGCGGAAGCTCGCCGCCGAGGGCCTGTTCGACGAGGCGCGCAAGCAATTGCTGCCCTGGTTGCCGGAAGTGATCGGCGTCGTCACCTCGCCGACCGGCGCCGTCATCAGGGACATCCTGCACCGGCTGCAGGACCGTTTTCCCCGCCGCGTACTGGTGTGGCCGGTCAAGGTGCAGGGCGAAGGCTCCGCCGAGCAAGTCGCGGCGGCGATCCGCGGCTTCAATGCGCTGCCGGAAGGCGGACGAATTCCGCGCCCCGATCTCCTGATTGTCGCGCGCGGCGGCGGCTCGCTGGAGGACCTGTGGTCGTTCAACGAGGAGATCGTGGTCCGCGCCGCCGCCGACAGCGTGATCCCGCTGATCTCGGCCGTCGGCCACGAGACCGACATCACGCTGATCGATTTCGCCGCCGACAAGCGCGCTCCGACGCCGACCGCGGCGGCCGAAATGGCGGTCCCGGTGCGCAGCGAATTGTTCGCCGAGGTCGAAAGCCTGGCGCGCCGCACCATGGTGTGCTGGCAGCGCGGCCAGGAGAGCCGCCGCAATGAATTGCGCGCCGCCGCCCGCGCCCTGCCCAGCTTGAGCGAACTGCTCGCGATCCCCCGGCAGCGGCTGGATCATCTCGGCGCCGCCCTGCCCCGTGGCTTGAAGGCCAATACGCACGCCCATCACCGCCGCTTTTCGCATCTCAGCGCCGGGCTGACGCTGAAGGTTTTGCGCGGACAGGTCGCGCAGGCCAACCATCGCCTCACGGTGTCTGGCGAGCGCATTCGCCTGTCAGCGCGCGCCCTGCTGCGCAGCCGGCGCGATCGCTTCGCCGGGCTGGAGGTCAGGCTGAAGGCCTCAAAGCTCTCCAACGCCCAGGCGCAGCGCAACACCATCGCGCGCGACCGCGAACGGACGCACCGGCTGGCCGAGCGCGCACGCCGTGCGCTGCTAACCGCCCTGCAGCGTCTCGATGCGCGCGTTGCCCATAGCGGGCAGTTGCTGTCGGCGCTGTCCTATCGCGGCGTGCTTGCCCGAGGCTTTGCGCTGGTGCGCGACGAGCAGGGCCACGCCGTCCATGCCGCCGCCGCGATCGGGCCAAGCGCACGCCTCTCCATCGAATTTGCCGACGGCCGCGTCGGCGCCACCGCGGATGCGGACCGGCCTCAGGCGACGGCGCCGGATTCAACCGCTCCGAAGGCGGCACCGCGTGAGCCCAAGCCGGCGGCGCCGAAGCGCGTGGTCAAGCCGGTCGATCAGGGAAGCCTGTTCTAAGCTTACCCATTCTCCGTCATGCCTGGGCTTGTCCCGGGCATCCACGTCTTGGCCGCACAGGAAGGACGTGGATGGCCGGGACAAGCCCGGCCATGACGAACAACACAATCTCAATTAGCGCGCCAGCCACTCCGTGACCTGCTGCTGCGAATCCTTTCGTGCTTCCGCATCGGTGCCGATATGCCCGCGTTCGGGCAACGCGGCGTCGGCCCCCGTGATCGCGCGCAGCGGAAGGTTGGCGCGGTCGAAATCGTGAGCCGCCCCCGGATAGACCACGATCCGCGCCAACGCGCTGCGGCCGCGAGCGCCCTCCACCACCTGGCGGCAGGCCGACGGCGAACTGACGTCGTCCTTGGCGCCGATCAACAGCAGCGTCGGCACGCGCGTGCTCCAGCCGAGGCCGGAGGAGATCCGGCAGTCCGGATAGAAGGCGATGGCCGAACGGAAATCCGGCTCGGCACTGCGCGACAATGATTGCGGGCGCACCGCCCACAGCACCGCGCTGGCGCCGTTCGCCCATCCGATCAGGCTGATCCGGTCACGCGCGGCCCAGGGTTGCTGCAACAGCCATTGCCGCGTCGCATTGATATCGGCGACCCGCTCGCGACGGGCCAGCACCCGGCGCTCCTTGACTTGGCACTGTGGGCCGAGTTCGCGCGAACCATAGCTGTCCGGCAGCAGCACCGCGTGGCCGGTCTTCAACAATTGCTCCGCCCAGTCGCGGTAGCGCGCCAGCACCGGCTCCGATTGCCCACCCAATCCGCCGCAGCCGTGCAGCGCAATCACGGTGGGAAAGGGCCCTTCCCCGGCGGGCTTGTAGAGCTGCGCGTGCAGCATCAGGCTGGCCGTCGCCGGGATATCGACCTGCTGCGGCGCCGGCAACGGCGCAGCATTTGCCGTGCAAGCCGTAGCGAGGAGCGTCAGGAAAAGCGTTGCTGACAACAGGCGCATCGGTCTCTGTCGTATCGGGATAACGCTGCGGGCCCGGTAAAATTTCACGCTATCATGCACCCGGACACAAAATCATCACAAGTCGGTGGGTTTCGGGGGCGGACAGTACGACCTATCTATGATAGATCGAATTTTGGAAATTACACTTAAGGCCAGTCCTTCCGGATCGGCCCATCGGAGAGTTTGACGGTGCTTAATAAATTCGGTCCCTCGGGCCACGGCGAAGCCCAGGTGCAGTATCTCGATGGCGATTTCCGCGTCATCTCACCCGGAACCTATGTGCGCTGCGCCATTACCGACGTGCGGATTCCGCTCGATGAATTGAAGTATTGGAGCGTCGATCTGCAGGAGGCCTATTCGGTGCCGAGTGCGGTGCTGCAGCGGCATTTTCCCGGCGCACTGAAGTCGCAGGGGTGAGCCGTCGTTCGTAGGGTGGGCAAAGGCGCATCGCGCCGTGCCCACCATGTCTTGCACAGTCATCGTTAATGGTGGGCACGCTTCGCTTTGCCCACCCTACGGTTTCTCTCGGGCTTTGAATAACCGGTCGGCGACGAATTTCCGCAACAGCGCCGCGTCGTCGAATTCGAGCGTCACCGCGAACGGCACGATCTGTTTCGCCCAGTCCGGCAGGCCGTCACCGCGTCGCAGCCGGGCCAGATCCTTTTCCGTCGTCACCAGCATCAGCCCATCGCGTTTGGCCTCGACAATCAAGCCTTCGGTCTCGCCCTGCGAATACGGATGATGATCGGCGAAGGCGCGCTGCTGAACGACATCGACGCCGCTGGTCCGCAGCGTATTGAAGAATCGCGCGGGATCCCCGATGCCGGCGAACGCCAGCACGCGCTCGCCGCGAAGCCTTGCCACCGCCGCCGCATCGGGCTTCAGATGCGCTGACAGCACCGGCTTGCCCTGGGCTGCAATCGCCGCCGCCACCGACGCCGCGGCAGTGCCGTCGCCGACGACAATGAGCGCGTCGGTGCGCGCCAGTTGCGGCCGCAGCGGCGCGCGCAGCGGTCCGGCAGGAAACACCTGCCCGTTGCCGATGCCGCGGCCGCTGTCGATCACGATCAGCGACGCGTCCTTGACGATCGCCGGGCTCTGGAAGCCGTCGTCCATCACGATCACGGTCGCGCCTTGCGACCGCGCCAATGGCACGCCGTCCGCGCGGTTGCGCGACACCACGATTGGCAAATGGCCCGCCAGCATCAGCGGTTCGTCGCCCACATCGGCCGCTGCATGCCGCTCCGGATCGACCCTGACCGGTCCGCGCAATGCCCCGCCATAGCCGCGGCTGAGCACAACCGGCGTCTCGCCGAGCTCACCCAGCAGCTTCGCCAGCGCCAGCACGGTCGGCGTCTTGCCGGCGCCGCCAACGTGATAATTGCCGACGCAGAGCACCGGAATGCCGGCATTCAATCCCTTGCGCTGAAGGCGCTGGACGGCGATGGCGCCATAGAGCGCGCCGAGCGGTTTCAATAGATGCGAGTTGAGCGAAGCCGGGCCGTGCCAGAAGCCCGGCTCACGCATTGGCGGCTCCCATCTCGATCCGCAATTGCAAGAGATACGGCTCGAGCGCGGAGAGTGTTCGCTCCAGCGCGCCGCCGAGTTGCCCGACCACGCGCTCGGACGCGGTCAGCACGGCCTCGCGCGCCTTGTGATCGGCCAGCATCTGCCCGAACTGCTTCACCAGCGCTTCCTGCGTATCGGCACGCCGCGCGCCGCCGGCGGAATCGAGGGCCTCATAGACGTCGGTGAAATTGAAGACGTGGGGACCGTGGACGACGGAGGCACCGAGCTTGATCGCCTCGATCGGATTCTGCCCGCCATGCTCGACCAGCGACCCGCCCATGAACACGATCGGCGCCAGCCGATAGAACAGCCCCAGTTCGCCCATGGTATCGGCGACATAGATGTCGGTGGTGGCGGTAGGCAAATCCTCGTGCGAGCGCAGGGTCGGATTGAGACCGGACGCAGCAATCATGCGGGCGATGGCTTCGCCGCGATCGGGATGCCGCGGCACGATCACGGTCAACAGCTTTGGAAAATAGCCGGCGAGCGTCCGGTGGGTTTCGGTCAGGATCTCTTCTTCGCCGGGATGCGTGGAAGCAGCGACCACGACCGGCCGGCCGCGCGTCATCGACATCAGCATGTCCAGCTTGTTGCCGTCGGCCGGCGGCGCGGGAACGTCGAGCTTGAGATTTCCCGTGACGATGACGTTGTGGCTTCCGAGCGCGGTGAATCGATCCGCGTCGGTCTGCGACTGCGCCAGGCAGATGTCGAATTTATCGAGCAGCGCCGAGATGGTCCCCTGGACTCGGCGCCAGCGCGGAAACGAGCGCTGCGACATCCGCCCATTGATCAGCACCATCGGCAGCCGCCGCGCGGCGCTCGACAGGATCAGGTTAGGCCACAGGTCGGATTCGATGAACAGCGCCAGCGACGGCCGCCAGTGATCGAGAAACCGCGCCACATAGCGCGGTGAGTCGTAGGGAACATATTGGTGAATGACATCGGGCGGGAACCGCTTGGCGACGATCGCAGCCGACGTCACCGTGCCCGAGGTCAGGAGAATGCGCAGGTTCAAGGCCCGCAGCCGCTCGATCAGCGCCGCCGCTGCCAGCACTTCGCCGACGCTGGCGCCGTGAATCCAGACCAGCGGCCCTGCGGGGCGGACATCGGCGGTCATGCCGCGGCGCTCGCCAACCCGCGCCGGATCCTCCTTGCCAAGCCTCAACCGCCGGCTGATCAACGCAGGCGACAACGGCACCATGGCGGACGAAAGACTCCGGTAGACGCGCAACGTCATCGGCAGCGAATTAGCCAAGAGCGGCCTCCGGACGCCCGACCGCCTTGTAGGCGCGACGGGTCGCTTCGTTCAGATATTCTTCTACCTGAAGGCGCAGCTTTTCCATAGTCTCGGCATCGGCATCCGGCGGTACATGAACAGCTTCGATGCCGACCACCGCACCGCGCCCGAATGGCAGATTGATGGTGGAAGAATCCCAGTTCTTCAACCGGATGAAGCGGCTCGTCACCATCGCAAAGGGCATGATCGGCCGCCCCGACTCACGCGCCAGCATGATGATGCCGAGCCCCACCACCCGCGCGCGCTTCGGCACGTCGGCGGTGGTGGCGACGTTCCACTTGTCCTCCAGCGCCTGCAGCATCTCCCTGAAGGCGCCGACGCCGCCCTTGCGGTGAAAGGCGCCGCCATGATCGCCGGAACCCCGGATGGTTCCGATGCCGAGCCGCTCGGCGGCGATGGCGTTGAATTCGCCGTCGCGGTGCCGCGAGATCAGCACCTTGGCGCGGTGGCTCTCCTTGGTCTTGATGAACGGCGTCATGAAGTGCTGGCCGTGCCAGAACGCGAAGATCGCCGGCATCTCCGGCTCGACCCGCGCATAGACGTCGGTCGGCTCATAAGTGAAGCGATTGGTCAGCCAGACCAGCCGGAGATATTCGGCCGCAAGCACACCCAGCGCGCGCTGAACGAAGGTGCTGCGCAGCAAGTCGCGAATGAACCGTTTCAACTGGATTACTTCGTGTCTTGACCTGGATCGAGCAGCCGGTGGAGGTGAACCACGAAATAGCGCATGTGGGCGTTGTCCACGGTCTGCTGCGCCTTCGCCTTCCAGGCGGCGTGTGCGGATGCGTAATTGGGATACACACCGACGATGTCGACCTGATCGAGGTCCTTGAACGTGACGTGTTCGAGATCGGTCAACTCGCCGCCGATGACGAGATGCAGCAATTGCTGCGGGGCACTATCTGGCATGATGGACTTTCCTAACGAGGTGCCCGGCAAAGGAGCGATACTCTGAATCGCGGTATGAATGGAATGATTTGTGGCACGGATTCGACCGATTCAGGGCAGCCGACGATCCCGGAAATGCTCGACAATGCGCGCATGCCGATCGTTTCCCGCCGCCACCAGCACCCCGTGCACCACTTCCCGGCGATTATACTCAATCGCATCCCCCGAGAGCGCGGTCATTCTACCATTCGCTTCGTGCACGATCAAATTCGCCGCGGCAAGATCCCAGTCGCGGCTCTGGCCGCCGGCAAAGGCGGCATCCAGATTGCCGTCGGCGACCCGGCACAGCCGCAGTGCCAGCGACCCGATTCGCGGATGCAGCGTGATCTCATCCGGTGACTCGCTTAGCCGCTGCACCAGCGGCTTCGGGCCGGCCATGCGGGAAAAATCCAGCTCCGTTCCCGCGGTCGCACGCACCGGCCTATCGTTGCAGGTAGTGCCCTGGCCGCGGATTGCGAAGAAGAATTCGTCGCTGACCGGCGCGAACACCGCCGCCAGCACCGGCTCAGCTCCCGCCACCAGCGCCACGCTGACGCACCAGTCCTCGCGGCCGGCGAGATAGGCGCGGGTGCCGTCGATCGGATCGACGATCCAGACCAGTTCCTTGCCGAGACGCGCGTCGTCGTCGACGCTCTCTTCCGACAGCCAGCCATAATCCGGTGTCGCCGCGCGCAGCCGCCGCTCGACGAGATCGTTGACGGCAATGTCGGCCTCCGAGACCGGCGAGGAAGCGCCCTTGGTCCAGTTCTTCAATTCGGTGCGGAACAGCGATAGCGCCAGCGCGCCGGCTTCGCGCACGGTGTCCCGCAACAGCGCGGCATCGCGCGCCCAGATTCGGTCGGCGGTATCAGCGTCCGCCAAGCGTCAGGCCCTCGATGCGCAGCGTCGGCGCGTTCACGCCGTAACGGAATTCCAGGTCGTTGGCGGGAACCAGCGACTTGAACATCGCCAGCAGATGACCTGCGATCGTCACCTCACTGACGGGATAGGTGATCTCGCCGTTCTCGATCCAGAATCCGGAGGCGCCGCGGCTGTAATCGCCGGTCACACCGTTGACGCCGGAGCCGATCAGGTCGGTGACGTAAAAGCCCTGCTTGATGTCGGAGATCAGCTCCTTCGGCGTCATCGCGCCGGCCTCGAGATGCAGATTATACGATCCCGGCGATGGTGACGACGAGACGCCGCGATGGGCATGTCCGGTCGTGACCAGCCCGAGTTCGCGCGCGGTGGCGCAGTCGAGCAGCCACGTGGTCAGCACGCCCTCGTCGATCAGCGCGTGCTTTTTCACCGTTACGCCCTCGGCGTCGAAGGTTTGCGAGCGCAGGCCGCGCACGCGCAAGGGATCATCGATGATGCGGATGTTCTTGGCGAATAGTTGCTCGCCCATCCGGTCTTTCAGGAAACTGGTCTTGCGCGCGATCGAGGCGCCGTTGATAGCGCCGACCAGATGGCCGACCAGCGATCCCGACACCCGTGGATCGTACACGACCGGCACCTTGCAGGTCTCGACCTTGCGCGGATTGGCGCGCGCCACGGTGCGCTCGCCTGCCCTGCGGCCGACGCTTTCGGGAGAATCGAGGTCGGAGGCGTGCGGCGCCGAGGTGAAATCGTAATCGCGCTCCATGCCGGTGCCTTCGCCCGAAATCGCAGTCACCGAGATGCCGTGGCTGGAGCGCAAATATGAGCCGTGGAATCCGGTCGAGGTCACCAGCACCATGCCGCCGATGCCGCTCGAGGCGGACGCGCCGCTCGACTTGGTCACGCCCTTGACCGCAAGAGCTGCGGCTTCCGCTTCGCAGGCGCGGCGCTCCAGTTCGCTCGTGGTCGGAATATTGCGGTCGAGCAGATCGAGCTCAGCGAACTCGCGCGCCAACAGCGAGGGATCGGCAAGACCGACATATTTGTCGTCAGGCGCGACGCGGGCCATCGCCACCGCCCGCTCGGCGAGCCTGGCAACGCCGTCGCCGGAAATATCGTTGGTCGAGACCACGGCCTGGCGCTGGCCGACCAGCACGCGCAGGCCGACATCGTCGCCTTCGGATCGCTCGGATTCCTCGACCCGGCCATCGCGCACTTCGACGCCTTGCGAGACGCCCCGCACCGCAACCGCGTCCGCGGCATCCGCGCCGGCGCGCTTGGCGGCCTCGACCAGGCGCTGCGCCAGCGTCGAGAGCGCCGATTGATCGAACAGGTCGGTGGTTGCGGAGGCTTTCGAAAGCTGTGGCGAGCTGGATGGTGAAGAGTTCACAAACAAAATCCCTGAAATGGAGGGGGCTTTAGGGCGCCAATCGCCAAGGCCTTCAGATGTGCCGGAATCACCGGCATTTCAAGCATTTTGCGCCGCCAAATACCAAACATTTTCGGCATTGGCGCAAGGTCTCGTCAATCATGCGCGCCAAGGTCTTGTCAATCATGCGGGGAGATCCATGGCAGGTGACCACTCCTTAACCAGGCTTTTTAAGGCGAAACGGAAACGCTTCCGCTAAGGTCTCGCGTATCGACCGGGAACATAATCCCGGCGGGGAGATGAGAGCCGTGAGGCGTCAAACAGCAACAAGCGGGATCAATCCCGCCGGGTCGAGCCGCGTCATGCGGCTCGACCCTCTTTCTCTGCCGCTGAGCTTCCAAGCACACGACACCCGTGCGGATGGCGGCGTGCGGAAAATCGAACTTCATCGCGAACGCGTCGTGCTGCACCGTGCCGTCAAGGGCATGCGGATGGCGATCAACGTCCGCGTCAGCGACTTTCTCGGCGTCGCATTGCGCGGCCTCGACGACGACGCGCAGATGCTGGTGCTGGCGCATCGCGATCCATCCTTGAACATTCCCTTGTGCGTGAGTTCCGACCACGAGGAGATCGCCTCCGCCTGGCAGATGTGGAGCGACATCTTTGCGCTGCCACTGCTGACGGAAGATGACGATCGCGAACCGGCCGCCCGGCGCCGCCGCCACAACGCCGTCCGCGCCCGCCGCCCGAAATTCCTGGTGCGCCGCCGGCCCGGCAATCTCGACAACACCGAGACTGTTCATCGGGACGAACGCGAGATCATCGCGCGGGACTGAGGCCAGACCCGTCATTGCGAGCCAACGGGTCGCGCAAATGCGCGCCCCGTTGGCTCGCAATGACGGTGGACAAAGTTTCGCATTCTCGCGACGCCTTTCGCCCGAGGTTTGCAACTTCGTTTGTCCCTCCAGAACCTAGAGGGCGCAGGGAAGACCGGGTGCTTGCTGCACCCGCGGTCTCGCGTGCGATTTGCGCAAACAAAAATGCACACGAGCATACAGGGCAGCGGGAACACTCCGGCCTTCCCTGCGCAATGGCTTTACGGCTTACTTCGTGCTCTTCCCGGAGAACGGCTCTTTTGCCTCCGTCGCCCTTGAGAAGCTTCGCTTCTCTAGGACTTAACGCCAGCACCGCGGCGCCCGAACCACACGACTTCGCCGTACGCCTCACGTCACGTACGTCGTCGTGACATCAGCGTCCATCGCATCTCACCGCACGTTCGTGACGTTCGCGAGCGCCCCTCAATCGGATGAGACGAACGGAGTCATGCCGCTGATTTGGGTGACATGTTAAGCGGAATATTTTTGATTCTCGGGCTTGACACGACTTCTGAAAATCAGAAGTGATTTGCCTATCGTGTTGATTTGTCGCGGTTACGCATCGCGATTGCGCTTGCGCGCGAAGCAAATCAGTTCGCAGCAAGTAGCCCGCATGAGCGCATGCGATATGCGGGAGTCGGGGAAATGACGAAGGCTCCGGATGTCGCTACGCGCATCCGGGCTACGCGCTCATGTCCGCTTCACAGCTAAAGCGACCGAATTATTGCGCCGCCGCGAAATGACGCGATGGGCCAGAAACGGTCGTCCCAACGCTATGCGATCATTACAAAGAAGCTCCGGCTATACGTCGTGTGAAGCGGCGAAGCCATACCACTAGATCTCTCGCCTTGAACACTGAAGATATGACCCATTCTGGCGTCCCGAGATGACGGAGCATGTCTCCGTTGCCCTGTTCAATTCCCTCCCACATTTTTTGATCGGTAAAGGACGCATTCTCCTCATTGCACCGTTCGAGCCTCCATTTGATCTCTTCCAACAAGGCGTCGGCGTCTGGCAGACGCAGAGCAAAATCCAGTTCTCTTCGAGCACAACTCCGTTCGATCCGATAGCGGACCGACTCGTCGTAGCGAATGCCCCGCTTCTCTAGCCTCGCATGAGTCGCTTCATGTATGATAGCGGATGCGATCCATTCGAGCGTTGTGGTTTCAGAAGCGATGACGCGCTCGTCGAGCAAGCAGGCGTTCAAGGAATGCAGATAGCAGCCGGCTCCATGCGGAACCAGCGTCACCCAAATTCGAGATAAGCTACTCTTGACACGTCGGTAATGAAGCGGAGCAAAATGCTCCATTAGTTTAAGCGCGGCTTCCACACGTTGTAGCGCAGGTTCAGGGTCACCATGTGAGCTTCCGATCCAAAGGCCATCGGTCATGCGGCTTGTCGAAAGCCACAGCGCAACTTTGTCAGCCAGAGACGGTCCTGAGATCGGAAGGTCGCGAGACATGGTTCACCGCCGCTTCAGTCTACGTAGGCATATTCCCGCAATGATAAACTGGCCTCGCTTCGGCGAACTTAACCACTTGAGTTAATTTGTTTCGAATGTTTGGAAAATGTCCGCCTTGGGGTCATTCGCGACCGGGTCGAACCGACAGTAAGTCCGGCCATGTCCGCTATGCCGCCGAAAGCGGAGGTAGGTAGAGCTGTAGCGTGCCCGCCCTCACGAGCGGAATGCTTGACGGTGGGCACGTTGCTAACGCGCCTTTGCCCACCCTACGAAGTCAGCGCATCACCGCGTCGGCCAGCAATCCCGCGAACAACAACAGTCCCGCGTCGCGGTTGGACTTGAAGACGCGCAGGCACAGCGCGGGATCGCGGATGTCCAATCGCTTGATCTGCCAGGCAAGATGCGCGGCGAACGTAATCAATCCGATCCAGGCCGGCCAGCGTGCGCCGCCGAGCGCCAGCGCTGCGCCGATCAGAACCACGGCGAGCGAATAAAACACCGAAAGCGCGAGATGCGTGCGCTCGCCAAACAGACGTGCCGTGGACTTGATGCCGATCAGCGCGTCGTCCTCGGTGTCCTGGTGGGCGTAGATCGTATCGTAGCCAATCACCCAGCTGATCGAGCCGGCATAGAGCACAAGCGCGGTCAGGTCGATCCGGCCGAGCGTGACCGCAAACCCCATCAGCGCGCCCCAGGAGAACGCCAGCCCCAGCACCACCTGCGGCCACCAGGTGATGCGCTTCATGAAGGGATAGATCGCGACGATGACGAGCGAGGCGATGCCGGTCAGGATCGCGAAGCGGTTGAACTGCAGCAGCACCGCCAGGCCGATCAGCGCCTGCAGCACCAGGAAGGCGAACGCCTGCGTCACGCTGATCTGCCCGGCGGGCAATGGCCGCGAGCGCGTGCGCTCAACGCTGGCGTCGAGGTCGCGGTCGGTAATGTCGTTCCAGGCACAGCCCGCGCCGCGCATGACGAAGGCGCCGATGAAGAACAGCACGATCACGAGCGGCAATGACGAGATGTCGCGCGCAACACCGGCGGCGAGCGCCGCCGACCACCAGCACGGCATCAGCAACAGCCATGAGCCGATCGGACGGTCGAAACGGGAAAGCCGCAAATAGGGCCGCAACCAGAGCGGCGCACGCGTATCGACCCAGTTGCCGGTCGCATCGGCAACGCGGGTGGTCGCGTCGCTCATCTGATCGGGGTCATCGCGCTAGAACGTTGCCGTTCAGCGTATCGAAGGTGCTACCGCCCTTCTTCACGGCTTGCGCCTCGGGCAGCGCCGCCGAGCCGAGCACCTCGCTGAGGCTCGGGCCGGCCGGCCGTGCTTGTGCCGCCTGCTGCGCGACGGCGCAGACCTGATTCTGCATCTTCTCGGTGTTCTTGTGGCCGTTCTTGAGCTGCTCGGCGATCTGCGGCGGAATTCCGCATTTGGCCGAGTTGGTCTCGACATATTTGATCATCTTCACTTCGGCCTGGCCGAAATTTTTGATCAGCTTGCAGGCCTCGTCCGGCGGCGCCTTGCGGTCGCTTGCGGCCTTGATCATCTTGCCGCGCTTCTCGGCCTCCTCGCGCAAGGGAACAAACCCTTTCATGCAGGCATCTGCCGAACCGCTGGCCTGCGGCGGCGGCCCGCTGAATCCGCCGGAAACCGGGGCGGCGCCCTGCGAGGGGAAGGGTGACGGCGCGCCGACCGTGGCCGACGGCGCAGCGCCATTGACCGGCGGAAACGGCGAAGCCGCGGGTGCGGCGCTCTGGTTCGGGAGCGGCGCCGGAAAGGCGCCCTGCGCAAAGGCGTGGCCCGCGTGGAACGTCACGACGGCAGCGGTCAGCGGCACAATCAGGCGGCGGATCATCAAGGGTGGTTCTCCGGCGAGGTCAGGCAAGTCCCCAACGTGTCCCGAACGAAGCAGATTTGCGAAACAGCTTTTTACGATTCCTGCCGCCGCTTAACAACCCGTGGATTGGGGCAGCAGCGCGGCGCAGGGCCGCCCCAAAAGTTAAAAATAGCGTCCGGATTCTAGCGCTTTAGGCTAAAAGCGCCCAGAAAACGGAACCTTACCGATGCCTGAACTCGATTTCCGCGCCCCTCGCCTGTTCGTCGATGCCCCGTTGCGCGAGGGCGAGAGAATCGCGCTGGAACGTAACCAGAGCAATTATCTGGGCAATGTGCTGCGGCTCTCCGCCGGCGACACCATCCTGGTGTTCAACGGCCGCGACGGCGAATGGCAGGCGACGATCGAGGGCCGAAAGCGGCCGGACGGTTTGATCATCGCAGCCAGGACGAGGCCGCAGGATCGCCTGCCCGATATCGCCTATGTCTTTGCGCCGCTGAAGCACGCCCGCCTCGACTACATGGTGCAGAAGGCGGTCGAGATGGGAGCCTCGAGCCTGCAGCCGGTGTTGACGCGGCACACCCAGGTCTCGCGGGTCAATGGCGAGCGGATGCGCGCCAATGTCATCGAGGCTGCCGAACAATGCGGGATCCTCAGTCTGGCCGAGGTCGCCGAGCCGGTCGCGCTCGACCGCTTTCTCGACAAGCGCGACCCGGCGCGGCTCCTGGTGTTTTGCGACGAGGCCAGCGACGTCAAAGCTCCGGTGCAAGCGCTGCAGACGGCGCAGGCCGCAGCTTCCGGCATCGACGTGTTGATCGGCCCCGAGGGCGGCTTTGCCGGGGAGGAACGTGAGCTTCTCCTGCGCCAGCCGACTATCATCCGGCTCTCCCTGGGACCGCGGATTCTGCGGGCCGATACGGCCGGAGTGGCCGCGCTGACGCTGGTCCAGGTGGCACTGGGGGATTGGCGGGACCCGGATAGTCAGTGAAGCGATAACCGGTGAGGCCACCGCCCATTAATTCAGTTGGCCGATCCCTGTCGAAACGTTGCTCCGGCCATGCTAAGGCCTGCGCCAACGAGCGCCCCGGAACCCCCGGGAGCCCCCAAATCAACCCTGAACCCGGGTTTTCCGGGCATTTGGACGTAAGATGACCGCGACCGCTGCCGTCAGAGGTGCTGCCGGGTCCGCCGCCTGGGCGGACGCGCTGCTATTGTCGTTTGCACAAGGCGGCTACGTCCAGGCGCATCCGGCCATCCTGCAGCCGGCCGAGCCGTTCCTCGACCTCTCCGGCGAGGACATCCGCAAGAGCCTTTACCTGACCACCGACGCCTCCGGCGAGGAACTCTGCCTGCGCCCCGACCTGACCATTCCGGTGGCACGCGATTATCTCGCTTCCGGGCGCGCCGGCCAGCCGGCGGGCTTTTCCTATCTCGGGCCGGTGTTCCGCTATCGCGGCGGCCAGCCGAGCGAGTTTCTGCAGGCCGGCATCGAGTCCTTCGGCCGGCAGGACCGCGCCGCGGCGGATGCGGAAATGCTGGCGCTGGCGCTGGACGCGACCTCGGTCTTCGGATTGAAGGATGTCGAAATCCGCACCGGCGACGTCGCGCTGTTCAACGCGCTGATCGATGCGCTCGACCTCTATCCGGTATGGCGGCGGCGGCTGATCAAGGATTTCAACCGCAAGGTCAGCCTCACCGCTGATATCGAGCGGCTGACGCTCGCGACCGCGCCCGGCCGCAACGAGTATGAGGGCGTGCTGGCGGCGCTGGCCGGCTCCGACCGCAAGGCGGCGCTGGCGCTGGTCACCGACCTGATGTCGATAGCCGGCACCACCAATGTCGGCGGACGGACGGTCGACGAAATCGCCGACCGCTTCCTCGAACAATCGACCTTGAAAGGCGGCGCGCTGCCGCGCGATGCACTCGACACCATCAAGCGCTTCCTCGCGATCGCGGGCGACCCGGACGAATCGGTTAAGCAGCTGCGCGCGCTGGCATCGGACGCCAAGCTCGATCTTGCGGCGGCGATCGACCAGTTCGAAAGCCGCGTCGGCTTCATGGCCGCGCGCGGCATCGACACCAAGCTGACGCGGTTCTCCACCTCGTTCGGCCGCGGGCTCGATTATTACACCGGCTTCGAGTTCGAATTGCACAAGAAGGGCAACGGCGTCGAGCCGCTGGTCGGGGGCGGACGCTATGACGGGCTGATGACGCAGCTCGGCTCGCCGACGCCGATCCCCGCGGTCGGCTTCTCGGTCTGGATCGAAGCCCTGACGCAATACGGCCAGCCCGTATCGCAAGGGAGCGCCGCATGACCGCCCCCTTCGTTCTCGCCGTCCCCTCCAAGGGCCGCCTGCAGGAAAACACCGAGGCGTTTTTCACCCGCGCCGGGCTTTCGCTGGCGAAGCCGCGCGGCGCGCGCGACTATCGCGGCACTATCGCTGGCCTCGACAATGTCGAGATCGCCTATCTCTCGGCGAGCGAAATTGCCTCGCAACTGGCACGCGGCATGGTGCATCTCGGGGTCACCGGTGAGGATCTGTTGCGCGAAAGCATCCCCGATACCGACAAGCGCGTGCTGTTGATCGACAGCCTCGGCTTCGGCAGCGCCAATGTCGTGGTCGCGGTGCCGCAGGCCTGGATCGACGTCCGCACCATGGCCGATCTCGACGACGTCACCACCGGCTTCCGCGCCCAGCATAACCGGCGGATGCGGGTCGCGACCAAGTACATCAACCTGACGCGCAACTTCTTCGCCGCCCATGGCGTGGTCGATTACCGCATCGTCGAAAGCGCCGGCGCCACCGAAGGCGCGCCCGCGGTCGGCACCGCCGAAATGATCGTCGACATCACGACGACAGGCGCAACGCTTGCCGCCAACGGGCTGAAGGTGCTGGACGACGGCGTGATCCTGCGCAGCCAGGCCAATCTCGTGGCGTCCCGCGAAGCCGACTGGTCGGCTGACGCCCGCGAGACCGCGCGCGTCATCCTCGACCACATCGCAGCCCGAGCGCGAGCCAGCAAATACCGTGAAGTCCGCACCCGTTTCGCCGGCTGCAACGATGCGCTGCTCAAGGAAGCGCATAACCGTTTCGGCGTGGTGGCGCCGTTCGGCGGGCCGACGTCGTCGGGCATGCTCACGCTGCACTGCCCGCCGGTGCATCTTTACGCGCTCGGCAGTTTCCTGCGCGAGCACGGCGCCGATACGGTGTCGATCGCCTCGCTGGACTATGTGCTCGACCGCGAAAACCCCTTGTTCGCCAAGCTAGAGGCGTTCCTGCGGCAATAAGGCTGCCGTTTCGTTCATCGTTGCGACAGGTGGGGCCGAGTAACATATGCTGTTTTGGAGCATCAATTGGGACCTGATCGATGACGCTCGGCTCTGACGTTTCCCGCCTGACGACCACCGCCTCCAGCGCGGCGGCCAAGGGACTGTCGATCGTCGTGCCGCTGTACAACGAAGCGGCGGGGCTCGCTGTGCTGCACGAGCGGCTGATCGGCCTCGCCCGGACGCTGAAGGCGCGTTACGGGCTGGCCAGCGAGGTCGTCTATGTCGACGACGGCAGCGCCGACAACACGCTTGTCATCGCGCGCACGCTTGCCGCCGATGCGCTCGACGTCCAGGTGGTGTCGCTGTCGCGCAATTTCGGCAAGGAGGCGGCGCTGATGGCGGGCCTCGACCATGCCCGCCTTGGCGCTATTCTGTTCATGGACGGCGACGGCCAGCATCCGCCTGATATGGTCGAAAAGCTGGTCTCGCACTGGATCGATGACGGCTACGACGTCGTCTATACGGCGAAGGCGCATCGCGACAATGAATCGTTCCTGCGCCGCCAGGCGGTGCACGGCTTCTACGCGCTGATCAACTGGGGCGCGCGGCAGAAGATCCCCGAGGACGCCGGCGATTTCCGCCTGCTGTCGCCGCGCGCCGCCGCCGCGCTGCGCCAGTTGCCTGAGCGCAACCGCTTCTTCAAGGGCCTGTCGAACTGGATCGGCTTCCGCCAGATCCGCGTCGATTACGAGCCGGCGGCGCGCGCGCATGGCGTCACCACGTTCAGCCCAAGCCGCCTGATCGGCCTGTCGATCGAGGGATTGACGTCGTTCTCGGTGGCGCCGCTGCGCTTTGCCAGCCTGCTCGGCATGCTGCTGGCCATCAGTGCCTTCCTGTTCGGCCTGACCATTCTCTGGGAGGTCTGGACCACCGGCAAACAGGTCCCCGGCTATCCCTCGCTGATGATCGGCATGATGACGATCGGCGGCGTGCAGCTCATCATGATCGGCATCGTCGGCGAATATATCGGCAAGATTCTCTCCGAGTTGAAGGCGCGTCCGATCTACTTCGTCGCCGAGCACTCCGAAAAGCGCGCCGATGGCGAGACGACGGCCAAAGCCAGCGAACGGACCGCTGCCGAATGAACGATGCCGCGCCGCCGCGCCGGATCTGGCTGTGCGCCGACGATTACGGGCTGGCCGAAGGCGTCAACCGCGCCATCCGCGATTTGATCTCGCGCGGCCGTCTCAACGCCACCTCCGTGATGGTGGTGGGACCTGCGATCGGCCGCGCCGAAGTCACCGCGTTGCAGGAGGTTGCGGCGACGAGCGCGCGCTGCGCGATCGGGCTGCACGCAACGCTGACCGCGCCGTTTCGTCCGCTGACGATGCACTTTCGCCCCGTCGACGGCGGCCTGTTTCTGCCGTTTCCAAAACTGCTGCGCGCCGGCCTGTTGCGGCGGATCGATCCAGGCCTGATCGAGGACGAACTGTTGGCTCAGCTTGCGGCCTTCAAGGAGCTGTTCGGCCGCGCGCCGGATTTCGTCGACGGCCATCAGCACGCGCAACTCTTCCCCGGCGTGCGCGACGCCTTTCTGCGCGCGGTCAAGGAGGCGGCGCCGGACGCCTGGGTCCGCCAGGGCGGACGCCTCAAGCCATTTGGCCAACTGCTCGGCGCGCCGAAGGCGTTGGTGCTCGACGTCCTCAGTGCGCAATTCCGCAAGCGTGCGACTAGCGCCAAAATCCCGTTCAACCCGGCCTTTGCCGGCGCCTATGATTTTTCGACGTCGCCCGATTTCGGCGCGCTGATGGGGCAGTTCCTCGAAGGGCTGCCGGAGGGCGGGCTGGTGATGTGCCATCCCGGCTTTGTCGACGAAACGCTGGAGGGCCTCGATCCCCTGACCACGCAGCGCGAGGCGGAACATGCGTTTCTCGCAAGCGATCGATTCGCGGCATTGCTGGCGGCGAATAAAGTTACACTGAGTTGACGCATATCCGGGCAATCCACCCGGCGTTTTGTCGCATACCAAAATTTAATTCGGCCGCCCACTACTTGCGACACAAAGCCCGCCCTACATCTTGCCCGCGCGTCGATCACTACCCGGCGCGAGGGAGAGGGCCATGACACCGCAAGAACGCCAACTGATTGACGATCTTTTCGACCGGCTCGCCAAGCTGGAAAGCGCCAAGCGCGATCCGGAGGCGATGTCGGCGATCATGCAGGGCCTGCGCAATGCGCCCAACGCGGTGTATGCGCTGGTGCAGACCACGCTGGTGCAGGACGAGGCGCTGAAGCGCGCCGACATGCGCATTCAGGAATTGGAAGCGGCGACGTCGGGCCAGCAAGCTCAATCCGGCGGCTTCCTCGATTCGATGCGCGACGCGATCTTCGGGCAGAACCAGCCGCAAGGCTCATCGCAAGGTTCGGTGCCGAACGTTCGCGCGCCCGATATGGCTAACCGCCCGACCTGGAACAGCGGTCAGGTGCTGCAGCAAAACCAGGCGCCCGGACAGTACAATCAGCCGGCCTATGGCCAGCCCTATGGCGGCGCGCAGCAGCAGCAACCGCCGTTCGGCGGCGGTGGCGGCTCGTTCCTCGGCACCGCTGCGGCGGCGGCGGCCGGCGTGGTCGGCGGTTCGCTGCTGGCCGGCAGCATTCGCTCGATGATGGGCGGCGGCAACCAGCAGGCGTTCGGCGACACGGCGAACCACAGCGGCGGGATCGAAGACCGCAGGCCGTGGGGCGATCAGTCCGGCGGTGATCTCGCGCGCGAGGCCGGGATCAACGACATCGGTTCGCGCGGCTCGTCCAGCCAGCGCGCCGACAGCAACGATAACGATTCCGGTTCGCGGCAGGGATTCTTCGATCAGTCCTCGCACGACGACGATGGCGGCATGGATCACGATTCCGACGACTTCGACGGCGATGATGGCGGCGGAGACGGCGACTACGCGTGACCGTCGCGAGAATTGAAAATGAAAACGGCCGCCCCGATCGGGCGGCCGTTTTTATTTGTAGCCCGGATGGAGCGAAGCGCAATCCGGGAATCGGTAGCCACGCTACGGCCCCGGGTTACGCTGCGCTTCACCCGGGCTACGCAGGAAATCAGATCACCACCACCCTCGCCCCGACGCCGACGCGGCCGTAGAGATCGATCACATCTTCATTGCGCATGCGGATACAGCCGGACGAGACGTTGGTGCCGATGGTCCAGGGCTCGTTGGAGCCATGGATGCGATAGAGCGACGAGCCCAGATACATCGCACGCGCGCCGAGCGGATTTTCCGGGCCGCCCTCCATGTGCCTCGGCAGATCGGGGCGGCGCGCCAGCATCTCCGGCGGCGGCGTCCAGGCCGGCCATTCCTTCTTCGCTGAGATCGTCTTGACGCCCGACCAGGTGAAGCCGGGCCGGCCGACGCCGACGCCGTAACGCAACGCCTTGCCGTCGCCCTGCACCAGGAACAGAAACTTGTTTGGGGTGTCGATCACGATGGTGCCCGGGCTTTCCTTGCCGTGATACTCGACCACCTGCTTTTCATATTTCGGATCGAGCCGGTGCTGCGCGGGATCGACCAGATCCTCCTCGCGCCGCATCGACTGCTGCGGATCCATCGGCGGCAGCAGCGTGCGCCGGCCATAGCCGTAATCGGGCTGCGGCTGGTAGGCCTGCTCCCGCTGGTAGCGCCCGCCCTGTGGCGCATCGCCGAACAGGAATTCGATGAAGCCGCCGCCCATATTGGAGGCCATGCGCACCGGCGCCGGCTGGCGGGCGTAGATCACGGTGGGCTCAGTTGATGCTGAGACATCAATCGCTGCGGCCTCACTGGCAAAGCAAAGGCAAGACACGCTCGCGAGGAGCGCAAAACGGATTTTTCCGGACATCGACGTACTCTGTACTGTTCGTCACTGCGGGTTCGGCGCAATGGCGCGATTGAAGCGCCGCTGCACGCGATCAATACAAATCAAAACCTAATCGGTTTGGTAAACGGATCGGGCGTTTCGATTCACCATTTCGGCAATCGCACCCGGATTTGCCCGGTAGCCTTTATTTTGCGTGAACGCGCGGCCCTCATGGTTAATCGTTGGTGTGCGGCCGCAGGCAAAGCGCCGACACGCAATATTGCGCCGTGAACCTGACGTTAAATCGCCATGGTTTAGAACACCTCGGCAATGAAGGGGTGGGAAAAACTCATGTCGGTCAATCGCAAACGTTTTCGTATCGAACAAGCCATTCTGGGCGACGCGCCAATTGTCCTGCCTGCCGAAGGCGGCGAGATCGGCCCGATGCATCGCGAGATCATGGCCGAGTTGCGCGCGATCCGCTCGCAGATGGCCAGCTTCGGCCACGTCCGCGCCGCCGGTACCGAGGTTGCGGATGTCGCGCGCGAGATTGCCGAGTCCCACGCGCTCCTGGAAACCTATCGCGCGCAGATTGAGCAGTGCGAGAAGCTGAAGGTCGAGCTCGACCTCATTCACGACGCTATCAACCGCACCAAGCGCGAAATCGCCACCCTGCACGGCAAGAGCTTTGACGGCCAGGAAATGGCCAAGGTCAACGGCGAACTCGGCGCCGTCGTCGGCGGCACCGAACAGGCCACCCAGCAGATTCTGGAAGCCACCGAGGCGATCGACCAGGCGGCGACCGCGCTGTCGAAGAACATCTCGCCCGACCAGCAGAAGTTGCTCAGCGAAGAAATTCAGGAACGCGTCGTCTCGATCTTCGAAGCCTGCAACTTCCAGGACCTCACCGGCCAGCGCATCAGCAAGGTGATGACCACGATGAAGTTCATCGAGCAGCACATCTACACGATGATGGACATCTGGGGCGGCGTCGACGCCATCAAGGCGCACGCCCAGCCGATCGTCGACACCCGCGAAGGCGATGCCAAGCTGCTCAACGGCCCGAAGCTCGACGGCGACGCCGGCCACGCCTCGCAGGACGACATCGACGCGCTGTTCGATTGATCGGACGGTTAACGCGGACCAAACAAAACGCTGGCAGCGATGCCGGCGTTTTTTTGTTGTCTCTCGCACCGTCATTCCGGGATGGTGCGTTAGCACCAGACCTCAGATGCGCAATTGCGCATCGGGGAATCTCGAGATTCTCAGGTGCGCAATTGCGCACCATAGTTCGATGCTTCGCATCGCCCCGGAATGACGGCGTCTACTCACGCCCGGGGGGCGCAGCGGACATAGACCATGTTGCCGTAACGGACCGCGGCGTCCTTTTCGATGAAGCGGGTCACCAGCACGCGACCGTCGAACGAGACGATCTCGCGGTCCTGTTCGCCGCCGGCGGGACCGGCCGGTCCGATATAGTTCTTGCCGCTCGGGCTACCCTTGAGGCGCAGTTCCTGCGGCGTGGCCTGGTCGGCCAGATGCATGACGACGCCGCCGGAGGTGCCGGCGCCGATCACATAAGGCTGCTTGCACTGCCCGCGCGCGGCAGCTTCGGTGCGGGCGCGGTCATTGGGATTCTGGAACGAGGCAAGGCCCCAGCGGCCGACGATCTCGTCGGACCGGATGGTAGCCGGCATTTCCGGCGCAACGGCGGGTTCGGCATCGGGTGCCGGGCCGGACGACAGCGACGGCAGGCTCATGCTGCTGCACGCCGCCAGCAAGACCGTCAGCGCCGACGCGATCGCCAGATTGGCAACCGTATGCGCATTACGTGAGCTGATCATCGCATTCCCCCGAGCAATTTTTGGCCGCTCCCGTCAAGCAGCCAACGGTAAAAAGCCTGCCGGAGCAATGACGTCGGTTGAGTTTACGCCGCTGCACCGATTTGGTTTCCGTGGAGCATCCTATACTGGCCTCAAGAAGGCCTTAACCCCCTTGTTTGCTTGACAGGAACAGCGCCAAGCCATATTTCCCGGCCCCACGTTTAGCACTCAAACTCAAAGATTGCTAAGGGGTGTGCTGTCCCGCCCGGGGCGGCTTCGAATACCCGGCATATCAGCCATTTTCAATGGCGCAGACCTGAAACCGAGCCTCCCCAGAGGAACTTCAAGAGGAGACGTCATGGCCAAATCCAAATTCCGTCCGCTGCACGACCGCGTTGTGGTCAAGCGCATCGATGCCGAGGAGAAGACCAAGGGCGGCATCATCATTCCCGACAGCGCCAAGGAAAAGCCGTCGCAGGGCGAAGTCGTCGCCGTCGGCCCGGGCGGCCGTGACGAGGCAGGTAAGCTGATCCCGATCGACCTCAAGGCCGGCGATCGCGTGCTGTTCGGCAAATGGTCCGGCACCGAGGTCAAGATCGACAACGAGGAACTCCTGATCATGAAGGAGTCCGACATCATGGGCGTGCTGACGTAAGCAATCCCTGTCATGCCCGGGCGAAAGCGCGAAGCGCGTCTTCGCGCTGGATGACCCGGGCATCCATCCCCTTCGGAAGAGTCTCGCGAAGGTGATGGATTGCCGGGTCAAGCCCGGCAATGACGCATTAGCGCGGCGCACGACCGTATCCAATCATTCAGGAGTCCAAACAATGGCTGCCAAAGACGTTAAATTTTCCGGCGACGCCCGCGACCGTATGCTGCGCGGCGTTGACGTTCTCGCCAATGCGGTGAAGGTGACGCTTGGTCCCAAGGGCCGCAATGTCGTGATCGAGAAGAGCTTCGGCGCTCCCCGCATCACCAAGGACGGCGTCACCGTCGCCAAGGAGATCGAGCTCGAGGACAAGTTCGAGAACATGGGCGCGCAGATGCTGCGCGAAGTCGCCTCCAAGACCAACGACACCGCGGGCGACGGTACCACCACCGCCACCGTGCTGGCTCAGGCGATCGTGCGCGAAGGCGGCAAGGCGGTTGCGGCCGGCATGAACCCGATGGATCTCAAGCGCGGCATCGACATCGCCGTCCACGCCGTCGTCAAGGATATCGAGAAGCGCGCCAAGCCGGTCGCGGCTTCCTCGGAAGTTGCCCAGGTCGGCACCATCTCAGCCAACGGCGACACCGCCATCGGCAAGATGATCGCGCAGGCGATGCAGAAGGTCGGCAATGAAGGCGTGATCACGGTCGAGGAAAACAAGTCGCTCGAGACCGAGGTCGACATCGTCGAGGGCATGAAGTTCGACCGCGGCTACCTGTCGCCCTACTTCATCACCAACGCCGAGAAGATGACGGCCGAGCTGGAAGACGTCTTCGTGCTCTTGCACGAGAAGAAGCTGTCCGGCCTGCAGTCGATGCTGCCGGTGCTGGAAGCCGTGGTGCAGTCCGGCCGCCCGTTGCTGATCATCGCCGAGGACGTCGAGGGCGAGGCGCTGGCGACGCTGGTGGTCAACCGCCTGCGCGGCGGCTTGAAGGTCGCCGCCGTCAAGGCGCCGGGTTTTGGCGATCGCCGCAAGGCCATGCTGGAAGACATCGCGATCCTGACCGGCGGTCAGCTGATCTCCGATGAACTCGGCATGAAGCTCGAAAGCGTCACCATCAACATGCTGGGACGCGCCGGCAAGGTGGTGATCGACAAGGAGAACACCACGATCGTCAAGGGCGCGGGCAAGAAGAAGGACATCGAATCCCGCGTTACGCAGATCAAGGCGCAGATCGAGGAAACCACCTCGGACTACGACCGCGAGAAGCTGCAGGAGCGCCTTGCAAAACTCGCCGGTGGCGTTGCGGTGATCAAGGTCGGCGGTGCGACCGAAGTCGAGGTCAAGGAGAAGAAGGACCGCGTCGAGGACGCCCTCAACGCGACCCGCGCGGCCGTGCAGGAAGGTATCGTGCCGGGCGGCGGCGTGGCGCTGCTCCGCGCCAAGAAGGCGGTCGGCCGCATCAACAACGACAATTCCGACGTCCAGGCCGGTATCAACATCGTGCTGAAGGCGCTGGAAGCCCCGGTTCGCCAGATCTCGGAGAACGCCGGTGTCGAGGGTTCGATCGTGGTCGGCAAGATCCTCGAGAACAAGTCGGAGACCTTCGGCTTCGACGCCCAGACCGAGGAATATGTCGACATGGTCGACAAGGGCATCATCGACCCGGCCAAGGTGGTGCGCACTGCGCTGCAGGACGCCTCCTCCGTCGCCGGCTTGCTGGTGACCACCGAAGCGATGGTTGCCGAACTGCCGAAGGAAGCAGCGCCGGCAATGCCCGGCGGTGGCGGCGGCATGGGTGGTATGGGCGGCATGGGGTTCTAAGCCCTGCCCTCTCCCTCAAACAGATCGAAGGCCGCCTCCGGGGCGGCCTTCTTTTTTGGCGAATGGCAAGCGCCGTATCGGTTCAGACGGAGAACCGATACGGCGCTTGCCCTTTGTTTTGACTCGTTTTCTTCACGCGAACCGGCATCCACTTCGCTCGAAAATGCTACCGGGATTTGCTAGTTACGACGACGCCAATTCCCTTCCGTCTGAGGAACTTCCATATGCGCGCGCTCTTGCCTTGCCTGCTCGGTCTGATGATGGCTTCCCCGAACCTTGCCTTCGCCCAGATGAAACTGCAGCCCAAGACGGCGCCGGGCACGACCGAGACGCGCTACTTCACCGCGATCGACGGCCTGATGGACGGCAACGCCGACGTCGTGCTGAAGGAAACCCGCCAGGGCAAGACCGTCACCGCGGCTACCCTCGACGTCTGCTATCCCGCCGCCAAGGGCTCCGACCGCAAGGACCGCTTCGTTGCCACCCTCACCGTCAACGGTCAGAACCTGACCGGCACCACGCAGAGCCTCGGTGACAAGTTGCCGGTCACCGTCAAGCTGCTGCGCAAGCCTGTCGGCGACACCTTCGAATTCCGCGGCCAGATCACCATTGGTCCAAACGTCACCGAAGTGGCCTCTACGGACAATTCCGATCTCAGCGAGAAGGAGTTTTTGGACAACCAGACCAGTGACGACGGCATCACGCCGGCGCCAAAGGATTTTACCGACGTTTCGCCGGAAGCGATCAGCGTGCGGATCAAACTCGACGCGGCGCTGGATTTCCTTAAGGGTCTGAAGGGCGAGGCCGTCGAGGTCGGGCTGTCAAGCCTTTCGGTCTCCTGCGACGCGCTGCGCGCCGGCGAGCAGACCATCAACCTTACCGCCGATCCGGAACGCGCCACGACGCTGATTGCGAAAGCCAGGTCGACGCAAGGCGTGGTCGCAGCCGGATGGACCAGCGGCTCCGTCGAGATGGACCGCACCATCCGCTTTGCCGCCGCCGAATGGCGCGACGGCGACAAGATCAACCGGGACAAGATCGCGTCGGCCGTTTCAGGCGTGCTCGCGAAAACGCTGGCCGCCAAGCCGGCGGGCGCCGACTGGAACGCCAACACCGGAAAACTCACGCTGAGCTTCAAGCGGCCAAGCCCGATCTATCCCGCGCTCGCGCTGACCGAAACTGTCGAAATCACCGCGCTGGTTTCGCCGGACAAACCGGGCGCTTCTGACCGGCTGATGCTGTGGATCTCGAGCCCGGTGATCACGACCGCGGATGAAAGCACCGGTCCCAAACTGCATTTGTCGGAAGATTCCACCGGCGACGAGGAAGGCGGCGAACCGAAGGACGACAACGGCTCTATCGAGGCGCTGGCGAAGGAGTTCAAGGGCCAGCGCTGGGACGCCGACAAGAGTGTGTGGAAATGATCCGTATGCACGATAGCGGTAGCTGCGCGCCTGACGATGCCTTCGCCGGCATGAATCGGCACAGTGATAGGTCGCCCCGCAGCGCGCCCTCGAAGGAAAAATAGCGCCGAGCACATTGCGAGCTTTGATCGTTAAGACTCGATTCAGCTTAAGGGAACATCATCGGCCAGTTGAACCTGGGTAACGCCATGCAAGACCGCGCGCCGAGTACCTTTGAGAGCATGTGGACGGGGAATGTGGCTGACGGCCGGGGGCCGGAACAGCCGGCGAACTCGTGGAATTTCTTCAAGGACGATCGCGACGACGTCCTGGTGGTGCGGGAGTCATCTCGCGACCGGGCGCGCAACGCCTCGCTGGTCATCGTGGCTGTGGTGGCAAGCTTTGGGCTCGGATGGACCGGCGGTCTGAGCTGGCCCGAATTCGCAGGCACGCTCGGCCTTGAAACGGTTGCGCAGACGGAAACGCCCGCGCCGCGAACTGCCGAAGCACGGCCGGGCAAGATCGAAAGCGCCCGGAAGACGGCATCCGCGGCAGACTCGCCCGCCATTGTCGGAAGCATTCCCAAGCCGTCCGCGCCATTGTCGGCCGCCGCGCGTCCGGCCTCCCAGGCCAATGCGGCCCCCTCCGCTGCCATCGCAATGCGGCAGCCTCTGGTCGCGGCGCCGGAAACCAAGCCGGCGACAATTCCCGGGTGGACAGTTGTTGACGTACGCGACGGCACCGCCGTTCTCGAAGGTCCCGACGGTATCAAGATGGCCGCGCGGGGCGACACCATTCCCGGACTCGGACGCGTCGAGTCCATCGTGCGCTGGGGCAACCGCTGGATCATTGCCACTGCCAGCGGCTTGATTGCGACGCAGTAACCGGCCGAACGCAATTTGCGGAAATGCCGCGTTCAGGGCAGGAGGCGCTTGGTCATGAACAGACTGAGCGGATCGTGGCTATAGGTTCCGAACGGCGGACAATCCTGATAGCCGGACGCGCGATAGAGCCCGATGGCTTCGGGCTGCTTTGTGCCTGTCTCCAGGCTGATACGATCAATGCTCCGCTGGCGGGCCGCATCTTCGAGCGCCTCGAGTAAACGCCGCCCTACCCCAATTCCTCGGGCTTCCGCACGCACGAATATGCGCTTTATTTCGGCATGTCCGGGCGCGATGATCCGAAATGCGATCGACCCGAGAAGTTCTCCATTACGGCGCGCGACGAGAAAGACGGCGTCAGGTGCCGCGAGTGCGTCGACGTCCACAAGGTGATTGCTTTCGGATGGATACAGCGCCTGCAGGTAAGCGCCTGATTCGGCGATGATGCGCCGCACCTCCACCTGCCTCGGGTCTTCGGGCCCTATGCTGATCTCAGGCTTGCTCATCCTCGGCCAATTTCACACAGGCCTAGTTCGTATTGATGCGGAAGCGCAGCGTCTTCGTGCCGATGAACGATACGAAATCGCCCTGCCGCTTCCAGGTGCCCACAGCGGCGAGCGCGGCGATCAGCTCGTCGTCCTGCTGGGCGCGGTCTGGCGGACAGGGACGATTTTCCATCGCGCCGGGCACGAAGATCACCGTATTGCCCGCCACCGAAAACTGGCCCTTGCCGCCCTTGCACCAGAGTTCGAGGGCCACCTCGCCGGCATCGCCGATTTCGAGATTGGGAATCCGCTTCGACCCGCGCTGACGATCCACATCGAGCTGCATTTCCGCTCCGAACGGAAAGCCGTCATCGGCGCGCGTCGGGCTGAACGGCAAAACGATTGCGGTCACCAGAAGCGAAGCGGCGCCTGCCCGGGCCATACGTACGAATGAAATCATGTCCCCTCCCGAAAATACCGGACCCCACCGCGCCGCGCGCCGTTCTATTGGACGGCGACGTGATTGGCTAGGGCCGTGAATGCCACCGCCCGATAAATTGCAGCTATCTTCCCCCGTCTTTGCGTTCCCTCCCGACGTCCTATCGTTGGTGAAGCGATCCAGCAGTCGCTGAGCGAGGGGTCCCGTCGCAGTGCAGCAGCAAACCATAGTCGTGAACGATCGGATGCATCGGGGTTACCGGTACGTTCTCGTCGCGCCCGTGGGCCGAAGCTTTGATCTGGGCTTCCGTCGCGATCTCACGCCGCCGGAAATGCTGCGCCTCGGCGTCTTCGGCGAAAAATACATGACTGATTGCAGGTAGGAGTTTCCGGCAAGCTGGTTCGCGAAGGCCAAACTCTCGTCCGAACGCACAGACGCCAGGCTGAATTTCTTTGGCGTCGCCGACAGCCAACCTCTTTCGGTGTGGCGCAGGAAAGGCTGGATACATCCGGACGATCCGCGCGGCTGGTTTCACTGGTATTGCCGCTATTATCGGGGCCGCCTCAACAAACGGAATTGTCCACCCGTCGGCATGAACAGCACCCATCATTCGACCACCTCATCGATGCGCAATGGCAATGATGTGGAAATTTCCCAATAGTTGAGCACGCAAGGCTCAAGCAATAAGCAAAGGAGCTATTTTTCATTCACTTCATGATGCAGCAACGCTTTGACTGTTGCGATGAACTGAGGTGGGATCAGGCGTGCGCCTGAATACGCGTTCAAATCGGGGAGAGATGCGATGTGCGCGGGTGATGACAAAAACTGTCCGGAATTTGAATTGCACCATCGCGAGTTCAAGGAAACGCTTGATCGCGAACGCCGATCGTTCTTGAGGTCCAGCTTCGCCGCGGCCGGAGGCGCCGCAGCGATGACCGCGGGCGGCATTTCTCTGGTGACGCCGCAGATGGCGGCTGCTGCCGAAAGGAACCAACCCGCCAAGCGGTCTTATCATCATCTGCCGGCAAGTGCCGAAACGGTGCATTGGGGCTATTTCAGCAAGAAACTGAAACCGCAGGTCGAGATCGATTCCGGCGACTTCATTACGATTGAGGCGCTAACGCACCACGCCAATGATGACGCCGAGCGCATGGTGAAGGGCGATCCCGGCGCCGAAAGCGTGTTCCTGTGGACCAAGGAAAAGAAGGGCGTAAACCGGCGCGGCGCCGGACCGATGGATGCCTCGCTATTCGGGCGTGGCGCCGGCGAGGGCCTTGGCGTGCACATCTGCACAGGCCCGGTCTACGTCCGCGGCGCCCAGGAGGGCGACGTGATCGAGTTGCGTATTATCGACGTCACGCCCCGGCCATGCGCCAATCCTCAATATCGTGGAAAAGCTTTCGGTAGCAACGCGGCGGCATGGTGGGGCTTTCACTACAAGGACTTGTTGACCGAGCCTAAACCGCGCGAAGTGATCACGATCTATGAGGTCGACGCATCAGGCGAACGCAACTGGGCGAAAGCCGTGTACAATTTCCAATGGACTCCACAGACCGATCCTTCGGGCGTCGTGCACAAAACCATCGACTATCCCGGCGTTCCGGTCG
>NZ_JBWBWM010000026.1:0-135339 GCF_056174665.1 Bradyrhizobium sp. WYCCWR15520
TCACCGGATAGTCGGCGCGGCGATCTTCGATGAAGCGGAATCTCATGTCCGTGTTCCAGCAAAGATCGCGATCGACTTTTTTAAAATGTCGCGCTCCATGCGCAGCCGCTCGTTCTCTCGCTGCAAACGCGCGATCTCTGCCGCGTGGTCCGCCGACGGCAGCGTCGCCTGCGTTGTGGGGCGCCGCGTCGCCGCCGTCGGCTCCAGCCGAGCCCCTCGCTGCTCCATCCACCGCCGCAGCACGGAATCGCGCAGCCCAAGCTCCTTGGCAACAGATCCGATCGAGCGCCCGCTCGACGCTACGAGATCAACCGCTTGCCGCTTGTAGTCGTCCGTAAACGACCGACGTTGACGTCCTTCCATCCGACACCTCCTGGCTCTTCGAGCCTACTACAGGTGTCCATCAATTCGGAGGAGGTTCATCCCTTTCTGGGTGCGGCTGCCCGAATGGGAGACCTGGGTAGTAATGAGTCTCGACATAGCCTTTACACTGCGTCTTTAGCTTCTTGCTAAGGGGTAGCCACGGAGAGGGGGATGACTCGTGAATAATCGCGTCCCTCCAGTTCGGTAATTGAGACTGGAGAACATACATAATCGCGCGTTCCCTAGGAATAGAATTGCACCGAGTGCACCGGAGCCGATCTCGAAACCAAGAGTGATCAGCCTTGAAGATCGCTTCCATTTCACAGATTGGGCACCATCCGGTGTGACTAAATTCTATCGCTTCGTGGTTCGACATGGATGTTCACTAAGTATACGTCCGGCTAGAGCAGACTTCTGCGATCGCAGATCAAACTAGCGGGAGACACGAACGAGTGGAAGATGGATTCGCTTACCGGGTTACACAGATCCCTTCCGAACTCGGTATCAAGTCTTCGACCAATAAACCCGCAGCCCTGGTTGCATGCAGAATGACTACGGCCTGCGAATCAGCGAGATGCGATCAAGATCTTCAACGCCGCCCCATCTGATCGAGATAGACTCTACAATCTCCATCCTAGCTTCGTCGCAAAATGACCTGAAGAGCTCTTGCGTCATATGATTACGGGCATGAATATTTTTTGCGTAGTTTGTCCCTGGTGCGTTGAGGTTGGAATGATGGTAAAGCGCCATCCCGCCTGACAGCAACACACGGCGGGTGTCCTTGATGTACGATTGAACAACGTCAGGAGCGAAATGCACCATCGCGTCGTAGCAGAAGATGGCCGAGATGGTATCGGCGGCAATGGGTTCAAAATTGTAGCCGTTATTGACGAAAAAGCTTAGCGTTGGAAAGCGACCGAGCCTGCTTCTGCAAGCATCGATATTTTCCTGATGTATGTCCATGAGCGCGATTGCGCCGCATTGTCCGACAATTCGTTCAGAATGCCGACCGTGGCCAGCGGCTAACTCGATCACGTTATCGAGTGCCAGTTTTTTGAAAAGTCGCAAGAAAACAGTGTTGTCCCCCCAGAAAAGATGCGTCCACCTCTCCGCATCCGCGTAGTACGGAGAGCTTTTCCAAGCAGAAGCGACGTGCTGAACCGACTTCTCGATGGTCATAGGGGGCCATCCCTCTGTTGTTGTATCACCTATAGCTGTCGTTGACTAATGATAGAGATTACCGACGCCGCATCATTGAGGGTCCAGACGATGCTTCTGAAGTATCTCTTGGGCTTGTTCGCTGTCTAAGTGTAATGGTCTTTGAAAGATTGACATGTTGTTCGCTCGAGCTATTTCCCGCGCGATCTGCTTGACAGCGTGATATTGGGGCCGATTGGAAAAATCGTGTATTGCTATGAACGTTCCTGGGGTTGAGTGAAGCAAACATTGGGTGAAACAGGCCACTCTGAAACGGCCGTCAACGAAACAAAAATCAGCGGTTCGGCTTTGCGGTCGCTGCCAAATACTTTCGTGGTACTGCGGCCACGAGGCCTCCTTTTCTCGATCTGCTGGATAGCCCCAATCGCCAAGCTTACCTATATCGACGTGAATCAGCTCGGGTCTGTTAGCGCAATTCCGGGTTGCGACAGCAACATTGGTAAGCCATGGTTGAGACGCGTCGATCGAAATGATCCACTCCTTCTTCGTTTGGCAGGCCAGCCACGTGCTGCCGCCTGATCCAAACTCCAGATATCGCGTCGATAGAGCTACGAAGCTCTTGAACAGCGTCATTTCCTGATCATCCATCGCAACTTGCATGATAGACCCCGTTGCTGTTCGACGGCCAACTCAGCTTCGTCAGTAAATCTCTGCGATCCACTTACTGCCGGCCAATACTCTCATACTTGAACCCCTGCGCCCGCACGTCTTCCGGCCGGTAGATATTCCTGAGGTCGACGATCACCGGCGCCGCCATGGCCCGCTTGATCCGCTCCAGATCAAGCCCGCGAAACTTCCACTCGGTGACGATGACGAGCGCGTCGGCGCCGCGGGTGCAGGTGTATGGGTCGTCGCAATATTCGCTGCCGTCCAGTTCCTTCTTTGCCTGCTCCATGCCGACGGGGTCGTGGGCTCCCACCTTGGCGCCGGCGATCAGCGGGAGCGACGGGGCTTCGCGCCCATCGTCGGTGTCCGGCTTGAAGGTGAGGCCAAGCATGGCAATGGTCTTGCCACGGATGTCGCCGCCCATCACCTTCCGCGCCCGCTCGTCCGCGGTGCCGACGACGATGCGATCGGGATGCTGGAAGTCGCGGATCGCCGCGCCCTCGCGCAGGAATTCCGGATTCGAAGCGACGGCGAAGTCGGCGGCCGGGTTGGCTTCCCGCACGATCCGCTCGGCCTCGTCGCCGGTGCCGACCGGCACCGTCGATTTGGTGACGACCGTGAAATCCTTCAGATGCGTCGCGATCTCGTGCGCGGCTGCGGGAACATAGCTGAGATCTGCATGCCCGTCGCCGCGCCGGGAAGCGGTACCGACCGCGATGAAGACGGCGTCCGCATCTCCGATGCTCGACAGATCGGTGGCAAATTTCAAGCGGCCGGCGTTCACGCCTGATGTGACGAGCTGATCAAGGTCGGGCTCGTAGATCGGGATCTTGCTTTGCTTCAGCGCCGCGATCTTCTCCGCATTCTTGTCGATGCAGGTGACGTCGTGGGCGAAATCGGCGAAACAGGCTCCGGATACCAGGCCTATATAGCCGGCCCCAATCATTGCTATGCGCATTGCATTATTGATCCAACTTCGTGGCGACTGTCTCCATCATGGAGCCATCGCGTGACGAGTCGATGAAATGATCGACTTCGTTTGGGGACGCCGGCCTGCCGCCAAACCTAAGCTCGGGATATCTCTTTGACAGGTTTAGGAGACTTTTAAGAAGCGATGGTCCGTGACCATCCATGGCGGCTGGCATGAGTGGATCTATTCAACGATCGGCCCGGTGAGGCAGCCCAGGTAGCGCTACGATCTCGTCACCAATGTGGCGCATGCTGCTCATTTTTCCCTGACAGTGATGCTTCAACCCGGGCGTGTGCCTTGCGTGCAACAACGATGTGGAGGTCGAGGCCGCGACTAATCAACCCGACGGGGCAAATCAGCCAGAAGTCTGTCCAGCCCACCGGCAAAAAACATTTCCCTTCAGTCTTGGCGCAAATCAGTTGCTTGTAGCGCGCGTCTCGCCCGATGCGAGGGGCGGGTCGCGATCGTCACGAACGCGCGGTGGGATGCGGTGGACCGGATGGCTGCACAAGACGAATGCAGTCTATCCGCGGACGGCGAAGTCGTGTGGGCTATATTTTGAAATCAGGTGAAAGAACCTGAAAGCAACCAGTCACCAGCTTTCAGCGCATTTCGCCAAATCTAGGGCCCGGTCCTAAGCCTCTCGCGATCCTCCAAGGACTGAGAGACCCAAGCCCGAGCCCATGGTCCCAAACCCTTCGAGGAGCCTGAAACCATGAGCGATACTACCACGACCGTTGACCGCGCCAAGCGCGGACGCAGCGGCAGCGTCATCCTAACGGACCGCAGGTGCGGAAAGCGCGTCGCCAACCGTACCAAGATTTACGACCGCAGATGCCCAGGTCTCTACGTCTCCATCATCCCGGCAGGCGTGGCCACACTCTCGTTCAAGTTCACCGATCCGGGAACCGGCAAGCAGCGCTCGACCACGCTCGGCATCTTCAACCCGGAGACCTTCACTGTCGAGCACGCGCGCAGCCGGGTCTATGCGCTGAAGGCGCTCGATCCGGCGGCGCTGGTCAATCAACTGCGCTAGCACCGGGTCACCAAAGGCAAGCACGGCAAGACGGTGGCCGAGATTATCAAACTGCGCATCAACTGGATGCAGCAACTGGAGCGGAAGGCCGATGGCGAGATGCGGCCCCGCATCGAAAGCTGGCGCTGCACCGAAGGCCACCTGAGGCGCTTGGTCGAGCCGAAGCTCGGCAAGATGATCGCAAGCGACGTGACACGGCAGGATATCGCTGAGTTGTCGAACGACATTCTCGACGGCAAGTACGGGAGGCGATCGGCCAGCAACGCCCGCCACATGCGCCGCGCCGTCTCGGGCCTTTACACATGGGCAGCGGAAGCGGGCCGCGACTTCGTCCCCGAAACCTGCCGCCCTACCTTCAATCTTCCGAAACTACCGAAGGAGCATGCCCGCGAACGGGTGCTGACCGAGGATGAAATCCGGATTTTCTGGCATGGCCTTGACCGCGACGACCTGCCTTGGGATCGCAAACGCGGCTGGCGCTCAAATTCGAATTGGTCACCATGCTGCGCTCACGCGAACTGCTAGCCGCACAGCGCAACGAACGGTTCGACCTCGACGGCAGCGCGCCTTACTTCCGCGTGCCTTCTAAGCGGGTCAAGAAGCGCCGCGTGATCGAGCAGCCATTGTCCGATCTGGCGGTCGAGATTATCCGCGAAGCGTTGGCCAGCGACGCACAACAGTTTGTTTTTGAAAGCCCGGTCTATCCGGGTCAACCGATCCACCGCATTGCGATGGCAACCGCGCTATGCGGCACCAAGCACGAGAAAAACCCGGACAAGAGCAAGAAATCGGGCCTTTGCGAATTGTTGGGCCTGAAGCCGTTCACGCCGCACGATCTGCGCCGCACCGCCGCTACGCTGGCAGGCGAACTCGGGTACTCAGACGCCGCGATCGCGAAATGCCTCGATCACGCCGTAACCAGGGATGACGGCGAGAAGGTCAACAGGGTTACCGGCATCTATAATCAGTCGAAACGTGCCCAGCAGAAGCGCGCAGTGCTCGACGGCATCGCAGCCGAACTGCGGCGCATCATCGCCGAACGAGCGCCGAAGGCCATCGCCAAGCTGCGGCTCGCGGCCTGATACACGAAAACTCCACCCAAATGACCCGACCCGGTCAGCACGTCGCTGGCCGGGTTTTCATTTGAAATCTGGTGAAGCCCGCTGTTTGGTCGCTGGTGCGTTCGGCGCGCTGCGGGGACTATCGGCATCGGCTCCGGAGTAATGCAGCAGCAATGCGAGCAACTCCAAGCCGAGGCTCCCGCCGGCCGACGCGACGCGCAACATGGAGTACTTAGGATTTCGAGCCGCTGGGGTGATTTGGGCGGCCACGGGCGCGGCCATTAATCTCGTTCTGCCAAGCGATGACTTCATCCTCGAACCAGACCTTGCGGTTCGGAGTTATGACGCTCCCGCGCGGAAACCTGCCTGTCTTTTCCATACGCCAAAGCGTCACCGGTGAGACCGGGACGATCGCCAGAACCTGCGCCTCGTTCAACATGCGTCGAGGTCCGGACTTGGTTGATGCGCTCTTGGCAAGCTCGTCCTCTACATGTTCGGATGCTTCGATCATGGCGCGCACCTCACTTGAGACCGACACTAGTTTTTTCTTGCTCGGCGATCCAAGCGAGCAATGTGCTGCGGCGACCACAGATAACGTCGCCGAGCCGAAACAGCGGCAGTTCCGAATGGGCTGCCAAGTGGTAGACGCGCCGACGTTTGGCTGCGGAGCCGAATATAAAGCGCGCGATTTCTTCTGCACGTTCGAGCAGATCGTCAGCGATGCACTCGTTATCACGCGCCATCATGGTCACCCTTATGTCCGGAGAACGTTGCCGACCGCAAGGATCGTCCGCTCGGTGATCCTTGTTCTTTCCCTGCGGTCACCAGCAGCGGCTGATAGCTGTTGCCGGCGATCCTCGAAAGAGATGTAGTCGTTTCGGCTCCCAGCCCAAACTCCTAAGACCACCGAAGGAACCGGTTTCTCAAATTCAATGTCGAGCCTATAGGCCTCGTCGAGAAACAGTTTTCTGCCGAGAATATGGCGGCGCGTTCCTAGGAGCGCGACGACCTTCATCATGTAGTGCGCCAAGCGCTCCTGCTTAGCCGCTCCAATCATCTCTTCCAGTTCGCTGCCGAATTCGCGCGTTCGCTGCCGCTGAGCTTTGAGCGCGCGGTATTGCGTGACAGTGGTCGACGCGGTGCGCGCCGTATCTGCCATGTTCGCCGCGATCAACAAGTTCGCCGCGTCCTGCTCTGACATTTGCGCAGCCGAAGTTCCTCGCCCCGAAGTTCGAATAAAGCCATCTTCGCGAACAGCGCGTGCGATCGCGCCCACGCGCTCCGCGTCGATCCCTTCCGCCGTCGCTATCGCTGTAACCAAATCGCTAAGTGTCGCCATGACAAGCCCCCATTAGTAAACATTGCAAATGGGCGGGAGGCGTGTCAACCTCCATCAGGTAAAATACCAGATGGCGAGTGACGTTAAAAATGGTGCCGCCCATTCCGGACCGAGAAGCTTCGGACAAAAGATCCGCCGGCTGTGATGCGAGCGGGACACTCCCGCAGCGCACTGCAGCCTGAAACGAAAGAACGCTACCGTGCCATGAGCAAGTTGCCTTCTTTGCCTTTGTGGGTCGACGAGTGGACGGCGAGTACGCGCCATCTCAACTATGAACAGCGAGGCATTTATTTGAGCTTGCTGATCCTGATGTGGGAAAAGCCGCGTGGCCGAATTCCGAACGACGACAAATGGCTCGCGCATCACCTCGCAATGTCGGTCGCCAAGGTCGAAAAGATTGTGCGCCCGATCATCGGGGACCTCTGCAAATCGTCCGGGAATTGGATCACGCAGGAGCGCTTGAGGAAGGAGTACGATTACGTGCGGCAGAAGATAGAAGCGAATAGGGCTTCCGCTAAACGTCGGCAGGACAAGGAGAAAGGTGCATCCGATCGCAATGCGATCGCAGGTGCGAAGGCAATGCTACCTACACCTAAACTTACACCCACACCCACAAGGAAAGAGAGAGGCTCTCTCTGAGCCGGTTGGCAAAAGATCAAACGGCCAATCGGCGTTCCTGCCCACGAACTGGAAGCCGTCACAGGCTGACGTCAGATTTGCGCTAGAGCGCGGCTGGACGAACGAGCGGATCAATTCCGTCGCCGACAAATTCCGCACCTATTACCAAACCCGCCCGATGACGACCACGGATGTCTCGGCGACGTGGCGAATGTGGGTGTGTCGGGAGAGAGATGAGCCCGAGGAAGAAAAGCCAATGGTGATCATATGACCGCGCTGAGCGGATCGATCTCTCCTCGATCACGTTGCGCCAGGCGAAGGCGGCGACACTGCGAGACGTCTTGAACTCAAAGCCCTCTAACTTGCCGCACAAGGCGAACAGAGCATCGGGAGACATCGCCGATCTGGATAGAGAGCCGTCCCTCGAGCTGTGGCCGTTCCTGGGCGCCGGCGCGGCGGTCTTGATACTGCCGGACGAGACGGCGCGCGACGGGCGATTGCTCGACGATTTTCTCCGGCGGAACGGCCCGACCCACGCCTGGCTGCCGGCGCCGCACTGCGAGAGGCTGGCGCGGCTCGAGAATGAGACGCTGCGTTTCGTGCTGACCTGCGGCGGCCATGTGGGAGCGCTGCGGCGGGGCAAGTACGAGCTTGTGCGATGCGCCGGCCCCGCCGAGACCACGGTGTTGGCGACGAGCCTCCCGGTGCGCGGCACCGGGGCGGGCGACAACATCGGCAAGCCGGCCGGGTTGTCACATATCCGGATACTCGGCCATGACGACGGCATGTTGCCGGTCGGCGTGAGCGGCGAGCTGTGCGTCGCCGGCGCCGGCGTTGCGGCCGGCTACTGGGACGATGCGGAGACCACGTCGCGCCAATTCGAGCCGTGTCCGCATGTGGCGCCGGGCCGGATGTTTCGCACCGGCCAGTCGGCGCGCTGGCTCGCCGACGGTACCATCGCGTTGACCGGGCCGGTGGTGGAGGCGAGCATCGACGGCCACCGCGTGTCGCTTGCCGAGATCGAGTGCCTGCTGCGATCGAACGGCGCCATCGACGACGCCGTCGTGGTATTCGACGACCGCGATCCGCTGAGCGAGCGGCTGGTCGCCTTCATCGTGGTCCGCGGCACCGGGCCGGTGCCGGCCCAGTCGTTCGTCCAGACGGTGTGGCACCACCTCGCGCAATGGCTGCCGCCGGCGATGATTCCCGACACCTACATGCAGGTCGGCGCGATCCCGCGCGACCTCGACGGGCGCGTGCAGCGCGAGCAGTTGCCGCTTCCCGAACTGGCGTCGGAGCCGGCCGCAGCCTCGCCCCCGTCCGTTGCCAAGGTGGCCGAGATCGTCGGGGACGTGCTGGGCGTCGACACGATTTCCCCGGACGAGGACCTGTCGGCGCTCGGTATGACATCCTTGGCGGCCGCGCGGCTGGCGACCCGCATCCATTCGAGCTTCGGCGCCGCACCCGACCTCTGCCGGATTCGGTCGGCCCCGACGATCTCGGCCATTTCCAACGCCATTGAGGCATCTGGGAGCCCGTCATGAGCACCGCAACCGCCGTGCAGGATGCCATTCGCGACGTCGTCGACCTGCACCGAGATCGGCTCGAGCTGCTGCGCGCTCGCCCGGAACCGAAGCTCGGATTCGTGTCGATTCACACGCCGGAGGAAATTCTTCTCGCCGCGGGAGCGATCCCGTTTCGCATCACCGGGGAGCAAGCGAACACGAGCGATGCCGCCGCGCGACTGAGCGCCAACTACTGCTCGTACGTGCTGGGCTGCCTAAGCGAAGGGATGGACGGCGTCCATGACTTCGCCGACGGCGTCGTGTTCGTCAACGGTTGCGACATGCGCAAGCGCCTGTGCGAGGCGTGGGCGTGCGATGTGCCCGGCCAGTCGGCGTATTATCTCGATCTGCCCGGGGATGCCAGCGACCTTTCTAAGGCCTACTTCGCGACCCAACTGCGCAAGCTGATCGGGGCGCTCGAGCGGCGCTATGACCGCAAGATCGGCGACGAGGCGCTCGGGCGGGCGATCGAGACGTGCAACCGGTTGCGCGCGCTGGTACAGGAACTCGATCGCCATGCCCGCAACGGCAGGCGGGTGCTGTCGGGCGGCGAAGCGATCGGGGTCGTCAAGGCGGCGACCACGGGGCTCAAGGACGCGTTCAACCACCGCGTCGCGACCCTGCTCGACGCGCTCAAAGCCTCCGACTCCCTGCCCCGGCGGCGGCCACATCGCGTCATGATCTGCGGCAGCTACTTCGATCACCAGGGTATCATCGACACCATCGAGGACACCGGCGCCGAAGCGATCTGCGCCGACATCAGCAACGGAGCGAAGTACTTCGAAGGCCGCATCGATCCCGACGCCGAGCCGGTCGCGGCGATCGCCGCCTACTATCTCGACAAGCACACGAGCGCGCGCCGCCTCGATACCGATGTGAGGATGCGCCACATGCTCGAGCTGGTGCGCGCCTACGGCGTCGACTCGGTCATCTATTACGTTCTCAAGTTCTGCGACACCAACCTGCACGAATACCCCTACATCCAGCAGAGGCTGCAGGCCGAGAAGATCCCGGTGTTGTTCATCGAAGGCGAACGCAACGCGACGAACATCGCCGGCACGCGAACGCGAATTCAGACTTTTCTGGAATCCCGGATGACATGAGGTGACGCCCGTGAGAACCGAGAGACGCGAAGGAGAGCGCGCAGCGCAGTATCAGAACCTGCTCGGCCTGATGGGCGAGCCGCATGCCGATGAAGCCGAGGCCCCCCAGGCCCTGCGCAAGGCAATCCGCATGCGCTCGGTGATGAACTGCCATCGCCTAGCCGACGCCTACCGCGACGACTCCAAGGTCGCGTACGTGTCCGAGCAGTTTCCCACCGAGGTCGTGTTCGCGGCGGGCGCGATGCCGTGGAACATCGAATCAATGGCGATCATGCTCGCCCAGTCGGTCGACGTGAACCGCATCTTCCAGCTGACGCAGGAGAAGGGGCTGTCACGCGACATCTGCTCGTTCCTGCGCGGGCCGTACGGCATGATGCTGGCCGATTGCTATCCGACGCCGGACTTCGTCCTGACCAACGACCAGCCGTGCGAGGGCCTCGCCAAGGAGATGTGCCTCGCCGGGAAGCGATTCAACGTGCCGGTGATCGCGCTAAACACCCCGGAATCGCTCGACGAGGACGCAATCGGCTACGTCGCAGGGCAGATCGAGCGGATGCGAGAGAGGATGGCGGCGGAGCTCGGACTCGAGGGGAGTTCCGAGTCCCTGCAGCGGGCGGTCGCGTTCTCCAACGAGGCCCGCGAGTACTACCGCAAGACGGTGGCACTGCTCGAGACCCACAAACTTCCCGGCGTCTCGCGCGAGCTGCAGGAGATCTTCGGGATGAATTATTTCGGCCCGCGGGAGAACGTGACCCTGTGCAAGGCACTGTACCAGGCTGCGGCCGAGCTCGCCAAGGACGCGCCGGGCAGCGGCAAGCGCGTGATGTGGATCGGCCAGGTCCCGGAGGAGGCACACGAGCTGCTGCGCCACATGAGCCGCGTGGTCGAGATCCTCTACTGGGCGCCGCTGTGGAACGCCAATCTGCGCAGCCTCGACGAGACCCGGCCGCTGCACAGCATCGCCGAGCGGGCGATCCTCTACCACTGGAATGCGGAGCGGATGTCGGTCGAGCTGGAGCGGATCTGCGATCGCTTCTCCGTCGAAGGCTTCGTGATCGTCAACGTGTGGGGATGCCGGAACATCGCCGGCATCAGCCCGGTGCTCAGGGACTTCGCCGCAAGGCGCAAGATCAGGCACATCACGCTCAACATCGACCTGGTCGACCGCAACAACTACGCGTTCAACCACGTCAAGAACCGGGTCGACGCTTTTCTCGAGTTGATGCAATAGGCGCGTGGAGGCGCAACAACATGATCACGGTAGGTATCGACGTCGGCTCGCTGTCGACGAAGTCCGCTCTCATGAACAATCGCCTGGAGGTGATCGCATCGGACGTGGTGCTGACCGGAGGCACCAACCGGGCGGCGGCCGAGACCACCTACGAGCAGGTGCTGGCCAAGGCCGGGCTCAGGCGCCACGACGTCGGCTTCGTGGTCACGACCGGGTACGGGCGGGAGAACATCACGTTCGCCGACAAGCACCTCTCGGAGATCACCTGCCACGGGCTCGGCATGCACCTCATCAATCCGGAGATCCGCACGATCCTCGAGATCGGCGGCCAGGACAGCAAGGCGATCCGGATCGACGAGCACGGGAACGTCGAGAACTTCGCCATGAACGACAAGTGTGCGGCCGGCTGCGGCAGGTTCCTCGAGGTCACCGCGCGGGCGATGGGGGTCCCACTCGACCAGCTCGGCGAGGTGTCGGCGCGCTCGCAGAACACCGTGCGGATCAGCAATACCTGCACGGTCTTTGCCGAGACCGAGGTCGTCTCCCTGGTCGCGGTCGGGACACCCATTCCGGACATCGTGCGCGGCGTCCACAACTCGATCGCGGCGCGCGCCGCCTCGCTGCTGCGCACCGTGACGATCAGCGGCCGGGTCGGGATGAGCGGGGGAGTGGCGCTCAATTCCGGCGTCGTGCGGGCGCTCGCCGACGCGCTCAAGACCGACATTTACGTGGTGGACAACCCGCAGGTCAGAGGCGCGATCGGCGCGGCGTTCATCGGCCAGCGGCGCTCGCGCGCCGCCTAGCGCGCCACGGAGGCGCTCATGAACCTGTGTGGCACGAAGATGGGCCGTTACCAGGCGATCGGCCGGCACAACATCGGCAAGCTGCCGGAATGGGCCGCCCTCGACCCCGACCTGCGCGAGGCCATCCAGGTCGTCGCGCAGGTGCTGCCGTTCCGCGCCAACCGTTACGTGGTCGAGAGCCTGATCGATTGGTCCAAGGTCCCCGACGACCCGATCTTCCGGCTAATCTTCCCGCAGCGAGAGATGCTCGACGCCGACGAGTTCGGCGAGGTGAAGCAATGCCTGCGCGAGAACGACAGCGAAGCACTGGCCAGGACCGTCCGCCGCATCCGGCTGGCGCTCAATCCGCATCCGGACGGGCAGCTTACCCACAACGTGCCGATTGTCGCGGGACGGCCCCTCTGGGGCCTGCAGCACAAGTACCGCGAAACCGTGCTGTTCTTTCCGTTTCAGGGACAGACGTGCCATTCCTACTGCACGTATTGCTTCCGCTGGGCGCAGTTCGTCGACATGGACGGCCTCAAGTTCGCTCGCAAGGATGCCACCGACCTGGTCGCCTATCTCAAGGTCCACCCCGAAGTGACCGACGTGCTCGTCACCGGCGGCGACCCCATGGTGATGCGCGCGCCGGTGCTGCGGAAGTACATCGAGCCGCTGCTCGATCCCGCGCTCGAGCACGTGCAGACGATCCGCATCGGTACCAAAGCGGTCGCCTCGTGGCCGTATCGCTTCGTGTCGGACGACGATGCGGACGACTGCCTGCGGCTGTTCGAGCAGATCGTCGCCGCCGGGCGGCATCTCGCCGTCATGGGGCACTACTCGCATCCGGCCGAGCTCGCGCCGGAGATCGCCCGCGAGGCCATCCGCCGCATCCGCGCGACCGGCGCGCAGATCCGCATGCAGACGCCGCTGATCCGCCATGTGAATGACAACCCCGAGGCGTGGGCCGCGCTGTGGCGGACGGGCGTGCGGCTCGGGCTTGTTCCCTACTACATGTTCGTCGAGCGGGACACCGGCGCGCGCAAGTACTTCGAGGTGCCGCTGGTGCGGGCGCTCGACGTCTATCGGCAGGCGCAGGCGCGTGTGTCCGGCCTCGGTCGCACCGCGCAGGGCCCGTCGATGTCGGCGTTCCCTGGCAAGGTGCGGATTCTCGGCTCGGTCACGCTGCGCAGCCTGCTCGACGACTGCGCGGCCGCCGCGCTGGCGGCGCTGCCGGCGCGTGCCGGGGCGGCCGATCCGGACACGCCGATGCTGATCTGCGATTTCCTCCAGGCGCGCGATCCGGCCTTCGATCGCACGCTCTTCGTCGCCGCGTGCGACCCGGACGCGACCTGGCTCGATCATCTGCGGCCCGTCGGGAGGCGAGATCGGTTCCCGTTCGACTGCTGGACCGACAACGGCCGGAGCCACCGGCTGCAGTCGGAGACGGAGTGTCTGCTGCATTGAAGACGTACGACAAAGCCCCCGGCCAATTCCTCAGTGTGAGTGGCGCGCGAGCAGTGCCGCCATCGCGGCCCTTGGGGCGATATCCTGAGAGGAGCGAAGCCATGTCCTTCTCCAACGTCTATGACGATGCCGCGCGTGCCGAGGCGTACGCGCGGTTGGAGTTCCCCTGTACGTACTATCTCGCCTACCGCGATCTGCCGACCATCATCGCGGCCCATGTAAAGGGTGGTACGGCACTCGACTTCGGCTGCGGCGCTGGCCGTTCGACCCGCTTCCTCAAGAAGCTCAAGTTCGACGCCATCGGGATTGACATCTCGCGGAGCATGATCGCAGCTGCCAAGAAAGCTGATCCGGACGGAGACTATCGCCTGGTCGGCAACGGCGATTTCAGCGCGTTCGCGCCCGGATCGCTCGACCTCGTGCTTTCGGCTTTCGCATTCGACAATATTCCCGACCTCGCCAACCGGCGCGCCTTGCTGGAAGGCCTGAGACGCCTGCTGCGGCCGGACGGGCGCGTCATCATGCTCGGCTCGACGCCGGAGATATACAGGCACGAATGGGCGTCGTTCACAACTGAGGCCTTTCCCGAGAACCGCGTGGCGAAAAGCGGCGAGGTGGTCCGCATCGTCATGACTGACGTTGGTGATTCGCGGCCCGTAGTCGACCTCGTCTGGTCTCACCAGGACTACCTGGACCTGTTTGCGGCCAGCGGGCTCGTGTTGCGCGCCGAGTACCGCCCGCTCGGGCGCGCCGACGAGCCTTATTCCTGGGTCAGCGAGATGACGGTCGCGCCGTGGTTCATCTACGTGCTGGAGCGGAGCGGCTCATTTTCCTGCGGCTAGATTCCGCGCCGGGAGCCATCGTGCGACCACGCGCCAGTCGGAGCCGCGCATTGCGACCGCGCCGTAGTATCCGTCGTATCCGTCGGGGACTTCTATCTGGACAACAAACCAGTTTGTCATGATCGGCGGCTCACCGACGGGAATCACGGGCCGCGGCGCCGGCGCAGAGGATGGAACAGTGAAACAATCGAGCGGAAGCCCGAGACCCTGTCCCGCAGCCTTCACGACCGCTTCCTTCATGGTCCAGATGCGAAAGAACTCGTCGGTCGGATCGGTCGCGGCGCGCACGCGCTCCGCCTCGTTTTTCGAAAAGAAACGCGCCGCGATCGCCGCCATTTCGGGAATGTGATGCTTGGCCTCGATGTCGACCCCGACTTCGTTCGCCGCTAGCGCGATCGCGACGACCTCGCCTGAATGGCTCACGTTGAAGTGGATGTCCGACTGCTGCAGGAAGGGTTTGCCGTTCTCCCGCAGATCGAAACGAAACGCTTGCGGCTCGACGCCCAGATGCCGGGACAAGAGGCGTCTCAACGCGGCGCGGCCGACGATGCTTCTGCGTCGATCCTCGTCACGATGAAAACGGGCCGCACGATCCGCTTCGGCTGAAGTGAGAAAAGTCAAGAGGCGCGCAACAACGGATGGCGTAACATCGATCGAGACGAAGAGAAGTTCCACAGCGTTTCGCGCGAGGGCCATGGTCATCCCGCGGGTCGTCAACTGGGAACGTGGCATCCATCGCTCCGCGCGCAGGGTCGATCGGATATTTGGAACATTTTCGCACGCGCAAGCAAGTGCGGATTCCGATTTGTTCCGGCCGGCATTCCGATTTGAAGCCGGCCGGGGTTTTGGAAGTCGGCGTTTTCGTTTGGGTCAGTTCTTCAGGCATCAAGTCCCTCGTTGATCAACCAGGAAGCGGAGAGAACTGACCATGCGACAGATACGACAGATGCTTCGGCTTGCCCGTGATGGGGTGAGCGCCCGGGAGATCGGGCGCACGCTCGGTGTGGCGCGCAGCACCATCCAGGACAATCTCAAGCGTGCCTCGACTGCCGGGCTGGCGTGGCCTCTGGCGGGCGATCTGACCGATGCCGTTCTTGAACAACGTCTGTTTGCCCATGCCGGCGTCAGGCGCGGCTTCCGCCGGCGCCGGGAACCGGATTGGGCCTCGCTGGTGTGTGAGCTGAAGCGGCTTGGCGTCAATCTGATGGTGCTGTGGGAGGAGTACCGGGCGGTCCACCCCCAAGGATATGGCTACAGCCGGTTCTGCGATTTATTCCGGAAATTTGTGCGGCGGCTGTCTCCGACGATGCGGCAGCACCATCCGGCCGGCGACAAGGTCTTTGTCGATTACTCCGGCAAGAAGATCATGATCGTTGATCGCAAAACTGGGGTTGTGCGCGACGCGGAGATCTTCGTCGCCGTGCTTGGCGCCTCGAATTACACGTACGCCGAGGCGAGCTGGACGCAGACACTACCGGACTGGATCGAGGCCCATGTCCGGATGTTCCGGTTCTTTGGCGGGGTGCCCGCCTCGTCGTCCCTGACAAAGTCCGGCGTGCACCGGCTTCGTTCTATGACCCTGAAATCAATCGCAGCTACGGGATGATGGCGTCCCATTACGGCGTTGGCATCCTTCCGGCACGGCCAAGAAAGCCCCGGGATAAGGCAAAAGTGGAAGCCGGAGTGCGTTTTGCCCAGACCTATATCCCTCGGGTGGCTTCGCGGGCAGACCTTCTTCTCCCTGGCCGAGGCGAAAGCGGCAATCACCGCCGCGCTGGAGCGCATCAACGCCCACGTCATGCGCCGGATCGGCGTCAGCCGCCGACAATTGTTCGAGACCGTCGAAAGGCCTGTCCTGGCGCCGTTGCCGGATGCTGACTATCAGTTCGCGGAATGGCCCTTGGCCCGCGTCTCGCTTGATTATCACGTCGAGGTCGACGGCTTCTTCTACTCAGTTCCACACGGCCTGATCCGGGAGCAGGTCGACGTTCGCGCCACCACCCGGACCATCGAGTTGTTCCATCGGGGTTTGCGTGTTGCTGCTCACCAGCGCCGTTATGGCGGCCGCCGGCACGGCACTGATCCCGATCACATGCCCAGTGCGCATCGGCGTTACGCCGAGTGGACTCCCGATCGATTCCGGCGCTGGGGGCGGTCGATCGGGCCCAACACCGAGGGGCTAAGTCCTCGCCATTTTGGCCAATCGGCCTCATCCCGAACGCGCCGAGCTGATCGCGGCCCGCGCGGTCGCGGTCAGCGCACTGACCTACAAGAGCATCGCCTCCATCATTGCCAACAAGCTCGAACGCAGTTCTCGCGATACCGAGGACGCGGTCATCGAACATCCCAATCTGCGCGGCCCCGGTTACTTCCATTGAAAGGATTATCCAGCATGCTGACCCATCCTACCCTCGACCTGCTGCATAGCCTCGGTCTCCACGGTATGGCCAAAGGCTTCAAGGACCTCGATGCCCAGTCCGAAGCGCGCAGCCTCGAACACGCCGAATGGCTGGCTTTGCTCCTGGAACACGAGAAAACGCTGCGCCAGCAAAAGTTGCGACGCTCTCGGCGCGGTCCGAATCCGCGCTGGATACTGATGGATCGAAGAGAGCCTGTTAAAAGGCCGTAATGGTTCAATCGGTTGGAGCGATAGCATCGCGCCATATGGCATGCACAATCGGTACACCGGCTTGTCGCGCAAGCTTCGCGGCTTGCTATTTTACCGCAAATAGTGGAGGCGTTCTGAGACGATGCAATATCTCAAGCCTTCGCTGACGATTTCGACCAAGATTGCTGGGCGAGGTCGAGGTGGCACTTCAGCACATCAATGTATTTTTAGAGTCGGCAAGATTCTTCAGATAATTGGCCTGATCGTGCAGAGAGGAAGTAGCCAATCTTAATCCGTCCTTTGGTACCACATCGAACATGATTCTTGTTGCCTCGATTGATTTTTGCCATTCCGGAATGAAATGTGCGATGTGGCTGTCTTTTCTACCATGTAGCCACTTCTAAGGGTTGAATTCTTTCTCGGTCAGTAAGCACCTCCGGTGGAGACAGCTAAACTCTCCTCTGGCTCTGCATGTCTTTCTTCGAATTAAGGCGCCCCGCACTACGCCGGCGATAGTGCCTGTGACACGATCGAAGTGCGGCGCAGGCGAAAGCTGATTCCGATCCAGCTCGCGCCTGCCACAATTAGATCGAGGCCGAGAAACAGGCCCAGGATATAAACACTGTTGATCGGCCAACGTGCTAGGATCAACAATCCAACCAGCATGGTAATCACGCCAGATGTCGGTAGCCAGAACCTCGCCGTTTGGCGCTTCATGCTGAATCCCAGGATCACGCGCATAATGCCGGCGGCGACCAGCGATCCGCCCAGGATCAGCGTAAGCACCGCAGCAGCGAGCGCATGATTCTCAAATGTCACAAAGCCCGCAACGATGTAGAGCGCACCCAAAGGAGCCCACACAAAAAACTTGCCCCAATTCTTTACCTGGAAGGCGTTGATCAGCTCGGCGACACCAGCGATGAACATCATCACGCCAACGACGAGCACACTCACGACCGTCGCGAGCGCAACGCTACCGAGCGCCACGAAGCCAGTGAAACATAAACTACGCCGAGGGCGAAAACCCACCCCCACTTCGGTAGTGAAGCGATGTCCGGACCGGCTCGAAAATGCTTCAGGATATCAGAATTTGTCATGATGGTGCTCCGATGCGAAAGCTGCGCCGCTGCGTGGCGCGTACCCTGAAATTTTCGCCATCGCTTGTCGCGACGTGCGGCGAGATCACCGGGCTGAGCTCACCGTTCGTTGCGAGCAGTCGGCTCAGCGTGCCCATGACATGCACGCGCTGCGCGAGGTGCTCGCCCTCGAGGCCCAGGCGGCGAGTTGCTCACGATCTCGCCCAGATACCGACGCCCAGGTCTCTAACACCACGTTGTTGTTCAGGCCCGGCAGACTTGTTGACCATCGCGAACAGTTCCCACGAGACCTTGTCGGGATTGTTCAGTGCGGAATCGAGATCAGGAGCCTGGGCGCGCGCAGCCCACGAGCGCGAATGTGACAAGGAAAACTGATGCGCTGCGCTTCATCTTTGCCTCCTATTGTTGTCGTAACGTAGTCGAAAGAACGCTCCATACCGTCGCCAGCCGCAACGTACGGCCCGGTCGCGCAGGGAATAGAGCGCGGTCGCGCCCTATCTCACGCTTGGCGGATTGCTTATCTTACCGCAGATTGATGGCTGTGGTTTAAATGATCCAACATCTTCGAGCCTTCGCTGAACGATTTCGACCAGGATTGCTCCGCGAAATTCACGTGGCACTTCAGTAGCTCAGAGGAAGTTTTGGAGTCGGCAAGAGTTTTCAGAAAATTGGCCTGGTCGTGCAAAGAGGAAGCAGCCAATTTCAATCCGCCCCCCAGTGCCGCGGCGAACAGGTTTCTTGTTGCTTCGATTGATTTTTGCCATTCCGGAAACGAAAATGAAATGTGCGATGCAGCTGCCGCCTTTTCTCTAACACCATCAGCGGCGCCACCTCCTCCAGGGGTTGATGCTTGGGCCAGTTCGGGCCCTGCACGTGTCCGCCGTTCGCGTTTCTCGTCTTCGCCTGTGGTCGCGGGCATTCGATATCTCCCGGAAAGGAGTTGCTACGTGCGGAGTGGTTCGCTGCTCAGTTACGATCAGCACCCTTCAGAGGGTACCACAACCTTCAACAAGTCATACCTGCCTTATCTGGTAGCGCTTGATCGCGAGGAAGAAGCACGACATCCGTTCGGCCTCCGTCCTCAAGGAGCAATGTGAAGCTCGCCCAATGATTCTGGATGCAGTTGAAGGATGTGGTCAGGTCGTGTGCACCGGAGAGCTTGGCCACTTGCTCGCGCATATACTATACGTTGAAGACCGCCGATACCGGTCGGCTTAGCGTCTGCCGCCTCCAGGCGCCGCATGGACCGTCTCTGTCGGCAGCTCGATCCTTGGCTGTCAGGCAAAAAGACCACCTACTTGGTTGCAGACTGTCAGTGGTGTGTCCGGCTCGCTGTCCCCGATAACGATCCGCTGGAAATAGCGATCACGACCTCGTGGAAATGGTGATCACGATCAGGGAGCGCTTGCACCGCGCGTGATATTCCTTGTCGCCGCTTGTTCGCGTTCGGAGTGCACTGGCAAGGCCGTGGCCGGACCGCTGGCCGACTGCTTGCTGCCATCGCGGCTCGCCAAGCGTCAGAATCCCGGGAAGCAGCTGTGCGAAATTGCGCGTGACGAAGTCGCTGTTGTAGACGCGAGACACGAGCGTCTGGCCCTTTTGCCACGTCAAGGCGCACGACGCGTAAGAGTCAGGATCGTTGATGCCGCACTCACCCGCGCGATTCTCAGCCTGGGCTGATCGTGATTCAGACGCGCCGCTATGGTAACGCTAGCCGCGGGGCGCCGCTTGCGGCCCCAAGCGTCGCGTGTGATAGATTGTCATCAAACACCAGCGTGTAGCGCATTTCCTCTCCACCCCACACGTGAATAGCCCCCAAGTACTTCCCGAGATGTTGTCGGAGACGAAGCGTCCGTCGATATAGAGGCCCAAGCGACCATTCCGTACGGTAAACTCGCCATCGCAATCGATGTAGGGCAGCGCGACGCGTGCCTTTCGCGTCTCGTCGTCGTTAGTGCGAACGGCCGGTTTGCGCGCCGCGCGCTCCATATTAAGTGCAGCAAAGCACACACGCGGCGCATCGTTAGAGTTCGGCAACCACTCCGCGCAGATGCGACGCAGTTCGGACGTGTCTTGCCGTATCTTGGCCTCGTCGCCGCACACCGGCGCCAGCGGCGAGCACGAGCAGGCTTGCGACGGTTCGGTTCATTTGCAGTTCCTTCAAAAGTCATCAGAGCGCATCGCGCCCGCAGGCCGGGAAGCGCCGGAGCCCCAAGCAAATTGATTAGTCGATATCGAATTTCACGGCCAGTTTCGGGCGAAACTGCTACGTCTCTATGTCGTCCCGGTCACCTACCTTATCTGGTAGCGCTCGCTATTCGATCTCGTTAAGCATGTGTTAACCACGCACGTGCCCGAGCGAGAACGCCGCCCCGAAGTGGTGAATGTCCCAATCGCTGTTGAACTAGGTCGGGCCGACGTTGCCAGAATGAACTTGCGCGGCCCTCGTAACGTGCGCAACGAGGTTGATCGTCATGTGATTGTGGTGGGCTTGAAGAGCCGCACGCAGAACCAACAATTGCTTAATGCGCCTTCAATCGTCGGAAGCCCTTGTTGGCCTCGATCATGCCGGCCGCGATCTATCGCAAGGCCATACCGGCATCCCGCCAGCGTTTGACTTGTGTGTGACGCGGCGAATGGTGCCCATCATGTTCTCGGCGATGTTGGTACAGGCGAGCGATCGACGAAGCTCCTTCGGCAACTTCAACCGGACGACAGTCAGGATTTCGTCAAGGCCTTCGAGGATGCTCGCCGCTACGCCGGGCCATTGCAGGTCGAGTCGACGCGCAAGATTGCGGATCATTTTCTCAGCCTTGTCGGGCGTAGCCTTAGTGGGGATGCCGGCGATGCGGCGAGCGCATCAGCGAGCCAAGCTTGCGCGCCCTCGTTGTTGAGAGCTTTGTGCTGGTGATGTTCAACGTGAAAGCCCATCTTCGCCCCCGCAGCGCCGTATAAACGGAGCTTGTCCGTGATCATCACGCCCGGCGGCGTGCCGGCGGATTTCAACATTTCATGAGCCGCTGCGCAGCGCGCGACTTTCTTTGGGCGCAGGATCAAGACCTCGAGAACGAAGCCATTCTGGTCGACAGCGCGTCAGAGCCAATGTTGTCCGCCCGATCGCGATAACAACTTCGTCCAAATGCCGTTTGTCGCGGCGAGCGGGGGCGCGCCGGCGGCGATAAAGAGGGGCCCGGGCGGTCGGCATGCCGGTCGTCTATCCCTCGGCCGCTCCATTTCCGTAACGTGACGGTGCCGACTTGACGAATCTCGGCGAGCGACCCCTATATGTAGGTCTGTTACGGTCTTCTATTCCAACATCTCGGAGGATGGAAGCTAAGAGGGAACCCGGTGCGCCGGCAACGGCTATTCCGGGGCTGCCCCCGCAACTGTAAGCGGCGAGCGGTTGTCATCATGGTCACTGGCGCGACAGCGCCGGGAAGGCCGACAGCTGCAGCGACCCGCGAGCCAGGAGACCTGCCGCGACAGAACGAACGTCCTCGGGCGGGGTGCCCGGTGGGGCGCTTGCAGCTGGGAACATTTGCCCGGTCTTCTTGCAAGTTGTCCGCGGCCCCAGCCCCAAACATCGCGGGGTTGCCGATGTCGCAGTCCTACAACTTCGATCAGCATGGTCATCTCATTGAGCCGAGTATGCCGCCGCGGCCAGCGCATGCAAAGCCTACCGCGCCAGAGCTGTATCTTGTGCCGCCGCCATCGCCGGCTCCGCTGCCGTGGCCCCTTGCGCCATCGCCAAAGCCGTCCGACCTCACGCTCGATCGGTCGCGCGACGACCTGCTGGCATCGTTCGGCAAGCTGACGCTGACCGACCGTTATCTGCTCGCCGGCGAAAGCCTCCAGGACATGTTCGCACGGGTGTCTTGCGCCTTCGCGGACGATGTTGCGCATGCTCAACGTCTCTATGATGCGATGTCTCGGCTGTGGTTCATGCCGGCCACACCGGTGCTCTCTAACGGCGGCACCACGCGCGGCCTGCCGATCTCGTGCTTCGTTAACTCGGTGCCGGACTCGCTCGAAGGCATCGTCGGCACCTGGAACGAAAACGTCTTGCTTGCCTCCAACGGCGGCGGCATCGGCACCTACTGGGGCAATGTTCGCTCGATCGGCGAGAAGGTGAAGGGCGGCGTCACCTCAGGCATCATCCCGTTCATCCACGTCATGGACGGCCTGACGCTGGCGATCAGCCAGGGCTCGTTGCGGCGGGGCTCGGCGGCGGTCTATCTCGATATCCACCATCCCGAGATCGAGGAGTTCCTCGAGATCCGCAAGGCGTCCGGCGACTTCAACCGCAAGAGCCTCAACCTGCATCACGGCATCAACGTCACCGACGAGTTCATGGATGCGGTGGGCGCCGGCACCGCGTTCGCTCTGCGCAGCCCGAAGACGAACGAGGTCGTCCGCGAGATCGACGCCCGCCAGCTGTGGCAACGAATCCTTGAGAACCGGCTGCAGACCGGCGAGCCTTATCTCTTGTTCATCGACACCGTGAACCGCTCGCTCCCCAAGCACCAGCGCGAGCTCGGCCTCAAGGTCTCGACCTCCAACCTGTGCAGCGAGATTACGCTGCCGACCGGCATTGATCATCGCGATGAGGAGCGCACCGCGGTGTGCTGCCTGTCGTCGCTCAACCTCGAGGCCTGGGATCAATGGAATGAGGAGCCCGGCTTCATCGAGGACGTCATGCGCTTCCTCGATAACGTGCTCACCCATTTCATCAGGGTGGCGCCGGACGGCATGAAGCGTGCCCGCTACGCCGCCCTGCGCGAGCGCTCCGTCGGCCTCGGCGTGATGGGCTTCCACTCGTTTCTCCAGGCCAAGGGCATTCCGATGGAGAGTGTCCTGGCCAAGTCGTTCAATCTGAACATGTTCCAGAAAATCCGTCGCGATGCCGACGCGGCATCGGTGGCGCTCGCTCGCGAGCGCGGCCCGTGCCCGGATGCCCTGGAACGCGGCGTGATGGCGCGCTTCAGCCACAAGATCGCGATCGCGCCGACCGCCTCGATTAGCATCATCTGCGGCGGCACCAGCGCCTGCACCGAGCCGATCCCGGCCAACATCTACACCCACAAGACGTTGTCCGGCGCCATCTCGGTGCGCAATCCGCATCTCGCCAAGGTGCTGACCGCCAAGGGCGCCGACATCTTGGCGACCTGGCAGTCGATCATCGCGCACGAGGGGTCGGTCGCCCATCTCGACATCCTGTCGGAGCACGAGAAAGCGATCTTTCGCACCGCCTTCGAGATCGACCAGCGCTGGATCATCGAGCTTGCCGCCGATCGCGCCGCGTTCATCTGCCAGAGCCAGTCGATCAACCTCTATCTGCCGGCCGACGTCGATAAGTGGGACCTCCACATGCTGCACTGGACGGCATGGAAGCGCGGGGTGAAGAGCCTCTACTACTGCCGTTCAAAATCGATCTCGCGCGCGGCGTTCGCCGGCAAGACCGCCGACGGCGACAAGGCCGCGCCGCTGGCGCCGCAGCGCACCGACTATGAGGAGTGCCTCGCATGTCAGTGATCGATTTCTCGGCCGTCGATCCGCGCACGCTGATCGGCAAGGGACGCGTCGGCCTCCTGGACTCGACCGGCAGCTATGACGTCGATCGCTACGCCTGGGCCTACGAGTTCTGGAAGCGCCAGCAGCAGACCCACTGGATGGGCGAGGAGGTGCCGCTCGGCACCGACCTCAAGGACTGGGCGTCGGACCGCGTCACCGCCAACGAGCGCGCGCTGCTCACCCAGATCTTCCGTTTCTTCACTCAGTCGGACATCGAGGTCGGCGACAACTATCTCAAGCGCTACATCCCGATTTTCCAGCCGCTCACCGTTCAGATGATGATGGCCGCCTTCACCAACATGGAGACGGTCCATATCGACGCCTATGCGCTGCTGCTCAAGACGCTCGGCATGCCCAAGACCGAGTTCGAGGCATTCCGCGGCTATGCGGAGATGCGCGCCAAGGCGGATTACATGCACGAGTTCGGCGTTGACACCGTGTCCGATGTCGCGCGCACGCTGGCAATGTTCGGCGCCTTCACCGAAGGTATGGCGTTGTTCGCGAGCTTCGCCATGCTGCTCAACTTCCCGCGCCACAACAAGATGAACGGCATGGGACAGATCGTAAGCTGGTCAGTGCGCGACGAGAGTCTCCACTGCGAGGGCGTCATCAAGTTATTTCACGAATGGCACCGGGAAACCGGCGCGGTGACGCGCTCGGTCCGCGACGACATTGTCGACGTCGCCAAGACCATGGTGAAGCTGGAGGAGAACTTCGTCGATCTCGCCTTCGGCCTCGGCACGATCGAGGGCATGCGGCCTGAGCAGATCCACACCTACGTCCGCTATGTCGCCGACTGGCGACTGACCCAACTCCGGATTGCCCCGGTCTTCGGCTTCTTCGAGGCTAAGGAGGGCGGGTTCTCCCAGCTCAAGGCGCATCCGCTGCCGTGGCTCGTCGAGATTCTCAATGGCGTCGAGCACGCCAACTTCTTCGAGCAGCGCGCCACGGAGTACTCCAAGGCAGCGAGTCGCGGCAGCTGGGACGGCGAAGACGGGGTGTGGGCGGCTTTCGGCCGTATGTAGGCAACACGAACCGCGGTTTGGTGAGGTACCGTCATGTTATATGGTCGCAGGTAATCCGCTGGGCGGTTTTTCTCGCGATGCTTGTCGAGCTTTTGCCGAGCTTGCAGTTTCTGGCCTCTTTCCTGGAATTGCAGGCAATGACAACTGGGCAAGGCAGATACCTCGGGACGCGATCTCCTTGTGGACTTTTGTGGCCGAACTTGACCACGACAGCCGCATGGCGTTGTTCGCGCATTGCGTTGCGCTCACCGTCAATGCGGTCAAATTGCCGTGGGATCGCAGGCCGCGCGCCTTGGCGGCAGCCGATCGTTTGGCCGAAGCCGTGGCCCTCGACATGACCAGTTGCTGGCGCCCGACAGTGCGCAGTTGTCTCGGCCGTGTCACCAAGGCGGGCATTCTGGAAGCCGTGCGCGAAGGCGTGGGCGAGGAGGCGACTGAGCGCATGTCGGCCATGACGAAGGCTGACATGCGCAAGCCGCAGAGCAGCTGTTGGCGGCGACGGGCTGGCTCCCGTCGTTGCTGCGGACGGCCGCGTCGCAGGGGCAAACCGATGTGCAAAGCGAGGCGCAAGGCAGCGAGCTCCATTCGCAAGCTGCGGAATGAAGCCAGCGCCGGGGCCGCGAGGGCGGCCCCGGCCGGCTCCAAAATTTTGGCCACGTGCCTGATGGCGCGCGGCTGGTTCGATCGGTCCAAAGTAACGGCTTGTCGACGCAAGCCCTCGCTCGGATGAGGGCTACAATCTGTCCGTTCGGCGCGTCCGGGGCAACTGTTTCGCCTCCTTTTGAAGAGCGAAGCGATTGGGCCAGACGCCTCGATCATGTCATGATGGCAGGCTTCGAGAGCGCGCTTTGGCCGATAATTCTGGCGGTACCGCCGGCTCCTTACGCGCAAATGTCGCTGGGTTCGCTTGTGTTGGTCCGGCTGCGTCCACCCTGCGATTGATGCGCAGACATCGACCTATCTTCAACCGATTCAGCCGTGTCCCGGTGCTGCGGCGGGGGGCGGTCGCCACGAAAATCGCCATCAGTTCGCTCATGGACTCGCGTCCAACGCAACCTCGAATGGGCCGATCAAGCCCGAGGGACGGCAAGAGCCTCGATCGTCTTCCTGCAACGGCTACGCCTGCTTTTTTCCCCTGCCGCCAAGCGGCGGCATTCCTCGCGGGAAAACAAAAAAGCCGGCTTTCGCCGTCCTCCGCTGGCGCTGCGGGCCTTAGGCTGCGGGCCGATCGCTCCCCGGGCCAAGGATCGCCATCGAGGCTGCGATGGGCGCGGCCCGAGCAACAGACGGAGATTACCATGGCGACCATCGGCACCTTCACCGCATCGGACAACGGATACACCGGCTCGATCAAGACGCTGACGCTGAACATCAAGGCAAAGTTCGTGGCATCGGAGAAGGACAACGACAAGGCTCCCGACTACCGTATCTTCGCCGGCGCCACCGAGTTCGGCGCCGCCTGGAAGAAGACCGCCCGCGAGACCGATCGCGAATATCTCTCGGTCAAACTCGACGATCCGAGCTTCCCGGCGCCGATCTACGCCTCGCTGGTGAAGGTCGAAGGCGACGAAGGCTTCAGCCTGATCTGGTCGCGCCGCAACGGCGACTGATCGCCCGGGACCATCGGCCCCGCCTCCTCGGAGGCGGGGCCTTTTGCGTTTCTTGCGCTGCTTTGGGAGGAAGCAGAAGAGCATTTTGCGTTCAGAAGAGGAGCTTCGCCGCCCGCCAAAATGCGATCAATCGGACAGATCCTGGGACACTGTTTGGGCTGATCCTCGGAATTTCGCGTCGGATCGAGCCCCGATTTTCGATGTCCGGACGTGCTATTTCGTCGGTTCTCACGAGCTGCAGGGACGTGTCCACACCTGCTCTCAGGGCTCAAACTGATTTCAATTTGTTGAGCGAAAGGCCTCTACTTCACGTCGCTCCCATTGAACCAGGGTGGATGAAGTTGGCAATGTAAGCAAAGCCAGACCAGCCAAGCTTGGGGACGGGGCAGGGTAGGGTGTAGAGCAAGATAAAAGCACTATCGCCCAAGAGCGGCTAAGTCGTTGTCTGCACATCCAAGATTTGGCGCCATTGGCGCACTACGTGTCGCCACAACGTGCTCAAGTGGCGCAGTCTCTTCGTGAAATTCGTCTGCATGCTCCATTTGGGTTTGTCGTTCGGAGAATTCCGGAATCGCGCCGGCAGCAGCGCAAGTGCGACCGAACTCGGACCGATCGGTGCCGATGAGGCTATCGTTGCGTCGGCGTAGGCATTCGGCAGCGAGGCCTGCCGCCTCATCCGTAACTCGGCCGGCATCGTCGACGAGGTCAGGATCGGCGGCACTTAACAGGTTAACCATCGCGCGTAACCAGCGGCGGGGGCTACCTATCGGCTTAGGTCCGAGTTTGCGACCCTGACCGCTCTAAGTCCAGCGGAGCGCGGCCGCGCCTCGAAGACTTGCAATTGGGCGTGCTTGCTGGTCGCAGCAGGCACAGTATCGTTGCCCCACAGGACATTGAGGTCACCCCTACCTTTGGCGAGCTTCCGAACGTCGCCGCAGCTTTTGATGCAAACGAGGCCAGATGATCGAATCTGCGTGGTCCATGGCCGCGGCGGCGGATTGCCTCATCCCGTCAGCTTGGATCGGGTCGCGTAAGCAGTCACACGTCGCGTTCCAACCAGCGCGGCAGCGCCTTCCGACAACAGCAATTCTGACCGCGACGCGTTTCGCCGACACGAGGGATTGCTAATTCGACCCATGCTTCATAACCTGTCGAACAAGTTCTACCGACCGCTCAAGCCGCTCTAACAGCAAAGCCAAATCCCCCGCCGAGATCTCCTCGAGGTGTAGATTTTCGATTGAAAGCAACTGGGCGATGAGCTGGTCGATCGGTTCTGCTCTCGACGTGGAGCCCGCACTTCCACCTACGCTGGATCTAACGTGTCCGTCGGGGGTGATCGTTATCGCAAGCGCTGACTTAGCTAAGATGGCTGCCTCAACGATCGCTGCAGGTAGCTCTACATTGCAGATAATAGCCGCCCGGAGGCGATAGCCGGCGCGGTATGATATGGGACCCAAAGGTCCCAATTCGCTAATCTCCCAGAACGCTTCCACCGTGTCAGTCATCGTAGGCAGGCTTCGGAGCCAGGTTGCTATTGTGGAAAGCGATCTTGCAGGTGGCCATTGATCCTCGAGGAGCAATTAGATCAAGCAACTTAATGTAGACGATAGTTAACATTTGCGGCCAAAAAATGGGACTCAAAGTCCGTGGATCGATAGTCTTCTCCGACGTTCTTTGGGCCGATGGCGGTCGGGAAGGACGATCAAGGAATAATCGGCGTCGTGGCTGACAACGTCAGGTCGCTCAGAAAGACGGCTGGGCTGTCGCAAGAAGGATTAGCCCATGAGGCGGGGGTGGATCGGACCTATATTAGCCAGGTCGAACGCCGCCAAAGAAACGTGACAATCGTGGTCCTGGCGAAAATCGCAAAAGCTCTGAACGTGACACCGGACAAGCTACTACTCGCGCCCTCATCTCGGAGGAGAGGTCCCTGAACGTGGCTATCGATCCACCACCTCGCCACACGGACCGACCAAGGCGACTGGGATTCGGGTGGAGGCTGATACGGAGGGTGATTTCCGCCTGAGCCGAGTAATTCAGCAAAAAATTTGAGTGGGCCGGGATCCATGACCGCTCCCGCACAGCTCGTCAGGCTCATAACCTGAAGGTCATAGGTTCAAATCCTATCCCCGCAACCAGTCATCAAGCCCTTGAGAACGCATGTTTTCGAGGGCTTTTTGCTGCTCCCAATTTTGCTGGAAATTTCGCTCGTGGAAGCGCCGTGGAAGCGGCAGGACGAAAGTCGCAGCGTAAAATCGGCGAGGGCGGACGGGGAGCGATGACTCAATTGTGATCGCAGGTCGACGGCGAGCGCCGCAACTCACGTCAGATCACGGCTCGCGTGGCGGTTCACGATCTTTGCTGCGCCGGCTTCGCTGCCTCACCGTTAAACTACGAATCTGGGGGTCAGGAGTTCGAATCTCTTCGGGCGCGCCATTTATATCAAGCACTTACAGAAGCTCACCGGTTGAGAAAGAAAGACTAAAACGGTTTTTCAACCGGTGAATTTTTCGGCTGTTCTATTGCAGCTGGCCTCTTGCATTGGCCGGGATAATCGAAAGTCTCATTCGGCTTTACACATGGTTCCCTGTGACTGGCACTGGGAGGGCGGCAGTCGATTAGCGTCCTGATAGGATCTCTACAAAAACCTGGTCAGTTAGTCAGAGCGCCAGAAGCATTTCCCTCGGGACCGGTCGAGTCCTCGCCGCAACCAGAATTCAACTCAACTTCTTACTGGCGAGCGAGGAGCAGCGCCCAGTACCTCGTAGCAAATCCGGAGCATCGTCCTCATAAATGATCAGTATTTGAATCCTTGCGAGGGTCCGGCCAAGTCAGCGCATCTCATTTCGAACCAACCACCCAATCCTTCAGCGCTCATCGAACCGAATGGCCTTAGCCCTCTCAAGGCTGAAACAGGGGTTCGATTCCCCTAGGGAGCGCCAGCAAACTCAGGCACTTAGGTAGCCATCAGCCGCGTTCGTTGATTAATGGTTGAATAAGACGCTGGTGAACAGCGGCGAGCGCTTGCGGAATTTACTGCCGACATCAGCAGATTAGCCTCGGCGCGATGCCTCACTGTCGCTGGCGTATTCGCGAAAAAATTTCCTCGTCGCCCTTGGTGTCCAAAAATATTCAAACCGCCGCTGACGTGCGCTGTCGTACGCGAGCGCTCTCGGATGTTCGCATTGACGTTGCTCGTCGCACAATCAACCCTTGTCCTGTCGAGCATTGTGGGAACAGGAGGGCCGCGTGAGATACAATCGACGAGAGAAAACTGGCGGACAACAGTCACAAGTCAGTCTATCCGCTCCGAATGCCGCAGAACCGAGCACGATGCCATTCGCCCAGCGGCTCACCTGCACAATTGACGATGCATGCGAAGTGACCGGCTTGGGACGCACGAAGCTTTACGAGTTGATAGGAGCTGGGCGTATCGTCACGACAACGATCGGACGGCGGCGACTAGTAGTGGTGCGCTCACTTCTGGCGCTCCTTGACACCAACATGTCGAACTAAAGGACGTGCGACTTAAGGGAGCAATCCCACTTTGAACGCGCTATTCCTCAGGCATTCATTTTGACGACACGACCGTGCTCCCTTAGCCGGTCGAACTCGTCCGCCCACCACCGCATTATCCGCACGGCGCACCTGCCAGAATTCGGCGGCATGGGTAAAGGCGCCACGGACTTGACGTTCGATCCCATCCGCTTGTCACTTGCCGCTTTCGATCGGGAGCGTTGACGCGGTGGATCGCAGGCCACCATTGGTCAATTCGATCTGGTCGTATCCGAGACGCGCAGCGCTGCGTTAAGGACGCTGTCACTGATTGGGCGATGCCAGGATCTCACCGACTGGAAGAGATGACCCCTCCCTCGACTTAGCACATCGATCACGTCGGGTGCCCCTGGCCGATAATCGCCTAATGCTATAACCATTTGAATTTAGATTAATTTTCGTCTTCGGATGCTGCCGATACCAACAGGAATACCAACAACTGATGCGCGGTATTAGCTGGCAAAAAATAAACGCAGGCTCCCCTGCAGCAGGCATGCCTCCATGCCGTTACGGTCTGGACACTCGCCTCCACCGGCATCGAACCCAAGCCGGAATCACGGTGAGATCGCTTCCCGTCCGATTTGTACGCTACAGCTGGCGGCAGTTAGCGGCGGCATCAGAAGGCCTTTTGTTTGGCACGCGCCGCGAAGTAGTTGCGCGAGATGAAACTACTTGAAGCAGAGTATCGTCGTGAGATCGCTCGCTAAATCAAAGCCTAGGGTCGCTCTATCCCCTTTGCCCAGCCGGCGTCAGGATCTGCTTAATGGTGTGCTTCACGACGTCGGGAAGCTCCACCGCATCGATAACATCGAGAATCGGAACGGCCCTGCTCCCCTGGTACCTTGCGCGCCGCGCCTCGCGTAGCAGGAAGAAGTCGGCGTTGCTTTTCCTGTCGAAGTTCGCCTCGGCGACGGCGAACTGATCGCCTATCCAAACAATCTCGCCAGAATAGATGCGCGGACGAGTGACAGTTGCGAGCAGTTGAGCCGGGTCGGTCAGACGTTCCATCAGCGCCCGGATGGCGGCGCCACCCTGGACCCAGCTCAGCCAGAAGTCGGGCAGGGCTTCTGCGAGCCTCGCAACATGCAACGAGAGCCGCTCAAGGCTGTCCACAGTATCATCTTTGCCCAGGGTCAGCCATGGATGGACCGCGGCGAGACGTGTGGCGGCAAAACTGAACCAGGCTCCCGCTTCCGGCTTGTTAAAGAGATCCGCGATCCAGAGCGTCATCGCAGCCGTTAGGTCCGACGACTGCATGAGCGCGGGTGCCTCCGGATGAGCCTCAATGTAGAGGTCAAGAAGCGGGCGGCTTCCGTCTCCGACGAATAGCGCATGGAATAGTTTCGCACTGGCGCTGTCGACTCTCGCCTTGTCCATTCTTTCGCGCCGTCTCGCGATACCCAAAAGCAGAGCGACTGTACGGATGTCGGCAGCAAGGCGTGGCGGAGGCCGGCTCTCGAGGAATGCCATAGACGACATCGACGAGACCGCTCTATCCATCAGTCGCGCGAGTTTCTGTATCTGTGTCGGTTCGAGCGGCCTTGTACGAACCGGTGGTTCTTTTGGCTTCGCCGGGTCCCCATCGTCGGTTGAATCGTCTGATAAATCCCCGGTACGTCGCGTGCTCCCGCCAAGCCTGAAATAGTCATTCATCAGACTCCATTCGTCGGTCGTGAGGTAACCCCCGCCTGGGACCGGTGCGCAGCTCCGCCGGCCGAACCCAGCGGAGAAGACGTCGTCCAGATTGTATTCGACCGGAGATGAAGCATTCTTGCCGTCCCGCGTGGCAGCCCATGGTACCGAGCTTTTGTAGTGCTCAACGACGAGCGTAAAGATATCGATGAGGCCTTCGGAGCTGATCGGTCCTTCGTTGCCGGCAAGGCTCGCCTGAACGTTGAACTCTGGCCGGCCAACACGGAGCTCAGCCTCGTGGTCGATCCACATCGGCGCACTCCGAACCGCGCCAGCAGCCGTGTCGATTTCGACCCAAAGGCGGGATCCTGGATCGGAAACGGTCACAAAGAATGAGCCGCTTTCGTCTGCGACCGCAATCAGCAAGCCGGTGTTCACGACAACCTTGATTTCGGATGGCGTATCGCCGCCGGCGAAGGCGCAGCGCACGACCAGTAGACCGGCGTCAAAGCTGGCTGTGAGCACTCGCACGGGGGGACTTTCGATCTCGTCCCAATCTGCATTCGGCGAGGTCTCCGGGAGATCGGGAGGCCCATCCGATATATAGATGCCCGAAAAAAGCTCTTCGTATTCTGCGCGGGAAAGATGGGTGACCGCCATAAGCTCGGCGTTGCCGTTATCACTACTCAGCAATGCCGCGCGAGAGCAATTAGCGCTGCCGGCGGTTATCACCACACGGTCGTTGTAATGCGCCGCGTAAAGCTTGGCGTGGATCGTTTGCCGTTCCTCGGAGCCCGGCGTAATTCCAAAGATACGTGCGGACGGGGGCAGTTTGGCTGCGGCCTTGGAAGAGAGCCCCTCCTTACCATGCTGGATCAGCACCCGCATCGGCACGCCGAGGCGGGCTGCAAGCTCACTGACCGCCACCCCCTCAGGGTCAAAATACGGGGCCATCATGTCGAAGGAGACCGGCGGCTCTTGCAATTGGGAAAGCAATCGATCCATCAGCGGAGTGTCGGCAGGCAGCTCGAGCAGATGATCGGGACCAGGCAGGTCAGCCGCCCATGCTTCTGAGCGGAACGGGTCAAGGACTGTCGCCCGCACGGCGTCGCTCGCCCCAGCCAAGTCACAGACTTTTTCGAGGTAGTCGCGGAAGGCCGCGATTGCCGGTCCGCCTTCACCTGGAAAGTTGAAATAGGTCCAGATCTCGCGATTGCCACTCCAGCCGCCATGGCCAAGGTTGCCGCTTCCGACGGCGAGTCGGGCGCCTTCCGGGCCAGCGAGGAAGATTGCCTTGGGATGGAAGCGCCGCCCGACTCCAAGATCGACCGGAACTACACGGTATGATCGACCAACGCGGTCAGCGATCTCGCTCTGCCGGCCAAAAGATGCGGCAGCACAGCCAGCATCGGCGAACACCGTGAGCCGCGGGGCGCCGCTCTTGCGTAACCGGTTCACCAGGATCGCCTGCGCAAACATGAAGTCGATGTTGTGGGTTAGGACTACGGCAGTCGTTGCGCGCTTACTCGCTTCGACCAGGCTTTGGAGAACGTTGATCTCAGCCATCAGTCAGTCACGCTGGCGGCGGTCACGCCGCTTCCGCCTATGTTGAGCATGCCTATGTCGGCGAGGATACGCATCGTATTCTGCAGACGGCTGCCAGAATAATTCGGGCTGAAGTCGATATCCGTGGGAACGAGGACTGGACCGTCAGGGTAGAAGCGCAGCGAGCAGTCCTGCTGGTTACCCATTTTGCGCATCGTGTTGGCGATATGGCGCTGCGCGACGCACTCGTCACAGATGACGCTGAGCACCGCGCCGAGTGTGCCAACTCCGGCCCCCACCAGCTGGATCGCTCGTGCAGATGGTGCCGAGGCCCCGCTACTTGCACCTGGTGTGATGCCGATGGATTGTGCGTCACGCGCTTGCGTTACCAGTATCTCGAAGGCTCGGATCGCCTGGATGTGTGGTTCGAGATGAAAGTCGCTCGAGCGCAACAGGCCGCCGCTGAATTGTCCAGGTTGAACAATAAGCGCAGCGACGTCGATCGGCGAATTCCAGTGATCGGTGAGCGGCTCTGACCCAACAACGTGTGAGGACCAAAGGGCGACCACCTGCGCGACCGACATGCTGCCTTCGTCCAGAAGCGTTCTCGTCATCGCGGCGAGGAGCAACTCAAGGGCAAAATGCACACGCCGGTGCCACTCGAAGGTGGCCCATTCAAGCTCGATGCCGCCCGCGCCCTCAAGCACCGCGCGATCATAGTTTCGGGCGATCAGCTCGCTGGCACTGGCCGGTTCTAATTCGAGCTCTCGATCCAGCCAAGAACGAGTATCGGTCATCCGCTGATAGGCTTGGGCAACTCGTTTTGCTGCGAGTGGGCTCTCCGGCACCCACGCCTCTTCGAACGCCTCTCGTAACAGCTCCACCTCGCGACCAAAATCAGCAATTCTCGCGAGCGAGAAGGCTGGAACCGCCGCGCGCGCCGTGTCGTAGTCAAGATCGCCTCCTTCGCGCAGCAAATTGAGCAGGCGAGTGCTTTCGAGCGCCGTGTTTCGCTCATGATACATGGCGGTGCCGCGCGCGGTCAGGCCAAAAGGCAGGCCACTAGATTCAGGACGAGACTCGACAAGTCCGAGCGCGCTGGCGGGCCCGAAATACGTTCCGAGCACAGCGACATTGCCGAAGTCGGGCATACTGACGGTCTTGCCCGCGACAAGAGCGGCCATCTCGTCGAGATAGAAGTCTGAGCCCATGGCGCCTATCCGTGAGGCACCCTCATCAACAAACGTCGCAGCGAGCACAAGAAATCGAACCCTGTTCAGGTAGACGGCAAGCGCATCCTTGTCATGCCGCACGCGGCCGCCAGCACTCTCTTCCACGAAGAATTGACCGATCGCCCAAGGAAGGATCGAAATGTATCGGGCACGAATTGAGATGGTCGTGAGCCCGTTGGTCAGCGAGGCCTCGATATTCTGATCGAGGGCTCGGATGCCTATAACGTCGAGCCCCTTAGTCTCGCTGCTGAGACGTGAGCCCCATGCAACATTCATGTTCGATCTCCAATGAACTCAATAACTGGGTGATGTAAATCTGCAGTACGCGCCTCAAAGGGAGTGTCGGAGATTGCATTTGAATGTCTGCGTTGTAATCGAAAGCGACATCAAAGCGTGGGTTTGACGTGATTTCGGATTGCTCTTTCGTGTTCGTATACGAGTTCTTGGAAACTCTCGAAGGCCGCGTAGAAGCGCAGTTGCTCTTGCTCCAGTAAGGTCACAATCTTAGCAAGGTCGAGCGGATCACGCCCCCCAAACCCGTAGCGAACCTGACCCGTGGACGCATTGACGGCTCGTGTTACGAGCTGTGTCATCCCAACCACGAAACGCGGCGAGAAGCGATGATTGTAGGCGTTTCGGAAGTCGCCAGTGCCATCGCGAAAGGCACGTGCGCCAATGGCATCAAGCGCGCGCTTCAGGCGCTTGTAGCTTTTCCAAGATTTGCCGTAGCTGTCAGCAACGTGGGGGTAGATGTCGCAGTCGAGCGGGAGGTCGTCGTTCCAAGTCGCTGGAAACTTGAGCATGTTAGCCTGATGACAAAGGTGAGCAGCAGCGAAAGCAAAGCGGCCCTTTACAACATAGGGAAGGTTCACGGCGCTGGTTGCCAGCTTGTCGATAAATTCGCGGGTAGCCTCAAACTGCCTTTTTTGTGCCAGCGACCCGACCACCGTCGACCAAGCCGCCAGGCTGTGGACGTCGTTGGTAAATCCATTGACTGTATTGGCCAGTTCACGCCCGAATTCGTCGAGCATCCACGAATACGCCATCCATTGGGCGTCCACCGGATTGGGCAAGTTTGACCAGTTATAGGGCATGTAGCGGCCCGTGAACGGCGTCGCCTTCAGAGTTTGCCGGTATTGTCGATAGAGTGCGATCCCCATTAAGGAACTTCTACTCGACAGCATCTAAAACGCCAAATCTTTCAACGCCACTTCAGGCGCATCGCACTAGTATTTTCAATCCTGAGATTGGGTAGAAAGGCGTTCGCGGCTACGAAAATTCCGTGGCGACCGGAAAGAACCCATAGCGGCCAATACTTTCGATCTTCGTGAATTTGACCACTTGCGCGGAGGCCTGGATGTTTGCCGGAGGATCGGTGTTTTCGACCACTAGAACCTGCCGGTCGTCTTGGAGCTTCGCGAGAAACTCGAAAAAGTGAAATTCAGATCTGTGTCGCTGAGATCATCGCCGTCTCCCTCCGGCTCCCTGTAAGACAGCAGGGGAGAGTCGAGCACGACGAAACCAGGGTGCGGGGTTTCAAATTGCCGGCAATATTGAAGGAGGCTGATCGTGAACGCCGCCCGCGTGATGGCACCGAGCCCCTTGCCAAAAGAGATCCGGTTCTTGCCGTTTATCACGAGGTCGCGCGTTTTGGCTTCGAAGTGAACGCGATCGATCTCCGGAAAATGCCAAGCCTGCAACGTGGCGAGGACGATGCGGGCAAATTTGTCGGCGGTCGTGCTCGGCAGGTCGACGTCGCTCAAGCTGCTTCCACCGTCACTTAATGCATCGCCCTCTCTTTCCAGCGCAGCTTTACGCTACTCAAGGTCCGAGAGGCCGCGATAAATCGCGAGTGCTTCGTGTACCTCGCCGTCCTTCGGCTAGTTGTCTGTAGGCCGTTCTAAGCTGACGCAGATTTGGCGCGACCACCCTGTCAATTTCTCCAGATACGCGCGGAGCGGCGATCAACGCGCGCAACAGGCGTCTCATTTTTCTGGAGGATCGAGAATTGGAGGGTCGTTAGCCCTCGGTTTCAGAATTGGTCCGACGTAAAATATCCTCGGTACTGACGTTCCATAATCGGCTTTTCGATAGGATGAGCCGGCGAGCTAAACTCTGCACGTTAAAGACCTCATACGGGCCTAAGAATGGCGACGCTTCACTGAAACCGTGTGCCGTCATGAAATTTCGAATGAAGCTGCTGATGTGGAGTGCTTCAGGTATCGTCAATTCCACATCACGAACGACTTGACCGTCGCTATACGGAGCGGGCGCCCCAAGTGCTGGCTTGATGCTTGCTTCCGGTTTGGATTTATCGCCCCTCACGATCCAATTCATCTTTTGGCTAACATCTATCTCCGCATTCTGTAGCCTCTCCAACAAATCTTTTAGCACAGCAGGGTTCCAGTCGCCCGCCAGAAACCGCGCTTTGGCGGCGCTTGATTTCACTTGAAGCTTGAGTTCTTCAATCGCTGAGAAGGCAAGGTTGATTGCTATCGAGGTGCTAACGTGGTTCGAGTAGAGTTCAGAGTGCTTGTCAAAAATCTGTCCGTACACTGGATGGGTTGACCACCATGTGATGCTTTCCGTTTCGAAGCTTCTCGATAGTTTGTGGATTGCATACACAAAACCTTTGTCGGGCCACGCTGTTGCCGCCAACGCCACCGCAAGAGGGAAATCAAAGCTGTGCCTGAATTGCTCAAAGAAGCCACGACTTCGAAACACGTCGCGGAAAACGCCTAGTTGCTCAATTGGGTTTTCAGGCAGTTCAAAAGCTCTGCGGAGAGTAGCGTGTTGCTTAGGATTTCCTTCGATGATGTTGCTAGCCGCGTAGACGAGGCCAATGATATTGTTGGCCGTCGTCTCGTCCGCGTCGATCACCATCAATTGCCCGGCAATAGAGCCCCCAGGCGGCGTGATGAGCGCAGCAGGATGCGAGATCTCCGTCAATCCACTTTTGTGAAACCAAAATCGTTCCGATGGGTCGGGAATGAAGCGAGTTGTCCATCCAGTAGCCGAGCACAACGAGTCGACCGCTTCGACGTGAGTCGGGTCGAGCACAAGGAAAGTACAGTACGATGTCATTCTAATCTGGCCCCATGAGATCAAGGGTCCCGGAACGGATTGAGAAGGCTGACGCCCCGTCCCCCTCAGTTAGGCTTTGGTTGGTAGTAGATAGCATCGAGCATAGCGACACGGACGTCCCACAGCTCCATCTCCCAGCCCGTCGGCCGTGGGGCGTTATACCACGGCTGCCTGTTGGATGGGCTCGATCACCCGCTCCCAGTAGTTTTCGAGCTTGATGGTGGTACGCGCAAACGCAAGCGCGGAGGCAAGACCTGCCATGTTGCCACCATTCACGCAGACGAAGAAGTCGGGGCGTTTCATCGCGAGGAGCCGGGTTGCCGGAGCAAGGCGCGCGGTGCGCGACGATTGCGAGAAAGCAGCCGTGAATGCTGTGACGTACTCGTCGAACTGCGCCTCGGTAACGTTCCCGCGCTTCGGGATTGCGTCGAGGGCGAAGCCGCGCTGTCCGCCGAGCTCTCGCGCAAGCTGGTCCCGGATCGCGCTTCGTGGTGCCACGACGAGCAGGACGTCGACCTTCGGATGCCAATGACCGATGGTTCCGATTATCGCGGTTTTGCCACCGCCGGTCGGAATATTGACGAGTGCCGCTTTCTGCTGATTGCCGGATTGCACGGTGAAGTCCAGATAGGCGGACGCCATCTTGGTAGCCTTCGCCTGGTGCGGCCAAAGCTTTATCTTGGCAGGAATTTTCAATCTCGGCTCCCCAATCCATTGTCGTCGGCCAAGGCGACGCGCCCACACCCATGGTTACCCTAAGCCCCAAATGCAATCTTGACGGCGAGTCAGATAATTTTCAATCTGCGAGTCGGTGAAGTGCGCAATCGGAGTGTGCCACCATACGCAGAGCGAGAGATCAGTGAAGCCGGACGATCCAGAACTCGAAAAGCGTCGCGAGGAAGCATTCGAGCGCGCGAAGGCGATGGATGAACTCATTCTCGCCGCGCTCAAATCGCACCTGCTCGCCGAGCAGACGATGAATGACTACATGACGTCGAGCGGTCTGAAAAAGCGATGGATCAAAAAGCCATTCGCAGCGAAAATGAAAAAGTGCAGGGCTCTTTCGAAGCCCGAAGACCAGGATCCCTTGTGGGAAGTCTTGGAGGCAGCCAACGATCTGCGCAACAAGATCGCTCACACGCTAGAGATCGCCGAAATCAAGGAGAAGATGGACATTCTGAAGGGAAAATTCTTCGGTTGCCTCACCGAAAAGCAAGTAGATGGCATCAAGAATCAACCGGACGACTCCATCGCGATGAGTGCCATCACAACGTGTGCCGGCTTCGTCGCGACTCTTCAATCACGTATCGGCAGCGGGAGGGGCGCCAGCATTTAGAGCTAGATCAGAAGCCCAATTGCCTTCGCAACTGCAACAGGCCAATCTACGCTCCTGATCACAAAGTCCGCTTACGCTCGCACACGCGGGGAGACGTCGCGGCGCGGAGGTCACCTCTTCGGAAGGGGTGACCGATCACCCGCCGTCAACATTTCGACTGGTTTGTGAAAGCTACCAGCACCAACGGATTTTGCCTTTTCGGAGAACGAAGTCACTTTTGCAGCCGCTCGGTCGCCAAACCGATGGCGCCAGCCTCACGATCTGCTTGCGATCGATCGTCAATCGCCACTGCGGATGGCGGGTTCCGAAGAAGCGGAGATGCAACGTCTCCCTAAACCGCGGGGGCATCGATGAAAGCCTAACGCGGGCTCGTCGCGGGTGGGTGCGAATAGGAGTATCCATGTAAGCTATTGAAATAATGTCATTATTGTCGATTTTGTGGGTGGGCATCACGCGTTTTTTGCGAGGCCACTTCCGTTTTTTTCTGAGTTGCGACGCTTTCCTTAAGGAGCAGCGTCAACAGCGAGGTATTCGCGATGAAAGATGAAAGTGACGAATCGCCGCCGGCCTCCTCCGATCTGGAGGGTTGGAGGAAAGTCGTGGCTAATCGCCGCCTGGCGCAGATCCCACCGGAAGCGCTGGTCGCTGCCTTGCAAGATTTGGGGCCTGATATCGACGCGGCAGTCCGCGATCCGATCGGAGACCGGCTGAACCGGATGTTGATGAGATGGCTGAGGACATACATCGGCTTCAATCACCCGGCTGGCGGCGAGGACATCATCCTCGCGACTCACTTCGCGATTTTCGAGGCACTGCTCAAAAAGGATAGTGCGGACGGGAAGGCGCTGCGCGAGGCATTCTGGGCCCGCGTGACATTTCGGGCGAAGGACGCGATCGCGAGGGAATATCGCGACAGCCGGATTCCGCTGACCCATGAACGCAAAGAAGATGCGGCGAACGACGACGTGCCGTTGGACGAGGACAAGGCAAGCGCTGTCCGGCACCTCGTCGGGCCGAGCGAGCCCCAGGAAGCAGAAGAGGACGTAAGTGGCTTCGTCGGGGATGATGCGATCTCTGACGCGGGTCACCCGGGCGCAGCACTGCTCGAAGGCCTGAAGCATTTCGAGGAAAGTATGGATGTCGAGCGAGTTCTCGCTCACCTCAATAATTTGGACTGGCGCAAGCGCCTCGCATTCCGGCTGCATATGGAGAAGGTGCCGGCCGGATCGAAGAAGGGGTTCTCCATCGCTAAGGCGGTCGGGCGTAGCTCGAAGACGGTCGAAACATGGATCAAGGAGATTCAGGACATCCTGAAAAAGACGAGGGAAGTCCAGGAACTGACAAACAAGAAGGTAGGAGAAGGATCATGAACGAAAGTGCGAAAAGGGAAGAACGCGACGCCATCCTGATCGCCTTTCATCAGGAGTGCGAGAAGCCGACCACGGAGCAGATCATCACGTGGATTGAGCGGTATCCGGAGTATGCCGACGACATCCGAGCGCATGCGGCCGTGGCCCTGGATTGGGCCGCACGTGAAAAGGGGGAGGCGGAAGTTGAAGTCAGCCAGTCCCTGCTCGATCGAGGCTTTAGCAATATGTTGAACGCCTTTTTCAATGCGCAGCAGAGGGAAAAGGCCCCGGTTGAGGCGAAGTCGTTCCATGATCTCGCCGCAGCGCGGAACATCGACGTTATCGACATGGCCGACGAGATGGACATCGCACGCGGTGTGTTGGCCGACCTGTTCGACGGCGCGATGTTGCGACCCGTTCGAAAGCGGCTTGTCGATGCAGTTTGCGAATTCCTCAAGATCTCGCGCGAGGTATTCGATGCTGCCCTGGATATGGCTTTGGCAAAACCGAGCTTCGGGCATGCAAAGGCAACCGAAGCGCCGGTTATTCGCGCGCGTCCATATGACGACATCATTCGGGACAGTCCGATGACGCCAGAACGGATTCGCTACTGGCTCGAAGAGGTGTAAGTCATGGACGCCTGGATCGACATTCGCCGCAAAGCGCGGGCGTGCCACGCAAAAGCAATGGCGGAAACGGGCGGCGACCGCCGCGCCGCAAAAATCATCGCAGCCGCGCTGAAGGCCGATCGCCTCAAGGTCGAGCCGCATGACTTTCCGGCGGGTACGCTCGGCTCCTTGAATCGCAAATTTCGTCTCGTGCGCGTCAAGAAAGGCCTGGACCCACGAGGTGAGCTCGTCGTAGTCGCGCATGAGATCGGCCACTTTCACATGCACCACGATCCGCACAACGAGGTGACGGTGCGTCCTGATGGGCTCGGTGGCGATCCGGTCGACAGTGGCGCCGGCAAGGTCGAGGGGTATTCACCAAGCGAACGGAAAGAAGTTCAGGCTGACATTTTCGCGGGTGAATTGCTGTGCCCCGGCGATTGGCTTCGCGATGAGTTCGTCGTTCGCAACCGTCGGCCCGCGGAAATCGCCGATGAACTCGGGATTCCGGTTTCGTTGGTGATGAACCAGATGGTGCGCGCCGTGCTGCTTGCGCCGATCGGCCCGGCGCCCGAGGCAGCGCCTGTCGCCGTCCATGATCTTGACGAAAGTCAACAAGCTGCCGTGATGTGGGAGGGGGAACCATTGCTGGTTGAGGCGGGCCCCGGCACTGGCAAAACGCGGACGCTGGTCCGTCGCATTCAACGGAAGCTAGACGAGAAATCCACGCCGGCTTCGTTTCTGGCCCTAACCTTCTCGCGCAAAGCGTCGGAAGAAATGCGTGAGCGTATCGCTGCGATGAACTCAGACGCCGCGATCGAGATGTGGGTCGGCACGTTTCACCAGTTCGGGCTCGAACTCGTTAGCAAGTGGCCGTTACGGTTCGGGCGCACCAGTAACGTGCGCCCGCTCGACCAGACCGGGCAGCTTGAGCTGCTGGAAGCAAATCTCGAAAAGCTGCCGCTTAAGCATTTTCAGAATCTCTATGAGCCGGCCTACGAGCTTGTGCCGGTTCTGAAGGTCATCTCGCGCTGTAAGGACGAACGGATCACAGTTGATCAGTACGAAGCTGAGGCAAAAGCCTTCAGAGCGGCGGCGAGGACCGACGAAGAGCATGAGGATGCCGAACGCGCGCTCGAAATCGCTGTGATTTACCGGATTTATGAGGAGGAGCTGAAGAGCGCGGACGCCGTTGATTTCGGTGACTTGGTCGTCATGGCTGGCGATCTCGTCAAGAGCCATCCTGAGGTCCAGGCGTATGTCGCCGGCTTCAAGCACATCCTCGTCGATGAGTTTCAGGACGTGAACTTTGCGAGCGCAGAATTGTTGAAGGCACTCACAAAAGCCGGCGTTGATGTTTGGGTGGTGGCTGACCCGCGTCAGTCGATCTACCGGTTTCGTGGGGCGCAACCATCGAATGTTGCGACCTTCGAGAAGACCTTCGGTGGGAAGCGGCACGCGCTTGCAAACAACTACCGATCCTACGCGCCTATTGTGAAGGCATTCGCGCGGTTTTCTGGTGCCATGGGCGATGGCCGCATGGCGGCTACCTGGACGCCGACACGAGGTACCGGTAAGGCGGTAAGTGTCACGTCGACGCCAACCCTGTCGGCTGAAGGCGAAGCAATACGCGACAAGATTGAAGAGTTGAGAGCGGCCGGAATCCCCTATGCCGAGCAAGCGATCCTGGCGCGCTCGCACCTGACCCTTGGGCGGATTACAGGAATTCTCGAACAGCTTGGTGTTCCTCTCCTCTATCTCGGCGATCTTTTCGAACGTTCCGAGGTGCGCGACCTCTTGTCGCTAGCCAGCATCGATGCCGAGCTCGGCGGTATCGGCCTCGTGCGCGTGGCAGCACTGCCCGACTATGCGGTGCAGAAGGAGGACGTTCTGACGTTGATCGCGTGGGCACGCGAGAACAAGGAGGCGTACTTTGAATGTCTAAAGCGAGTCGACGAAATCGAGGGGCTTTCCGATGCCGGCCGATCGGGCTTCAAGAAGCTTGGCGGCGAACTTGACGGGCTTCAGCGAGCGTCGCCCTGGCTACTGCTCACGACCTGGTTGTTCGAGCGGAGCAACTATCTCCATCGAATGCTGGCCGGCGATGCGGCAATCGCACAACAAAAGCTGATCGCGATCTATCAGTTGCTGAAGGTTTGCGGCGAGTATAGCGCCATGGGCCAAACGAATAGGAAACGGTTTCTGGACCGTATCCGTCGGATCGAAGCGCTTAACGAGGATACCGTCTTTCGCGCGATTTCTTCGGAGGCATCGGAGATCGACGCTGTCAGGGTCATGACAATTCACGGCAGCAAGGGGCTTGAGTTTCGAGGCGTCCATCTACCGGTCATTGCGGCGGGGTACATGCCGAACACGCGCAGCGGACAGCGCATTGAACCGCCGCCTTCATTGGTCCGGCTTGTCATGGAGCCAAGCGATCGTGTAGCCGAGGAAGAAGGCTTGTTTTTCGTCGCCATGTCGCGCGCACGCGACGTGCTGTCGATGAGTTATGCGCAGAAGTACACCGAGAAGCGCGGCTCGAACCCCTCGAAGTTTCTTGATTCGTTGGCTGGCCTTGTGTCCCACGTATCGTTCGCGGGCTCAGGAAAATCCTACGTTCCTGAGCGCGAACGCAGCCCGGTCGAGCCCAAGGAGGCTTATACGGAGCGCGAGCTGGAGATCTACACGCAGTGCCCGGCGCGCTATCGCAATGAGTATCTCGATGGCTTACGTGGTGGACGAGACGAGTCGTCGTATCTCCGCTTTCATCGCTGCGTCTACAAGACGGTCAGTTGGCTTGAAGAGGAGCGGGAAAAAGGAAATGTTATAGGTGTCGCTGATGCGCTGGCGCATCTGGCCGAGGTGTGGGCGGTTGAAGGTCCGAAGGAAGGTCAAGGATTCGAAAGATTTCACCGCAAGAACGCCGAAGGCATGGTTCGCGAGATGGCGGAGACCATCGCGGCAGAGACGGGCACCTATGGTCGCGGTGAATGGTCAATTCTCTTTGGCAAGCACAGAGTGTTGATCACGCCGGACAGGGTCTTGATCGACGCAGGTGGTTCGGTGCAGGTCCAGCGCATCAGAACCGGCAAAAAGACCAAGAGTGAGCCGGGCAAGCCGATCTATGCCTTGCTTCGCAAGGGCGCTAGGCAGGCCTATCCCGGCAAGGGGCTCTCGGTCGGTGCGTTCTACCTTGCAACCGGCGAGGTCATGCCGGTGCTGGCGAAGGACGACGAAAAGGTCCTTACGCACTACACTGATGCCATTGCCGGCATTGAGCGGGGCGAATTTCAGGCGAAGCCGGAAACGCGGCGTTGCGCGAACTGCCCGAGCTACTTCATCTGCACAGGCGCCTAAGGCGACTTCCGTTTTTTTGAGCGTCGCGACGCTTTCCTTAAGAGGGGCAATCGGCCCCGGAAAGGAAAGCCATGACGAAGCACATCATTTTCATTCAGGTCCAGGCGCGGCCCGGCATCATCGAGGCGGAAGTCAGTGAAGCCGCGACGATCGGCGAGCTGCGCGCCGCGATCGAAGCCGTGGGCGTGGCGCTCGACGCCGAGACCCACATCTTCATCGACGAGGCGGAAGAGCCGCTGCTCGGCGAGCACCACCATGCGGTGCCGGGGCTCAAGCGTGGCATGCGCGTGCATGTCAGCCGCTGCGAGCGCATCAAGACGACCGTCCATTATCTCGAACGGTCGGCCGAACATGAGTTTGCACCCGGCGCGCGCGTGCGCGCGGTGAAGGCTTGGGCGGTGCACACCTTCAAGCTGACCCCGAAAGACGCGGCCGAGCACGTGCTCCAGATCTGCCAGTCGACGAAACGCCCGGCGGCGGACACGCCGTTGCACGAGCTTGTCGAGGGGCATGCTTGCTCCCTCTGCCTCGATCTCGTGCCGGAGAAGCGGGTCGAGGGCTGACATGAACGCAGCGCTGCCTCCCGATCGCGTTCTTCTTGAGCTTGATCTGGCCGCACTGGAGTTCCGGTGCGGCGAGATCGAAGGCCGGTTTCGCCACGTATCAACTCAGTGGCCACATGTCGTGATCGCCGTCGCGGCTCCGCCGCGGCCCGGCGCGCCGGGGGAGTTCGGCTTTCGCTTCACCTGTTCGGGGTATCGGCGGACGCCGGTGACGGCACAGCCCTGGGACATCGCGGCCAACCGGCCGCTGCCGCCGGCATGTTGGCCGACGGGGCCGCAATTTGTCTCGGCCGTGTTCCGACCGGAGTGGAAGCAGGGGCAATGCCTGTACCTGCCGTGCGACCGCATGTCCATTGATGGACATGACAACTGGCGCAACGAACATCCGAGCCGGCTCTGGCGGCCGGATCGCGGGATCATCTGTTACCTGGAGCAACTCAATGGCCTTTTCTTTGAAAGCGATTATTCGGGCATTCGCGGCGCCTAGTTATCGGCTGCGGTGTTCGCCGCAGCTCTGGCGCAGGATCATTTCCGAACTTGAACGCCGCGGCGAAGGACGCCACGAAGCCGGCGCGTTCCTTCTCGGTGTCGATGACCGGGGCCGGAAGGAAGTGCGGGAGGTGGTCTACTACGATGATCTTGACCCCCATGCCTACGACACGGGCGTCTGCGTCTTGCACGGCGACGCATTTGCGCGGCTTTGGTCCCTTTGCCGAGAGAAGAAACTGACGGTGGTTGGGGATGCACACACGCATCCGGGCGCGGCGTTCCAAAGCCACTCCGACCGTACGAATCCGATGGTCGCGCGTGAAGGCCACATCGCGATCATCGTGCCGGAGTTCGCGCGCTGGCCGATCCGGCCGGACAAGCTCGGCGTCTATGAGTACGTCGGCGATCACACCTGGCACAACCGGGGTGGCCTAGCGGCATCGCGGTATTTCTATCGTGGTTTCTGGGCATAATGGAGGAACGCCATGCTTGACGCCTCAACCCTTCATCGCGGCGCGAAATACTTCATGGATAGCGGGCGCGCCGCCACACACGACGAAGCCATAGCGCTGCTGCAAAGCTTCGGCCTCACCATCCATGTCAGCGCGTCGATTGCAACGTCGCGCGAGGAGCAGATTGCGTTGCTGACACTCGTCAATGTCGCGCGAAGAAGCCTTCTTGGAGGCGTCGAGGTCGTCGGCTTACCGGACTCCAGGCCACTGACGCGCTTGACGAGGGCACGCACGCTCGCTCGCGCGGTCGCCGACTACGGGGGGCGCGTCGTGGGGGACGCCAACCCCAAATGGCCTTCGGCGGTTGTCGGCATCGGGCCGAAGCCCGAAACGAAGACTCCCGTCTGGCGGCTCAGATGGTCGGGTTGGCGCGGTGGCGTTGTTCCAGCGGATGCGGACGACATGGAGCCGAACGATGCGGCGATCGCGTTGGCGCCAGTGCTGGCGGCGGCGTGTTGTGCGGCCGAAGCCTTCGCCTGGCACGCCAAGGATCATGTCATGGCCGGTCATCGCGCTCTCGGTCTTTCACTGTGGGCTCCCAGCGCCGATTGGCTGGTACCTGATGGGTCGGAACCGGCGCTCGCATTCCTGCCGTCGTCTCTTTGGCTGATCGGCCTCGGGAATCTGGGGCAGGCCTTCGCCTGGGTCTTGGCGACGCTCCCCTACGCCAACCCCAAGGAGGTGAAGTTGGTCTTGCAGGACGACGACCGCCTCGCAAGGTCAAACGATAGTACGTCGCTCTTGTCCTTCGTCCGCGACATCGGCCATCGCAAAACGCGCAGGATCGGTGCTTGGCTCGATGCGCGGGGGTTCGACACCTATTTGTTGGAGAGCCGCTTCGGAAAGAGCACCACGCGCACGGTAGATGATCCGTCCGTAGCCCTATGCGGGGTCGACAACCAGATCGCGCGTGCTGCGCTGGAGCATCCGGGCTTTGGGCTGGTGGTCGAAGCGGGTCTCGGTGCGGGACCGGAAGCCTTCCGCAGCCTGTCGGTGCACACCTTCCCGGCGTCGCGTCGGGCCGAAGACATCTGGTCCAAGCATGTCGGTGCGGCAACGGTAAACGTCGAAGACATGCCAGCCTACAAGGCTATGAGGAAAGCTGGCGTGGACGCATGCGGTCTGACTCAGCTCGCCTCGCGGACCGTGGGTGCCCCGTTCGTGGGGCTGGTTGCCGGCATTTTGGTGATCGCCGAGCTTCTGCGCCGGCTTCATAGTGGCCTGACATTCGAGTTGGTCGCCGGCTCGGCTTCGGCGCTGGAGGCGATTGAGACGGTGCCGATGCAGACCGATCCCTACGAGTTCGGACACGTTCCCGTCGCGACTTGACCCGCCTGAGCGCAACAGAGTCCTCGGCTTCGCTTAGGATGTACTGGACGGGCCGATAGTTCAGCTCGCGGTCTAAGTAGCACGTAACTATTGACGATAGAGCCCCCGGCTTTAGCTCGGCAAGCGGTGTTCTGCGTTTCAAGGTCGGGAATAGTGCGCGCGCATGGGTGGCCCGAGAGGAGTGCGGGAGTTCTACCCGTCACCGGCATTAAATGGGGGGTCTGGGACCCTTGATTGAACTAAAAGGGGTAGCGCGTTGGCTTGCGGGCCGGTTGTCGGCAATGCATTATGCACGTGAAATCAAGGGGGCATCGCTGTTCTGAGGGGCCGAACTCGGCAATTTCGCGCAGAACGAGGCGGCATGCCTGACCGATCAGTTGGGGTGGCGGTTTCGGGACATGGCGGCATTCGGAGCAAATAAGCAGACTTCGTTTCGTTCTGATGGGACCGCGCCCGGTCAGCACGGCGCGGCCGTCGCCGATCTGGTGCGGGAAGGCGTTCGCAAAGCGCGGGAGAAGCTGATCGATCTCAGCATGCGTAACACCATGCTGAACTTTCGACACTCGGAAACTTCGGCGAAGCACGTTCGCATCGTCGACGAGGACTTGGAACTCCTGGTGGGAGCGCTCGCCTCGCGCAAGTCGCTCGATATCATTCCCATCCCACCGGTGGAGCAAGTCCCGCGGGACGAAGAGACCGATGAATTCCGGGCTGCGCTGAAACTCGCGAAGGAAACTGATCCCGATTGGTTGGCGGCTGAGGATGCCCGACGCGCTGCCGGCAATCGGCGCCGTTCGAAGGATAAGGTGGCGGAAAGGGCGCTACGCGATCGAGTGCGAATAAAGCTCGACATGCCGGAGTGGCGGGTCGCGACCGATCCGCGAGCTCGGGCTCGCGAGCTCGGGATCGATCCGTCGTACGACCTGCCGCCGTCGAAGGGCGCGAGCCGTCGGCACCATGCCGACAACACGCTGCAGACCCTCTTCTTTCCGGACCGTCTGGAGCCGAAGCTTGCAAGCGTTCACAGCGCAGCGCGGGCACTTCAGGAAGACGCTGGTCTCAGCGCCCTCTATATCGCCGTCGGCTTTCTCGAGTGGTATGAACAGGACGATTCAGCCGATCCGGCCTACGCGCCTCTCGTATTGTTGCCCGTCAACATGGAGAAGCGCATAGCGAGTGGCGAGTACATCTACTCGATCATGGGTCGGGACGACGACGAAGCCAGCAACGTCGCACTTCGCGAAAAACTGAAGCGCTTTGCGATCGATCTTCCGGAATATGATCCGGAGTCAGGGGTGGAGGCGTATCTTTCGAGCGTCGCTTGTTGTCTCAACAACAAGCCTCGATGGAAGGTGCGACGTTTTGCGACCATCGGCCTCTTTTCATTCGCCCGCCAGGCGATGTGGAGCGATCTCGATTCGGCTCGATGGCCAGCGGATGCTCGTCCGGAGGCACACGCGTTATTGGGCCACGTCTACGGCGATGTCGCCGGCGAACACACCGACAACGTCGCGCCGGTCTACGACGTCGATCAACCGGAGCTCGAGCGGCAAGCGCCGGCGCTGGTGATCGAAGCCGATGCGTCGCAGCTCAGTGCGGTCATCGACGCCACGACCGGAAAGAATCTCGTGGTTCAGGGACCGCCAGGCACCGGTAAATCCCAAGCGATCACCAACATCATCGCGAACGCCTTGTGGCACGGGAAGACCGTCCTGTTCGTCTCCGAAAAGATGGCCGCGCTGAAAGTTGTCAAGGATCGCCTCGATCACATGGGCCTCGGTCTCTATTGTTTGGAAGTGCACTCGGCTAAGGCCTCGAAGGCTTCGGTGCTCAAGTCGATACGCGAGCGGATGGAAACTCCGCGTGGCTCCGCAAACCTCAAAGAGGCCGAAGGCGCCCGCGAAGCACTCCGACAGGCGCGAGAACGTCTTACTGAGTATGCGGGCTTGATGAATAGCCCAGCGGGCTCCACCGGCCTTAGCGTGCATCAGGTTCTCTGGGGCGATTTCACTAGAGCCGCACCAGATCCGGAGCCTCCAAAGCTGACGTTGGAATTTCGGTTTCAGAAACCATTGGATATCGACCGCTTCAAGCTCGGTGAGTTGGTCGGAACCGGCAAGGCTTTGGACGACTGGGCGGCTTCTATGGGGGATGCCGCCGATCCGGCGCATCAGCCATGGCGTGGTGTTGGCAATCTCAATCTGAACCGGTTTGATCGCGCCAAGGCGGTCGAATTCGTTGCGGGTTGGTCGGAGGCGCTGAAGCGGCTTCTCCAGAATGTGGAGTTGCTCTCTGCAACGAGCTCGTTGGAGGAACTTAGCTCCCCAGCGGACGCGTTCGCCGCGGCGGCTGTTATTGCGGGCTTGCCCGAGGCCGGGCCGGAGGTCGAGGAGAAACTCCTTGCCCTCGCAACCGGCGAAGCGGCTCGAAAATCGCTCGATGAGTGGGCCGATCGCTGCATGCGGGCCCATGATCTTGAGCTTCGGGTCGACGGCATCTGCTCCAGGGGAGCTCTTGACACCAACGGCGAGTCCGTGGATCCGTTGATCGAGAAGGCGGCGACATTCGACGCGGCCTCCCTTTCTCTTGACGAGATATCGAAGGTTCTCGACGAGACTAGGCAATCTGCGAGCAGACTCGCGTCCCTTGTCCGATTGATGGCGGAGCTACTTCAGACGGCGGGGCGCGATCCGGGTGCGGATCCGGACGTCAAGTCCGAGGCGATGGCCGCTGGATATCTTCTCGTCGTTCCGAAGATCCGACAGGACAATCTGCGGTACCGCTCGCAGGCGCTTGCCGCGGAATCGGTAGTCGACGAACTGAATTTCGCCCAGGGACTTGCCGACGAGGCCAAATCGGCGGCGGCGGAGGCTCGCTTCTCCGAGCAAGCGACTTCGAGCCTTGCGGACTCAATTCCTTCCGTGGCGGAATTGCGTCGAGCCGCGGGAGCTCTTCGTTCCACGGGGTTTTTCGGCAGGCTCTTCGGCGGAGAATGGTGGTCTGCGCAGGCCATCTGCCGCCAAACGTTTCCGGATGAACCCAAGCTTCCACCTCTCGATGCCGCGAGGCGGTTGCTTGCTGCCGCCCTGTGGAAGGATCGAGTGCAACGGCTCGACGAATGCGCCGAGGCCAAGGCCGCTGCTGGCCGTCATTGGAAGGGAACGGAGACCCCGTTCGACCGGCTCGCCGCCGTGTCGGAGTGGATGCGGTCGGTACAGAAGGTGACGCCACCCGCCGAGCCCGGCGGACGAGAGCTCCGTCGATTGGCTTTCGAGAGCGGGGCCGACGAGTTCGCGATGCTCGTCCGGTTCGCGGAAGTGGCCGAAGGTCTGGCCCTGGTCGACGCCTACCAGAGGGCGTTCGCCTCACGGTCCACCATTCGCGCGGAGGCCGATCGGCAAGAGGCGCGTGTGTCCGCTCTCGATTGGATCGCGCGGACCGGACAGCAGTTCGACATGCGGCCGAAGCAGCCGATTGCCGCGCTTCGGAATGCATCGAATATGACGACGGAGGCCAAGACCCTTCGGCAACAAATGGCAGCCGACATCATGGCGGCGAACGCCTGCGCTACGCTGGCGGGGAGATCGGAATTGGAGCGTGCCGGAAGCGTTCTGGCAACCACCCGCTTTGTCGGAAAAGTTCAAGCGAGCGAGCTCCCGCCATCGGTGACGCGCTATCTTCTGCAAGAAGGCTACGCTGACCGGCTGTCCGGGTTGAAGCAAGTCGCACGAAATCTGAAGGTCGCTATCGATGAAGTCGATAGGGCCGCTCGGAAGGCGGACGAACTTCTCATGCTGCGGCCTGAAGAATGGTGCGGTGGGCCACCGGATGCGGCGCCGATCCGCTTGCAGTTGCAGAAGTGCGAACGGGCGTCCCAAGCCCCCGATGCTCTCGAAAAGCAAATCACGCTCCTATCGATGGAGTTCGAGGCCGCCAACCTCGGATTGAGCGATCTCGTGCGATGCTGGCCAGCGGCAGGGCTTCGGTACGCTGGCGTCGCGCAGGCCGTCGAAGCCGCGTTCTATCGCTCGGTTGCGGAGAAGCTCATGCGGGAACATCCCGTGCTGACTCGGCACGCGGGAAGTACCCACGATCAGGTACGCAAACGCTTCCAGGACCTCGATCGCGAGATGCTGCAACTCAATCGCAAAGTGATCGCTGCCCAACTTCATGCCCGTCCGATTCCGCCCGGCCGACGTGCGGGTTCTACGCGCGACTACACTGAGAACGAGATGCTCACGCATCAAACCGGCCTGCAACAGCCTCGGATCGCGTTGCGTCGGCTGTTTTCCAACGCGGGGAATGCGATTCGCGCTTATACTCCGTGCGTGATGATGAGTCCGATGTCGGTCGCACAATATCTCGAGCCGGGTAGGCACAAGTTCGATCTGCTCGTGATCGACGAGGCCTCCCAGATGCGACCGGAGGATGCGCTCGGCGCGATGCTACGTTGCAATCAGGCCGTAATCGTGGGAGATCCGGAACAGTTGCCGCCAACGGATTTCTTCAGTACGTCCGTCGATGCGAGCGATGAAAAGGCGGAAGACGCACCGGAGGAATCCATTCTCGAGCTCGGCCGCCGATGCTGGCATCCGATGCGGATGCTCGAAGTCCACTATCGCTCGCGTCATCAGAGTCTGATCGCCTATTCGAATCGCGAGTTCTACGGCGAGCGGTTGTTGGTGTACCCGAGTCCGGTCCTCGAGGATCCGGATTTCGGTGTGTCCTGCCGAAAGGTCGACGGAGCCTATGAAGTCGGGCAGGGCCGCAATCTGGAAGAGGCGCGTGCAGTCGTCGAAGAGGCGGCCGGACTGATGCGTGCGCGTGCCGATCGTTCGATTGGCATCGTCGCGATGAACCAGGCTCAGCGGGACCTCATCGAAACGCTCATGGACGAACGTGCAGCCGCGGATCCCGATATTCAGGCATATCGCGAAAGATGGGATGGCAATCTCGAGGACTTCTTCGTCAAGAACTTGGAGAACGTCCAGGGAGACGAGCGTGACATCATCTTGATCTCGACGGTCTATGGTCCGACTGCGGAGGGGGTGTTCCATCAGAATTTTGGTCCCCTGAATCGTGCCTACGGTCATCGACGTCTGAACGTGCTTTTCACCCGTGCGAAACGCAAGCTGACCGTCTTCACCTCGCTCGACCATGCGCGCATCGTCGCCGACGGAAGCCGTCGTGGGGTGCGGGTACTCAAGGAGTTTCTCGAATATGCAAGTCGCGGTTCGTTCACGCCTGGACGACGATCAGGGGAAGAGCCCGGCAGCGATTTCGAGCGATGGTTCCTGTCCCGCCTGAATTCGGCGAATTACGAAGCCCATCCGCAAGTCGGCGTGGCGAAATATCGGATCGATATCGGCGTGGTGCATCCCGACAAGCCGGGAAGCTATATTCTCGGCGTGGAATGCGATGGAGCGACGTACCATTCGTCGAAATCGGCGCGGGATCGCGATCGATTGAGGCAGGATGTGCTCGAAGGTCTGAACTGGCGCATCTACCGGGTTTGGTCGACGGATTGGTATCGTGACCCCGAAAGGGAATTCGCGCGGCTTGTCGACCGAATCGAAAGGTTGCGTGCCCTGCAATAGCTCCGGATTTCAGGTGGCATCCGACCGCTTGTTTTGATTTGTTGAAGTATGGTCCTGTTCAGATGAAGTTGCTTGCCGTCACTTCTGCCTCCAGTCGTCGCCGGTTAGAGCGCGCACGCGCCTGGCTGGAGGCGCGCGAGCGAGATGAGGAACTCCTCGTAGTTGGCGCCACGGTCGACGCCGCCAATGAACTCGCGCGCCAGGTTGCGTCTCAAAAGGGTGCGGCTTTCGGTTGGCATCGGATCGGTCTCTCGCAGCTCGTCTCCATCGTGGCGGCTCGAGAACTCGCGCACCGCGGGGTCGTGCCGCTCACCAGAATTGGGGCGGACGCGATCACGACGCGGTTGATCCATCGTCTGAGGGTCGAGCGCAAGCTCGGCCGGTACGCTTCCGTAAGCGAGACGCCTGGCTTTCCGCGAGCGATAGCCGGCGTGATAGCGGAGTTGCGCTCCGCCGGCGTCCGTTCGGGCGAGCTCGATGCAGTCGCTCCGGATTTGGCGCCGATCGTTCGCGAATATGAGCACGAATTGGCGGAAGGCGGCTTCATCGATTGGTCCGGTACTCTCAAGCTCGCAATGAGTGCGATCGCCCGACCGGATCGGCATCGACTCGTCGGACTGCCGACGCTGCTGCTCGACGTCGCAGTGCGGACCGAGGCGGAATTTGGGTTCCTTTCGGCATTCGTCTCGGCCGCGCGGGCAACGCTGGCAACGGTACCTGCGGGCGATATCGAAACCCTGCATCGGTTTCGCGACCGACTGGGTTTCGAAACCCGCGATCTGGATCCGGACGCCGGCGAACCGAACGACGCTCTCGCACGGCTCCAACGTCATCTCTTCAACGAGCATGAGAAGCCGCAGGAGGTCGAGGGTGGCGATGAGATCGAGATATTCTCGGCACCGGGAGAGGGGCGCGAGTGCGTCGAGATCGCTCGCCGCATTCTATCTCTTGCTCGGGACGGTCTCCCGTTCGATCGGATGGCCGTTTTGTTGCGGTCGGCCGACCTCTATCGTTCGCATCTCGCGGAGGCGTTTTCGCGGTCGGGAATCCCCGTTCATTTTGCGCGCGGGACCGTGAGGCCGGAGCCCGCCGGGCGCGCCTTTTGCTGTTTGCTCGATTGCGCCGCAGAAGGCCTTTCGGCGCAAAGATTCGCCGAATACCTTTCGCTAGGTCAGGTGCCGGATGCGGTATTGGGTGAACCTCCCGAGGCTCCGCCGCGAGGCGATTTGTGGATCGCGCCCGACCCAGAGACGACTCCTGCCTCGACGATGGCCGGCGCGAGCGGCTCTACGACGATGCCGGAGCGCAATCTGGCCGTCCCGGAATCTTCGGACGGACCCGTGCGCGAGGGGCACCTCAGGGCGCCGCGGCGGTGGGAACGGCTGCTCGTCGAGGCCGCGGTGATAGGTGGAAGCAATCGTTGGCGGAGGCGACTTGACGGCCTTGCTAACGATCTGCGCCGCAGACTCGAGGAGACGGAAGCGCAGGAGGACGCGCGAGCCGCGGCGATCTCCCGTGAGTTGGACGATCTCGCGGCGTTTTCCGGCTTCGCCCTTCCGCTCATTGATGAACTCGAAAGCCTGCCGATCTCCGCGACCTGGCGAGAATGGCTCGATCGTTTGAGCGCCCTTGCGGCCCGAAGCCTCAGGCGGCCGCAGCGCGTGCTCGCGGTGCTGGCGGAGCTGGAGCCGATGGCGTCGGTGGGCCCGGCGACTCTAGACGAGATTCTTGCCGTCCTCCGAGGCCTTCTGTTGGAGGCGGCCGAGCCGCCGTCCTCTCAGCGGTACGGAAAGCTCTTCGTCGGAACCGTCGAATCAGCAAGAGGACTGAGCTTCGAGGCGGTGTTCGTCCCGGGCCTGGCGGAAAAGATGTTTCCCAAGAAGATCGTCGAGGAGCCGATCCTGCTCGACGTCGTCCGCGCGCAGCTTGGCGGCGGTCTGGCGACGAATCGGTCCCGACTCGACCAGGAGCGGCTTGCGCTGGCGCTCGCCGTGGGCGCAGCCGAACGGCGTATGTTTTTCTCTTATCCGCGCGTCGACCTCGATCAATCACGTCCGCGTGTTCCCTCGTTCTACGCGCTGGAAGCCGTGAGGTCGGCGGAAGGTAGGTTGCCTGATTTCGCGGAGCTCGCGCGTCGAGCGGAAACGGTGGCTGCGAGCCGGCTCGGTTGGCCGGCGCCGGACGATCCGAACGAGGCCATCGACGACGCGGAGCACGATCTCGCCGTCCTCGGAGGCCTGATGGGTTTGACGGACGGGGGCGCGGGCCGCGCGCGCTATCTTTTGGGGGCCAATCCGCATCTCGCGCGAGCTTTGCGCAACCGCTATCAGCGTTGGAATCGAGGCTGGACGGTCGCGGACGGGCTGCTCAGTTCCTCGGCCGATGTTCGATCTCTGATGGCCAAGCACGCACTCGACGCTCGTGGCTATTCGCCTACCGCGCTGCAGACCTTCTCGCGCTGCCCATACAGCTTCTTTCTTCACGCCATTCAGAGAATCGCCCCTCGTGAAATCGCCGTCGCGATCGACGATCTGGATCCGCTCCAGCGTGGCTCCCTGATCCACGACGTCCAGTTCGCCCTGTTCGCCCGCTTGACGGCGGAGAGCCTATTGCCCGTGCGCCCGGGCAATCTCGAACGGGCGGGAGCCTTGCTCGAAGAGGTCATGGTATCGGTGACCGATCGCTACGAGGACGAGTTGGCGCCGGCCATCGATCAGGTCTGGAAGAATGCTGTGACGGAAATCCGAGCCGATCTCCGCGAGTGGCTGCGGCGGATGAGCGAGGACACGTCGGGCTTCGTTCCGAGGCATTTCGAACTCTCGTTCGGGTTAACTCGGGGTGCCGATCGGGGCGAGGCAGACCCGAGATCGGTATCGGACGCCGTTCTGCTGGACTGCGGCATCCGGCTTCGTGGCTCGATCGATCTCGTGGAGCGCCATCCGAGCGGCTTGCTCAGGGTCGTCGATCACAAGACCGGAAAGAACGCCGGGGTAGGCGAGGCGGTAATCGAGGGCGGGAAGTCGTTGCAGCCCGTCTTATACTCGCTCGCTGCGGAGAAAATGTTCGAGGACGACAAGGTCTCCGAGGGGCGCCTGTACTTCTGCACATCGGCAGGTCAGTTCTCTGAACAAATCGTCGCCCTCGACCAGCGAGCGCGCGACGCTGCCCTCGATGTCGCGACCGTCATCGGATGGGCCATCGAAAGGCCGTTCCTTCCGGCGGCGCCCACAGAAGGGCAGTGCGGGCAGTGTGACTATCGGGCCGTTTGCGGTCCCTATGAGGAGATCCGTTCAGCCCGAAAGCCTCAAGGTGACCTCGATACGCTCCAGGCGTTGAGGGCTTGGCAATGACTGGACTAGTCGACGCCGAGGCGCGCGCTCGGATTCTTAGCGACTACGACACGACCCTCTTCGTCGAAGCTGCGGCAGGGACAGGGAAGACGACGGTTTTGGTCGGCAGGATCGTCGGCCTGATCCGTAGCGGAAAAGGGACGTTGGCCCGCATCGTCGCGGTGACGTTTACGGAAAAAGCCGCGGGCGAAATGAAGCTGCGTCTTCGCCTCGAGCTCGAAAAGGCTCGGCTCCATGCCGACCCGGCGGAGCGGACTCGCCTCGATAAGGCACTCGAAGAACTTGAGCTCGCGCATATCGGGACGATCCATGCGTTCTGCGGGGACCTTTTGGGCGAGCGGCCGGTTGAGGCAGGCGTCGATCCTGACTTCAAGATGCTCGATGACTCGGCGGCCGAGGCGATCGCGGATCAGGCGTTCGAACGATGGCTACAAAGGATTTTGGCGGATCCCCCGGAGGGGCCGAGGAGAATCCTGCGAAGGAGGTCCGGCAGCGAGCCGCCGCACGAACAGCTCCGGAAGGCGATGCACGCGCTTTGCAACCACCGCGATTTCGCTCGGGCCTGGCGGCGAGATCCGTTCGATCGCCAGGGCACGATCGACGTGTTGCTCGATGAGTTGGCGGAAGTTGGCGAGCTCGCGTCCTTGAGCTCGTGGACGGACGACTATCTCGCACGCAATTTGGCGGAAATCGCTTCCTTCGTCAGGGAAGCAACGCGTCTCGAAGCCGTTCGCGGACGCGATTACGACGGACTCGAGGCGGATCTTCGCGACCTCGCGACGAACCGACGACGGTTCAAGGGTTGGGATCACAAGGGCGCTCCGAGGACGACATTCGGACACCTGTCCCGCGACGAGATCCTGGCGCGCCGGGACGGCGTGCGGGCCAAGCTCAAGGCGTTCGTGGCCGCGAGCGATGCCGATCTTGCCCCGTTGGTGCACGACGCCTTGCAAGTGGCGATTGCGGACTATGAGTCCTTAAAGTCGAAGACGGGCTCTCTCGATTTCCTGGACCTGCTCATCAAGATGCGCGATCTCGTTCGTGGCGACGAGCAAGTTCGAAAGGAGCTGCAAGGGCGTTTCACCCACTTCTTTGTCGACGAATTCCAAGATACCGACCCGCTCCAGGCGGAAATTTTGCTGCTGCTTGCCGCAAGTGATCACACGGTCGCCAATTGGCGGGCCGCGTATCCGGTCCCAGGGAAGTTATTTCTCGTCGGCGATCCGAAGCAATCCATCTACCGCTTTCGCCGCGCGGACGTCGCCCTCTACGCAGAAATCAAGAGGATCCTGCTCGGCGCAGGCGCCGAATTGCTGCACCTCACCACGAGTTTTCGCTCGACGCCTTCGATTCAGGCATTCATCAATGCGGCGTTCGCGCCCGCCATTGCCGCCGATGAGGAGGCGGAAGCATATGTTCCGCTCGAACGAGCGCGAGACGAGGTGAGCGGCCGCCCGACGATTGTCGCGCTACCTGCTCCGCGACCGTATGGCGATTTCGGTAAAGTCACCGACTGGAGTATCAACGAGTCTCTGCCGGGCGCTGTCGGCGCGTTCGTCGATTGGTTAATCAATAAAAGCGGGTGGACTGTCGAGGAGGCAGGCCAAGAGATTGCGATCCGTCCGCGACACGTTGCCATTCTATTCCGCCGCTTCCGCAATTTCCGGGCTGATGTCACACGACCATATGTGCGTGAACTGGAGGCCCGTCGCATACCTCACGTGCTGGTGGGCGGTCGATCGTTCCATGACCGGGAGGAGGTCGTCGCGCTACGAAATGCCGTCACCGCGATCGAATGGCCGGATGACGAGCTCAAGGTATTCGCGACCCTCCGTGGCCCCCTGTTCGCCTTGAGCGACGAGGCGCTTCTCCTCTATCGCCAGACGATCAATGACGAAGGGAATTTGGCAATTCGGCGTCTCGATCCGATGCGCGTTGCCGATCGCGCCGTTCTCGGTCCGGCGGCGCTGGAGGTGGCCGACGCTCTCGATCTCCTTCGGCGGCTTCACAGCGGGCGCAACGGCCGGCCGATCGCGGAAACGTTGACAATGCTCCTGCAGGCGGTGCGGGCGCAGGCCGGAATCGCTCTTTGGCAGAACGGTGAACAGGCGCTCGCCAACTGCCAACGGTTGGTAGACACGGCTCGAAGATTCGAACGGACTGCGTCCTCTTTCCGTGCGTTCGTTGAGTGCATCGAAGCCGACGCCGAGCGCGGCGAAGTCGACGAAGCACCTATCGTCGAGGAGGGGACCGAAGGCGTTCGGATAATGACCGTGTTCAAGGCTAAGGGACTGGAGTTTCCGATCGTGATTCTTGGAGACCCGACGTGTCCCGCCTCGCGCGACCGCCCGAGCCGGCACATCGATACCGGTCGTTCTCTTTGGTTGGAGCCGATCTGCGGAACATCGCCGATCGAGCTCTTGGAGGCGAGCGAGCTCGAACTCAGGCGCGATCAGGCCGAAGCCGTGCGCTTGGCTTACGTAGCTGCGACGCGGGCTCGAGATCTTCTGGTTATGCCAACCTGCGGCGATCAACCGATCGAGGGTTGGTTCGAAGCCGTCAATCCCGTGTTGTACCCTGCGGAGGCGGCGCGTCGGACCTCGGTGCCTGCGCCCGGTTGCCCGGCCTTCGGCGAACAGAGCATCGTCGACCGCGGTCCGAAGGGGAAACCGCCACTGTCGGGCTCGGTGAGGCCAGGCCTACATACTTGGAAGCCCGGTGGTGTTTCGGTGACATGGTGGGACCCTACTGCTCTGCAACTGCAAACCGAAGAGTTGGCGCCACTTCGACATCAGCGACTTCTGGAACTGGATCCTGGCGAGGTTGCTGCGACTGAAAGCGTCCAAAGACATGATGCTTGGCAGGCTCAACGTCGAACGATTTTAGAAACAGCGTCCGTGCCGACGTTGCGGACTCGAACGGTCACCTCCTTGATCCAGGATGGCGAACAAGAGCCAGGCATCGAGCCCGTAGAGGTGTATGTGGTTGCGCGGGACGGAGCTGATCGCCCCGGCGGGCGGCGTTTTGGAACGCTTGTTCATGCTGTGCTGGCGTTGATTGACCTACCCTCGTCGAGCGATGACGTAGCGGCGACCGCTGCTGTTCAGGGCAGAATAGTTGGAGCGACGAAGGAAGAGATCGACGCAGCCGTTGCGACCGTGCTCCGCGCCAAAGCGCATCCCGTACTGCAACGAGCTGCGAAGGCGGCAAAAGCAGGACGCCTGCGCCGCGAGGTCCCTGTAATGCTGGTGCAGGACCATACCGTAGCCGAGGGGGTAATCGACCTTGCCTTTCGCGATGAGACGCTCGATTTCGTCGGATGGACCGTGGTGGACTTCAAGACGGATCGAGAGCTTTCGGAGGCCCGTGATCGATATGTGCGGCAAGTGCAATTATATTCAAGGGCAGTGAGTGCATCCACCGGCCTGTCGTCTCGCGGAGTGCTCTTGGTAATCTGATTAAGCTGCAAACGGCCGGATCGCCTCTAGAAAGAACTCATCGGCGACCTGACAACGGGAGCGTGCCAAGTAGGAGTGTCTTTCGCGATTTGGTCGACTGGCAATGACCAGCTGATTTGGGCCTTCCGGGTCGCTGCTAGATGGCCATGACGATTTGTTCAGGGCGCTGAAAATCGTCGACAGCAAACCCTGACGTCGAGATGCCCAGCAGCCTGACCGATTTTTGCATAGGAAACAGCATCCTTAACAGTCCGATCGCAACGTCCTCCAGTTCGTTACGGCCTCCGATCGCGCCGGCCAACGTTCGGCTCCGAGTTATCAATGCAAAGTCTGAAAACTTCACCTTGAGAGTGACGGTCCGGCCGCGGATGTTCTTGTCTAAGCAATGCCGCCACACTTTGTCGATTATTGGCTGCAGTTCGGCGACCATCGCTTCAAACTCGGTGAGGTCGCTGGCGAATGTGTTTTCGGCGCCGACCGACTTTCGTATTCGGTCCGCGCGGACTTCGCGATTGTCGACGCCTCTCGAAATCCAATAGTAGTAGCTCCCGGCCTTGCCGAAGTTGGCTTGCATGAATTCGAGTGACTGGTTGCGCATGTCGAGGCCGGTGTAGAGGCCGAGCGCATTCATCTTGGTGCTAGTCGCTGGCCCTATACCGTGAAACTTGCCGACCGGAAGGTCCTCAACGAACGCCGGACCCATCTCCGGCGTGATGACGTACTGGCCGTTCGGCTTACGATGGTCGGAGGCGAGCTTCGCCAGAAACTTGTTGTAGGAGATGCCGGCCGAAGCATTGAGGCCGGTTACCTCCTTGATCTTCGCTCGGATCGCTAACGCGACGTCCCGGGCTAACGGAATGCCCTGCAGATTTTCGGTCACGTCGAGGTAGGCCTCGTCCAGCGACAGCGGCTCGATGATCGGGGTGTGCTCGGCGAAGATCTCGCGTATTTGCTGGGAGACCGCCTTGTACACCTCGAAACGCGGCTTGACGAAGATCAGGTCTGGGCATTGCCGCTTCGCGGTAACCGATGGCAAGGCCGACCTGACGCCGAACTTGCGCGCTTCGTAGCTGGCCGCCGCCACGACGCCGCGCTCTCGGGATCCGCCGACGGCGACCGGCTTGCCGCGAAGATCCGGATTGTCCCGCTGCTCAACGGACGCATAGAAGGCGTCCATGTCGATGTGGATGATCTTACGCTGGCGGCTCGGGGAAGCTGCCTGGTCGTCATCGTCCTCGATGGTCACGTCGCTAGCCCGGCCGTGTCTTCCTTGACGCCGCGGGCGACGATCCGGAGCGTTCCGTCGGCAAGCGGCTGCTGCAACTTCAGGGCCTCGTCCAGAGGAGCCGTCATCCAGGTCTCGACTTCGTCTGGCGTCGTCAGGATCACCGGCATCGCCTTGGGGTGGATGGCGCCGACCTCGCCGTTCGGCTCGGTCGTGAGGAACGCGTAAAGGTCGTTGTTCGTCTCACCTTCCTTGACCTTCCGAACGGACGTCCAGTTGATCCAGATGCCGGCGAAGCAGGCGAGGGGACGGGTCTCGTCGAGCGCGAACCAGATATCACCGCCCTCGGCCTTGTTGAACTCGCTGAAGGAGTTGAACGGTACCACGCAGCGGTTCTCGGCTCCCAGCCATCTCGTCCAGTGCTTGCTCTTCACGTTGCGGATGTTTGTCGTGCCGCCGTCCGGCTCCATCCGCAGTAGTTCCTTGAAATCGACGGTCTTGCCCTTGGCCTGCAGCTTCTCGGCTCGTTTCTTGGTGGCGTCCATCAGCGCTTTTGACGACGACGGCATTCCCCAGCGCGCCGAGGCGAGTTCGCGGCCCTCGGCCCCGTTGCGCACGATCGGTGCCTTGTAATCGGGAAAAACCCCGGGCATCGGCGCCAGATTGCCGACGTATCGGTTCACGACGCGGAACAACGCGCTGATTGCGGCTTGGTTGGTCGTGATCGAGTAGAGGTTGCACATCGGTCAGGCTTCGGTCCGAGGGTGGCGCGGCTGCCAGGCCAGCTGTAGCAGAGTCGCGGAAGGACGCCGGCCCGCCTTGGCGCATTTGCGGCAGCGCAGCCGGCTGGCGAGATCGTGCACGAAGGTGGTCGGCGGATGCTTCATCGCCGCGAGGTCAACGTCGCTCGGCGTCTTGCAGCGCGCGCACTGGATCTCCAGCCAAGGGAAGCCGCCATTCACCGCTTGGTCGATCGTCGGGGACGGATCAATCGGTTCTCCGTCGGACCACATGCGTTCGTTCCAACTCTCGCATAGCAGCTTGTCGGCCTGCTGGATGAGCGCTTCCCCCTTCGCTCGCGTCTCCGCCGATCGGGTAGCCAGGATGTTGGCCATTGCCCGCGCCTTGCCGAGCTCTTTCGCCAGAGCCTTGCGGTCGCCGCCCGACAGCGGCGTAGGGTGATACTTCGGGGCCATCCGGACATCCAGGCGCAAAGAGATCGGATCGGCAATCCAGAGCGGGCTACGGCGTCTCGAACGCCGGCCAGCACCCGTCTTCTTCATGCCTGCCGGTGCGCTGCTGGCAGGTGTTGTCGAGCAGCCGCTGCGCGACGTCCTTCCAGAGCGCATTGCCGCCATATAGTCGGACTGCATCGGCGGTCTGGATTTCCACGGTCCGCTCGCAGCGGCGGCAGCAGACGCGCAGGACGTGACGCTGAATTTCCGAAAGGCGTCGCTGCCGCATCTCGGCCCCGGTCGCGCTGGCGCGAGGGTCTTTGAGGACCGATTCCCAGTATTCGGCCGGGAGCGGCGCGTCCGGAGCCGCAGCGGGGGGATCTGGCCTGCGGGCGGCTTCAGCGGTCAGTTTTTCCATCTGCTTCGGGGTCGGCATGCGCCAGCTCGCGGGTCGGTCGGTCATTCCGAATTAGAACATAAAGTGAACAAAAGTCGAGTCCGGCTGCGGTGGTCGCTGAGAAAAAATCATCCCGTTGGGATGGCCCCCGGTGTCGGAACCAAGCCGCGCCATTCGTCTTGAATCCGGCATCAGTATTGGAGTTCCCCACCATGGCCCCCCGCGCTAACTGGAAAGGCTTCCTGCGTCTTTCCCTCGTCACCTGTCCGGTAGCGCTCTATCCGGCCACATCGGAATCCGAAAAAGTCTCCTTCAACCAGCTCAACCGGAAGACCGGCCACCGCATCAAGTACGCCAAGGTCGATGCCGACACCGGCGAGGAGGTCGCCAACGAGGACATCGTCAAGGGGTACAAGGTCGACACCGACACCTTCATCGAGGTGACCAAGGAAGAACTTGAGAACGTCGCACTGGAATCGACGCGAACCATCGAGATCGACGAGTTCGTCGACCGCAGCGAGATCGACCCGAGGTATCTGATCCGTCCCTACTATCTGGTGCCGGACGGGAAAGTCGGCCACGACGCCTTCGCAGTAATCCGCGAAACCATCCGTGAGATGAACAAGGTCGCCATCGGACGGGTGGTGCTGACCAACCGTGAGCACATCATCGCCCTTGAGCCCATGGACAAGGGCCTGATGGGGACGCTGCTGCGCTATCCTTACGAGGTGCGTTCTGCGGACGAATATTTCGACGACATCCAGGATGTCAAAGTCACCAAGGACATGCTTGATCTGGCCAAGCACATCGTCAACCAGAAGGCGGGCCACTTCGAGCCGGACAAGTTCGAGGACCAGTACGAAACCGCCCTTCTCGATCTCATCAACCAGAAGCGCGCCGGCAAACCCATCGCCGCAAAAGCGCGTCCCCGCGGCGAGAACGTGGTGGACCTGATGGATGCGCTGCGCAAAAGCATCGGAGGAGGCGCGGCGGCAGCGACTACAGAGGCACCGAAGAAGCCAGCCAAGAAGGCGCGCAAGGCGGCGGCCGGGCAGAAGGAAATGCTGATGCCGATTGCCGGCAAGAAACCGGCCAAGGAGGCCGCGGCAAGGAAGCCGGCGGCCAAACCGCAGCGGAAGTCGGCTTAAGGTATCTTTGCGGTGGGTTCGCGGAAAGCTCGCTCCGACACGCCGGATGCGTCGAAATATTTCCCGGGCCGGCCGCTCTGTTCGCCCGCTTTGGAAATTCTCTGCTCGCGAGGTAAACAGCAGAGCTGATCGCATGGCGGCGGTCAGTGGGCAGGGAAGCGTCTCATGGCGAGAAAAATGAAGACCTACCAGACCTCGCTGGGCTTCTTCGATCTGGCGATGGCCGCTCCCTCTATGAAAGCGGCTCTGGAAGCGTGGGGCGCAGACAGCAATCTCTTCCACCAGGGCGCGGCGAAGGAGAGCCACGATCCGGACGTCATCGCCGCGACCATGGCAAAGCCCGGCGTCGTTCTCAGGCGCCCGGTCGGATCCGACGGATCTTTTAGCGAGCATGCCGAACTGCCCACTCATCTTGGCGGTAGTGGACCAACGAAAGCCGCCCGCATGTCGAAAGGCCCAAAGGCGAAGAAGCCTTCCTCTCGCCCCGTCGATAAGGTTGCGGAACGAAAGGCCGCTTTCGACTACGAACGGGAACGGAGGAGCCGCGAGCTTGAACGGACGAAGGAAGAGGCCGCCAGGCAGAAGGAGCGTGAACGCCGTCAGCAGGCGGTCAAGGCGCAGGCTGCGCTGGACAAGGCTGAGCAAGAGCACGCGAAGCGGGCCGCCGCCATCCAGGCCGAGGTCGAGGCTCTCGAAAAGAGATCGCAAACCGAGGAAGCCCGCTGGGATAGGGAGAAGGAGCGGTTGGAGGCTGCGCTGCGGCGCACGCGGGGTTAGAGGACTAGGCTGGCATCGTGCTCGGCGCCGGTCCTTCTAATCAGGAGGACATTCCGGGCAGGTATCACCGATCGAGTTCAGCACGTCGCAAACCTCGGCCGCCGCTGCATCAGGGGAGACCCCTGCTGGCGGGTCTTCACGGGCGATACCGATCGCTCGCTCCCATGCGTGCGGATCGGCGCGGTCCTGCATCCAACCGTGCTCCTCGCACTCGCGGATGGCGCCAGCGTTCTGAAGCACGTCAATCGCCCATCCGCGCATTGTCCGTATCGCCGGCCTTCGTGCACTTGTCATCAGCATGGAAATGGCTCCTGAACGGCGAATCGTTTTGTCCGTCATTCGTTCCGGCCGATAACACATGGCTGGGATTCGCAACGGCGGGAGCTCAAGGTTTGGTTCGAATCTTTGACGCGCAGACACCCAGTCCCTGAACTTAGTCTTCCTGGCTTTTCGTTTGGGCGCGTGCGGCAAGTGCCGCACCGGGCTCTCGTGAACCGAGCCGCAAGGCGTCTCGGCCATCCGGCTTCGATCCCTCGCGCGATCATGAGTCGCTCGCCGGAGGCACTCGCCCTCGGTCCCGCCGTCATTTCATTCCGGCGTCGCTATCACTGCCCTTCGTTCGGGTGCCTTCTTAACCGGTCTCGCGACTGCACTCGGTCCCGGGTCCCGCCGCTATCGCGTCGGCGCTATGCTGACCCTCCTGCGGGTGCCTCTTTTCCTTGTTCATGGAGAGCGCTTCGCGCTCGCATTGACGTTTGTTTCGCTAAGAGGCTCGGCCTCTCGCGCACATAGGCGTGAGAGACGGGGCCTTCATCGGCTCGCATCTCAGATTCCAAATATTCGTTAGCAACAATCCCACCGGGACCGGGCCGTCGGCTGCGCTGACGCCCTGCTTCGCAGGTCTTCACCCTTCAGGCTTCCATTTCTGACGCAAAGACCGTCGCGCGGTCGCGAATCCCGCTTTTAAAAGGGTACGCGGCACGGTCGCTAAGAGTGAGAGTGCGGGCCGGGTCTGCCGCGGCGGGTTGAAGATCGGAGGAGAGGCTTCCGGTGCCCGTCGCGGAGAACCGCGATGTCTGGACATACCACCCGAGTTCGTGCCGGCAACGACCGCGCGAGCCTTTACACCGAAATCACCGACAGGATCATCGCCGAGCTGGAGGCCGGCCGTATCCCGTGGGTGCAGCCATGGGGGACGGCGGCGATCAAGGCGCCGCTCGCGATGCCGCGCAACGCCTCGACGCAGCGCGGATATTCCGGGATTAATGTGCTGATCCTATGGGGTTCCGTTATAGAGCACGGCTTTTCCGGACAGAGCTGGCTCACTTTTCGCCAAGCGCTCGGGCTTGGCGGTTACGTCAGGAAGGGCGAACGGGGAACGACCGTCGTCTATGCCGATCGCTTCACCCCGGATGACGAACGTCGGCGCGCCGCGGAGGCCGGTGAAGAGCCGGGTGCCATCCCGTTTCTCAAGCGTTTTACCGTCTTCAACACGGACCAGTGCGATGGCTTGCCCGAGGGGGTCGCTGCCTCGTGCGTCCCGCCGCCACCAGATCAGATTGAGCCCCGAGCCGAGGCGTTGATCGCCGCCACCGGCGCGGATTTCCGCATCGGCGGTGCGCGCGCCTACTACAACACGACGGGCGATTTCGTGCAGGTGCCGCCGCCGGCAGCCTATTTCGAGCCGATCAATTGGCACCGGACCGCATTCCATGAGCTCGGTCATTGGACCGGCCAAGCGTCCCGCCTCAACCGCGACCACTCGGGTTCGTTCGGCTCGAAGTCTTACGCGCGAGAAGAGCTGGTCGCCGAAATGGCTGGCGCCTTCGTTTGTGCCTCGCTCGGTATCGTGCCGACCGTGCGCCACGCCGACTACATCGGTTCCTGGCTGGAGGTGCTGCGCGAGGATAATCGCGCCGTCGTGCGCGCCGCGAGCGCGGCATCGAAGGCCTCCGATTTCCTGCTCGCCTTTCTGCCTCCCGCGATCGATTCCGTCGTTGAGGGCAACGAGGAGGCCGCGTGATGCATCCGCACGCCGTTTCAGCCTTCAGTCGGTGCCGCGCGTCAGAGAGTGAGAGGCGCGCCGGCTTGTCTGTGACGGGAAGGAGGTCGAGAGAGAGTCTTTCGGCCGCCCGTCGTGGAGAATCCGACATGGCAAGCGTTCAGAAAATCAAACTCAGTCCCTCCCGCGATATTCCCTTCAACAAACTGGTGCTCAGCCAGTCCAACGTCCGCCGCGTGAAGGCCGGCGTCTCGATCGAGCAACTGGCGGAAAGCATCGCTCAGCGCACGCTGTTACAAAGCCTGAGCGTTCGTGCGGTCGTCGATGCCGACGGCCAGGAGACCGGCATGTTCGAGGTGCCCGCCGGTGGACGCCGATACCGCGCGCTCGAACTGCTGGTCAAGCAGAAGCGTATGGCGAAGACGCAACCTGTCCCCTGCGTTATCAGGGATGGCGGCATCGCCGAGGACGATTCCCTCGCCGAGAATGACGAGCGGGTCGGCCTGCATCCGCTTGATCAGTTCCGCGCGTTTAAGCTGCTGCGTGACGGTGGCATGAGCGAAGAGGATATCGCCGCGCGGCACTTCGTGTCGCCGGTGATCGTCAAGCAGCGCCTGCGCCTGGCATCAGTGTCGCCGAAGTTGCACAACGTTTATGCCGACGATGGCATGACCCTCGAACAGTTGATGGCTTTCTCGGTCACGGCCGATCAGGCGCGGCAGGAGCAGGTCTGGGACAATGTCAGCAGATCCGGCTACGACGAGCCATATCAGATCCGGCGGACGCTGACGGAGAACACCGTCCGCGCTTCCGACCGTCGCGCCCAGTTCGTTGGACTGGATGCCTACGAGCAGGCCGGCGGCACCGTCATGCGGGATCTGTTCGTACACGACGATGGCGGCTGGTTGCAGGATGTGCCGCTGCTCGATCGTCTCGCCACCGAAAAGCTGAAGGCCGAGGCCGAGACGATCGCGGCCGAAGGCTGGAAGTGGATCGCAGTGGCGGTCGATTTCCCATACGGCCACACCAGCGCTTTGCGCGAGATTGAGGGCGAACCGGCTGATCTGACGGAGGAGGAGCGGACGACGCTTGACGCCCTCAACGCCGAGTACGTCAAGATCGAGGAAGATTACCAGGACGCCGACGAACTGCCGGACGAGATCGATCGGCGCCTCGGAGAAATCGAGGCGGCGCGCTCCGTCCTGGAATCTCGATCGCTCGTCTACGATCCGGTCGAGATCGCCCGTGCCGGCGTCTTCGTCAGCATCGATGCCGAGGGTCTGCTGTCGATCGCCCGTGGCTACGTGCGGCCGGAGGATGAGGCACCCGTGGTGGTCGCGCCCGAGAGCGAAGCACAAGGCGACGGAGAGACCAATAACGGGCCAACGACCAATGGTGTGGTCCAACGCGCGGTCATCACGGTCGGCGGTGCGCCAACCGAACCCGTCGAGGAGGACGACGACGACACGGTCAAGCCGCTGCCGGATCGGCTCATCACCGAACTGACCGCACATCGCACGCTGGCGTTGCGCGATGCGTTGGCAAACGACCCGGCCGTCGCCTTCCAGGCCGTGCTGCACAATTTTGTGCTGGCGACATTCTATCGCTTCGCCTCGTCGAGCGGTTGTCTGGAAATTGCGATCCGCACACCGGCGTTTCCCGCTTCTGCGCCCGGCTTGAAGGAGAGCGCATCGGCGGAAGCCATCGACACCAGGCACAATGGGTGGAAGGCCCGCCTTCCCAAGAACGAAGGTGACCTCTGGATCGTCCTCACAGCGTTTGACGGGAAAGAGCAGGCTGCGTTGTTCGCGCATTGCGCATCGTCCGCGGTCAATGCGCTTTATGAGCCGGCCAACCACTACAATGACGTCCGGGTCTCCGCCCACAGCGTCCGGCAAAGGCTCGATCACGCCAACGTCCTCGCCCGCACCGTCGGACTCGACATGGCAGCAGTGGGCTGGAAGCCGACCGCCGACAACTATTTCGGCCGGGTCACCAAGCCTCGTATTCTCGAAGCCGTGCGCGAGGCGAAGGGCGAGCCATCGGTACAGCTCATCGACCACCTCAAGAAAGGCGATATGGCTCGCGAAGCCGAGCGGCTGCTCGATGGTACAGGCTGGCTGCCCGAGCCGCTCCGTCTGGTGGAGATCGATGCCGTGGAGCCCGACGCCGGCGGTGAAGCTGGGGCCTTGCCCGAATTCCTCGCCGATCCTGAGGACGAAGCCGTCGCGGATGCCGAAGAGGAGCGGCCGCATATCATCGCTGCGGAATGATCCGCACGTGCGAGGCGGCTTCGGCCGCCCCGCAACTCAAGCGGCCGCTATCCCAATTGCGGGGTGCCGGATCTTGAGAGGAAGAGGGCGGCCGGGACGGATTTGAGCCGGCGTGGTCGAGAGAGCGCCCGGCGGCTCAATCCGTCCCAGCTCTTCGAGGTTCTTCCCATGACATCGACTTCTGTCTCCGTGGCTGCCGTCGCGGCCGCGCCGCTCTCCGCTGCGTCTGGCTCTATGATGAAGGCCGGCGCGATCGCGAGGGCCGCGCACGGTCTTCTTCTGCATATCGAGCGAGGTCAGCGCATCGATGCGCCGATGTTACGCACAGCGATGGAAAACGCCTTTAGTGCCTCCGACGCCGATGGAGGATGGGACTGGAAGTCGGCCTACGACGCCTGTGAAGCAGCCACCGTCCTGTTCCTTCGCAAGTTCGGTCCGGCCATGCGCGCGCGTGCCGATTCGCCTGCCGCGATGCTGCCGATGCTGGCAAAGATCGCCCGGCTTCTTCCCACCCACACCCGCCGTTCGGAAGAGAGCGAGGCGCTTCAGCAGTTTAGCACACCCATCGTGCTTGGTTTCGTGGCGAGCACCGCGGCGGCGATAACCCCGGCGGATGTTGTGCTGGAGCCATCGGCTGGCACGGGCTTGCTCGCCGTTCTGGCCGAGCTGTCTGGTGCTTCACTCGTTCTCAACGAGTTTGCCGAAACCCGCGCTGGACTTCTTTCACTTCTCTTTCCGGGCATCGCCGTCACGCGCTCCGACGCCGCGCATATCGACGATCATCTCGACATCGCCATCAAGCCAAGCGTCGTGCTGATGAACCCGCCATTCTCGGTTGTCGCCAACGTCGACCGCCGCATGACCGATGCTGCCTTGCGGCATATCGCGTCGGCCTTGGCGCGGCTCCCCGAAGGCGGTCGGCTTGTCGCAATCACCGGGGCCAGTTGTTCGCCGGACAATCCGGTCTGGCGCGATGCCTTCATCCGCTTGCAGGAACGCGGACGCGTCGTCTTAACCGCCGCCATTGCTGGTGGGATCTTCGCGAAGCACGGCACTACCATCGAGACGCGGCTGACCGTAATCGACCGGTTGCCCGTGGACGATGCGACGACATTTCCGTCGTCTCTCCCCGTGGCGCCGGACGTTGCCACGCTGCTAGGATGGGTCACGGAGTACGTTCCGGCACGACTGCCGATCGCGATGGCAGTCGTCGCTTCGCCAAGCGCACGTCCGGGCATTCCGCGAACCGTCCGCGCCTATGCCATGCGCCCGTCCGGCATTGCGGCTCCCATAGCGGATCCGGCGGCGGTTGAACTCGCCTATGGGACCGTTGCTTGGACACCGGCTGAGGGCGGCCAGATCACCGAAGCGCTTTACGAAGAATATGCACTTCAATCGATCCGTATTCCCGGCTCTCAGCCACATCCCACCAAGCTGGTCCAATCAGCCGCCATGGCGTCAGTGGCGCCGCCGGTCCCGTCCTATCGGCCGCACCTTCCGGCTCACATCATCGCCAACGGTCTGCTGTCCGATGCGCAGCTTGAATCCGCTATTTATGCGGGCGAGGCGCATTCCCAGCTCCTTGCGGGATCATGGACCGTTGACGAGACCAATGACCTGGTCTGCGCGGCGCGCGAGGATGCGGACAATGCCGTGCAATTCCGGCGGGGCTGGTTTTTGGGAGATGGCACCGGCGCGGGAAAGGGCCGTCAGGTCGCCGGTATCCTGCTCGACAACTGGCTGAAGGGCCGCCGCCGCGCGGTGTGGATCAGCAAGTCCGACAAGCTGATCGAGGACGCCCAGCGCGACTGGTCGGCGCTCGGCATGGAACGGTTGCTGGTCACGCCGCTGTCGCGCTTCCGCCAGGGCACGCCGATCCGTCTGGAGCAGGGCGTCCTTTTTACCACCTACGCCACGCTGCGATCCGACGCGCGCGACGAGAAGGCTTCGCGGGTCAAACAGATCGTGGAATGGTTGGGCGCCGACTTCGACGGTGTCATCATCTTCGACGAGTCTCACGCGATGCAAAATGCCGCAGGCGGCAAGGGCGAGCGCGGCGACCAAGCCGCGTCGCAGCAGGGCCGCGCGGGGCTTCGCCTTCAGCATGCCCTACCGAACGCGCGCATCGTCTATGTCTCGACGACCGGCGCCACCACGGTTCATAACCTCGCCTACGCCCAGCGCCTCGGGCTGTGGGGCGGCGAGGACTTTCCGTTCGCGACGCGCAGCGAGTTCGTCGAGGCAATCGAGGCGGGCGGCGTCGCAACGATGGAGGTGCTGGCGCGTGACCTCAAGGCGCTCGGCCTCTACACGGCGCGGTCGCTGTCCTACGAAGGCATCGAGTATGAGTTGATCGAGCATCAGCTCACTGATGACCAAATCCGCATCTATGACAGCTATGCCGGCGCCTTCGCGATCATTCATAACAATCTCGCCGCGGCCATGCGGGCTGCGAACATTACCGGCGCGACCGGAACGCTGAACGCGCAGGCCAAGTCCGCCGCCAGATCAGCGTTCGAATCGGCGAAACAGCGCTTCTTCAATCATCTCATCACGGCTATGAAGACGCCGTCGCTCATCGCGTCAGTCGAACGCGATCTGAGACACGGCCATGCCGCTGTGATCCAGATCGTCTCGACTGGCGAGGCGTTAATGGAACGCCGGCTCGCCAAAATCCCGCCCGAGGAATGGGGCGACGTCCAGGTCGACATTACACCGCGCGAATATGTGCTGGATTATCTGGCGCACGGCTTCCCGACCCAACTCTACGAGCCGTTTACCGATAGCGAAGGTAACCTGTCGTCGCGCCCCGTCTTCCGAGATGGCCAGCCGGTGCAATGCCGGGACGCCGTCGCGCGTCGTGATTGTTTGATCGAGAAGCTGGCGTCGTTGACGCCGGTTCATGGCGCGCTCGATCAGATCGTGCAGCGTTTTGGCACCGACATCGTGGCCGAGGTGACGGGCCGCACCCGCAGGATTGTCCGCAAGCGAGGGGGCGATGGAGTCGACCGCCTCGTCGTCGAGAACCGCGCCGGCTCCGCCAACCTCGGCGAAACCCAGGCATTCATGGACGACGTCAAGCGCATCCTCGTCTTCTCCGACGCTGGCGGCACGGGCCGCTCTTATCACGCGGAGCTTTCTGCAAAGAACCGGCGCTTGCGCATACATTATCTGCTGGAGGCCGGATGGAAGGCCGATGCCGCCATTCAGGGATTGGGCCGCACCAACCGCACCAACCAGGCGCAGCCGCCGCTGTTCCGGCCAATCGCCACCAATGTGAAGGCTGAGAAGCGCTTCCTCTCGACCATCGCACGGCGTCTCGACACGTTGGGTGCCATTACTAAAGGCCAGCGCCAGACCGGCGGGCAGGGCCTGTTCCGCCCCGAAGACAATCTCGAAAGTCATTATGCGCGCGATGCGTTGCGCCAGCTCTACTTCCTGCTCGTCTCCGGCAAGGTCAGGGATTGTTCGCTTCAAACGTTCGAGGATGCGACCGGGTTGAAGCTTATCGACAGCAATGGCATCAAGGACGAGTTGCCGCCGATCACCACATTCTTAAATCGCCTGCTGGCACTGACCATCGATCTCCAGAGCATCCTTTTTACGGCGTTCGAGCAACTGCTGACGGCACGCATCGAGGGCGCGATCGCGTCCGGCACCTATGATGTCGGACTGGAGACGTTAACGGCCGAGAGCTTCGTCGTCGCCGACCGGCAGACGATTTACACCCATCCCGGCACCTCTGCGGAGACCCGCCTGCTGACCATCACCCAGCGCGAACGTAACCGGCCGGTCGGGCTCGATGAGGCGCTGAAGCGTCTCTCCGACCCCCGCAGGGTTCTCCTGGTCAACAGCCATTCGGGCCGCGCTGCCGTGCAGGTTCCGGCCCGCAGTCTGATGCTCGACGATGGCGAAGTCGAACGCCGGGTCCGCCTCATCCGCCCGATGGAACATCCCACCATACCGTTGGCTATGATGCCACAAACCCATTGGCGGGAGGCCGACCGCGACACCTTCGCCCGCGCCTGGGCGACCGAAGTCGCCGAGGTTCCGGAGTTCGCGGACAGCAAGATTCACATCGTTGCAGGCTTACTGTTGCCGATCTGGAAGCGTCTGCCGAACGAGTCAACAAGGGTGTATCGGCTGCAGACCGACACCGGCGAGCGCATCATCGGCCGCAAGGTCTCTCCCGCGTGGGTCGCCAGTGCGCTGGAAGCCGGAACGTCTAGTCTTTCCCCGGACGCCGCCTTCGCCGCGCTGATGGAAGGCAAGACCATTCTCGATCTTGCCGAAGGTCTTCAGGTCAGGCGCGCCCGCGTGATGGGTGTGAACCGGATCGAGTTGACCGGCTTCACCGACACGATGCGGGATCGGCTGCGCGCTTACGGCCTGTTCGGTGAGATTATTTCGTGGAAGCTGCGTTTCTTTGTCCCAGTCGATGCGACCGGTCCTGCGATCCTGGCCAAGGTTCTGGAGTGCTATCCGATTGCCCGCGTCGCCGATCGCGCGGTGGCGTAACATGCTGCGCAATGCAGCAGAGCTGGCGCATCGCCTCGCGCGCGAGGCCGAGGCGGTGTGCCGTCATTATCTCTCTAACGGGCGTCGCGTCGGCAGTTACTGGCTGGTCGGCGACGCCAGGAACACGTCAGGCCGCTCGATGTTCGTCCGCCTGAAAGGCGGGGACATCGGTGGCCGCCCGGCCGGCAAATGGACCGACGCGGCAACCGGCGAACATGGTGATTTGCTCGACGTGATCCGCGAAAGCTGCGGCCTGGTCGATTTCCACGACGTCACCGAGGAAGCGCGACGCTTCCTGAACCTACCGCGATCCGAACCGGAATCGGACTATCGACCGCGTGGGTCTCCTGCGCCGACCGGCTCACCGGATTCGGCGCGGCGTCTCTTCGCTATGTCGAAACCAATTGTTGGGACGCTCGTGGAAACCTATCTGCGGGGGCGCGGCATCACTCAGCTGCATGGCATTGGCAGTCTGCGGTTCCATCCACGCTGCTATTATCGTCCCGAGGCAGATTCCCCGACCGAAACCTGGCCCGCGATGATCGCCGCTGTGACCGATCTTCAGGGCCACATCACCGGCGCGCACCGCACATGGCTCGATCCGTCAGGGCGCGACAAGGCACCGGTCGATACCCCACGCCGGGCCATGGGTTACCTTCTCGGGCACGCGGTTCGTTTCGGTCCGGCTGGCGACGTGATGGCTGCCGGCGAGGGTATCGAGACCATGCTGTCGCTCCGCTGCGTTATGCCCAGCATGCCGATGGTCGCAGCGCTCTCGGCCGCGCATCTTGCAGCCATCCTGTTTCCGGCAGCGCTGCGCCGACTCTATATCGTCCGTGACGACGATCGGGCGGGCGATGGCGCGGTGGCAGGACTGTTCGACCGGGCGCAGTCGGCCGGGATCGAGGCGATGGTGCTGTCGCCGCAATGTGGAGATTTCAACGAGGATCTGCGGAATCTTGACATCAACGCGCTACGTGCAGCGTTGCGCATCAAGCTCACCCTGGAGGACGTTGGCCGGTTCTTGATCGCGGGGGTTTAGACGGGAAGAGGGGATCAGGCTGGTACTCCGCCCCGACGGTGCGCGGTCAATCCTCAGGCTTCTCTTTGTTCGGAGAGGGCCGCGCTCACGGCCTTCTTGAGAGGGCGACTCTGCGGCAAGCGGTCCGGCCAAGCAATGGCGGGAGCCGGCTATTTTCCGTCGCGCCCCAAAGGGCGCTTTACATCGCGAGGCAAAATAGCCGGCTCCCGCCATCCTTCGCTTCGCTACGGCCGCTGTCGCTCTGCTCGGCGGTGCAGGTCCGGTCCGCCCGCCGCCTTTCGTCGCCATGAAGGCCGCGATGAGCGCGACCAATCCGACCAAGGAAAGCCTGCCATGACGATCGAGCGCACCGAGACCGACTACGAGCAGCAATACGCCACATCCCCGACTGATCACGTCCTTACCGAACTCCAGCTTCACGGCTACCGCCCTTTCCAGGACGAACCCGACCCAAGACCGCTGCCTGAAGCCCGTATCGTCGCCGCCGCCGTTGCCGACATCTTCGACGCACTCATCGCGAGCTTGAGCGAAACCCGCCTCGAACCCGACCTCAAGGACCTACTGTGGTCGACCGTCAATCTCTTCCACCGCGCCAACGAGCGCATCGAGCGCGAACTCGACGACAACGAACAGGCGCAGAAGCGCAGCCAACGAGACCAGGATGGCTCCGAAATCCGCTCGGTTGAACTCGAGCGTCTCACTGCCGAGGGCATGACACTGATCGAGCGGCGTAACAGCATGGAATACTTTCGCGACCAGGCGGCCGACCACTTCGCAAGCCACACCGGATCGCACTGGCATCCCCGTAGCGGCTCGATGGTGAACCACCGCGCCTTGACCTCGGCTGTCATCGATAGTCGCGACTTCCTCGCCGCCAAACGCCGGGCCGAAACCGAAGTGTTTTTGCCTGCCGGGCCGAAGATCGCCTTCACCGGAGGCCTCGACTGCAACGATCATCGCCTGATCTGGGACAAGCTCGATCAGGTCCACGCCAAGCATCCGGACATGGTGCTGCTGCACGGTGGTTCGCCGAAGGGCGCCGAGCGTATCGCCGCCCGCTGGGCTGACCACCGCAAAGTTCCGCAAATCGCCTTCAAGCCCGATTGGACCAAACACGCCAAGGCAGCCCCGTTCAAGCGCAACGATCAGATGCTTGATGTGCTGCCTATTGGCGTCATCGCCTTCCCGGGCACCGGCATTCAGGAGAACTTGGCTGACAAGGCACGGAAGCTCGGCATCCCCGTCTGGAAATTCGGCGACGGCGGCGCGTAAGCGCCACCGCATCTTCAGTTTGAGCTGCTATCCATCGAACCGGCGGAGCGGCAATGTCCGCTCTGCACCGAAACAGCGAACTGGGCCCCCACGTGTTCACTCCGCCCGTCGAACCGAAACTTGGCTCGCCAGTCGACCCCAGGGGATTCCAAACGGGCACGGGATCGGCTATTCCCAGGACGGCGCCGTGGTGGTGGTGGAAGGCGCGACCCTTGCAACCCTTGTCACGGGGACCATCACCATGCTCATCATTGGCGTTCTTCTTAATATCGTCGGGCTCGGCATCTTCTGCTGGGCACTGTTCGGGCTCGCAACCCATGCATTGCCGTTCTTCGTCGGCATGACCGTGGGGATCTATTCATTTCAAGCCGGAGCAGGTCCGTTCGGTGCCATCGTCGTTGGCTTCATTATGGCCGGTTTCGCACTCGTCGTCGGGCAGTCCGCTTTCTCCGTCGCCCGTTCTCCCGTTGTCCGCCTTGTCATCGGGCTGCTATTTGCGCTTCCTGCGGCACGCGGCGGCTACGATGCGACCCTCGCCCTTGCTCATGTTGGGGTTCCCCCGGGTTGGTGGCGGGAGGTGTTCGCCATTTTCGGCGCCATCACCGTCGGGTGCACCGCCTGGGCGCGCGTGTCGGTCCTGACTGAGCCCCCTCCGGGTGGGAGTGTTGCCCGGGCCCAGCCCAGTCACCGATTGGGGCAGTGACCCAAGGGCAGGTGACTTCATGGATCCGTCGTTTCTCGGTCGGGATCAGCGCGAATAGCCAGCCTGTCAATATGACAGCGATGTCGCGGTGCCACACACACTTCGATTGAGCGGGGCAATCTCTTTGAGCGACTACGATCCGGTGCGTCGCGGCGCCTGCGTTGGATTCTGTCTGCGCGGCGACAAGTGGCGACCCTTTCTGCACGCCAGGGTTTCTCTTTGCTCGCCTGGAACGCTGGGCCTCTTGTGTGGGCCGATCGCTAGCTGGCACGTCTCCAAGATGCTGTTCAACGCACGCGAACACCTGGCCTCTCATAGGCTTGATCTGGCCGAAGGCCGGCTGCGCCTCGATCGCCTGAACCGCAATGGCGGCGGGGAGACTTTCTTCCCCTGGGCTTCGCCCATTCCTCGCGAGGCAAGAAAGTCTCCCCGCCGCCATCCTCCGCTGCGCTGCGGCCCAAACGGGTGCGGCGTCGATCGCCTTCGGCTCTCAGATCGCCATCGAGGCCGCGGTGGTCGCGGAGCTCGAAAACAGCAAGGAGAAGTGACATGGCTAACATCGGCTCATTCAAGAAATCCGGCCAGGAATTCCAGGGCGAAATCGTTACCCTGAGCCTTCAGACCAAGGGCGTCCGCATCGTCCCCGAGGGTGATCGAACCAACGACAACGCACCGAGCCACCGGGTCTACGTCGGTCGCGCCGAGATCGGGGCCGCCTGGTCGAAGCGCTCCAGCGAGGGCCGCGATTATCTCTCGGTCAAGCTGGACGACCCGAGCTTCAACGCTCCGATCTACGCCAACCTCTTCGACGACGAAGACGCCGAGACCTACACCCTCATCTGGTCCCGCAGCCGCAAGCCCAACGGGGACTGAGCAAGACCCGGAGTGCAACGCCCCGCTCATCGAGCGGGGCGCTGTACTTCCGCCTTGTGATTGCGCGCCGCCTCGCCGCAGCCGAAACCAAAAATGCCGGCCTAGAAGTTGATGCGGGCGACCGGGGCCGGCCGCAGCGAAAAATTCAAATTTTCGGCGGGCTTGCTACGGCCGCTCGATGAAGATCGCCGCCGGAGGAACTCTGCGGCCTCGCGGTGAGAACCCGTACGCCAGGATTGCGACCTACGATCTGGTGGCCCGCCCAGACCGCTTGAGCAAGTCTCCCGGTTCGGTTCCCAGTGCCTCCGCAATCTGGCCGAGCACGGTGACGCTTGCCGACACATCACCGCGCTCGATCGCGCCGACGTAACGGGCGCTTAAGCCCGCGCGCTCGGCCAGTTCCTCTTGCGTCATTTGCAGATCGTGGCGTTTCCGACGCAGGTTCACTGCCATGATCTCCTTGAGATCCATGGCGGCATGGGAGCCTGAATAGGAATGATCGTTCTAGGAACGATCGTTCCTATTCGTCTCAAGGTGTGATATTCATGAACAGCCAATCCTGTCGAGCGGGAATCGCCGCTGCCGCCGTTCGATAGGATTTTCGAACACCATCATTACAAATTGCTATTAAGGGCTCTGGCCGTCTGGATTGCGGCCAAACTATGCCTAGAGTTCATTGGCATTCCAGAATGGATCTCATGCAGAAACCGCCCCTCGATCCTGACGTCGACGATAGCGCGCCAGATGACACGACGCTGACGATTTACGACGAGGAGCACATGATTACGTACATGCGCCTGCTCGACGCCGACGCGGCTGGTGCCGACTGGCGCAAAGTCGCGAAGATCGTCCTGCACATTAACCCGGATCGTGAGCCCGATCGGGCGCGACATGCGTTCGAAAGCCATTTGGCTCGTGCCAAATGGATGACTGAACATGGCTACCGCCATTTGTTGCGCGGCGGCGCCTCTCGCTAGAAGAATTCGGCTGAGAGGTTGCCGACGGCGAGAATCGTAGCCACGGTGGTTGCATCGCGCGATGCAAAATCAGGGACTAGCTGCAACCCTCAAGCGTGAGGATCATCCCGGCGCAATTCTTGGCGCGCACGCGGAGTAGGACGCAAATGTCCGATTTTGATTGGGAGTCGCCGGAAGCCTATGAACGAGCACAAGATGCCGAGATCACCGGCTTCGCATGGGAGTGCTTGCGCCGCAATCCCGACTATCAGCGCGATCATGATGAGATCGCCGGCCACGATTCCGCCGTAACTGCTGATTTCAGGAGGAGGTGGGGCCTCTGCTTTCGCGGCTGACCCCGACGGGTCCTTCCACGAGCAAATCGTCTTTTGGGCGCCGGAAGCCCTGTCGACGGTAGTCCCCCTGAGCCAGGCGCTGCCGTCTTCGCCCGGCAAGTCCTTAAGCCTTGATCTGAACGCTCTCTCTGGCGCTGAGATTCGGCGCGCGCCGGACGGCTGGCACGCGCTGCTTCGTTTGCGTGGTGTCGAGCATCGGCTTTGGCTGAAAGAGCCGCCGCTGAATTCCTCGACCTACGCCGTCGAGTTGCCGCTGGACGATGATTTCGAGATGCGGGCGCATGCCGCCCGACGACTCTGGCGCACGCTCAGCGGCAAGGCGCCCGGTCCACCATTCCACACCTTGTCGCCGGCACGGCGCCACCGATTGGCGTTGGCCCTTCGCGCACTCGATGCGCGAGTGGACGGCAATACTTACCGCGTGATTGCCGACGTTCTATTCGGCGCCAAGCGTATCCCCGAGCGGGCCTGGAAAACTCACGATCTCCGCAATCGGACCATCCGTCTGGTGCAAGCCGGTTTTGCACTGATGCGCGGCGGCTATCGCGACCTGCTCCGCCAATCGCGCCGCAAGAAGTAGGCGATCATTCCGAGGGGTATCGAAATTCCACCCCCTCATCTTCGGCATCCCCCTTCGCGCGTCTGCTCCGCCATCGTGACCCCAGACGCGCCGCCGAACCCGCCGGCGCTCCACGAGATCACGGAGCCCCGAAGATGCCCGACCCGAACGCCGGATTGCCGCCGCGATACCTGCGCACGCCCGAAGCTGCACGATTCCTCAGTCTCTCAGGCCGCACGCTGGAAAAGCACCGAACCTACGGTACCGGCCCCGCCTATCGAAAGCTCGGCGGACGCGTAGTCTATGCCCTGGAGGATCTGAAGGCGTGGGCGGACCAAGGCGCCAAGACCTCGACGTCCGATCCTGGTGCCGGAACGGTATTACCCGCCAAACGCCATGCGGTGGCCTTGCGCCCCTACGCCGGCCAGACGCGTCGCTGATCGCCACGGGAGCGCAGTGACGATGCCACGCAGACACCGTTCAGAACGCGAGCAACTCGACCTGTTCCGTGCGCTTCCCGGCCATCTCGCAGCCCGCGATGCGCAGGATCTCATGGCCTATCCGTTCTTCTCGCTGGCCAAATCCAGGCGCATCGTTCCCATCGACTTTCGCGCAGGCAAGATCGCCATTCGTGTCGAGGCCGTGCCGGAGCACGGCATGGCGACCATCTGGGATGCGGACGTTCTGATCTGGGCGGCCTCGCAGATTGTCGAAGCCCGCGACGCCGGTTTGAAGACATCGCGGCTGATGGCGGCTACACCGTACGAAATCCTGACCTTCGTCGGCCGCGGCACCAGCGCCCGCGATTATGACCGGCTAAAAGCTGCGCTCGACCGGCTGCAATCGACGACCGTCATGACGTCGATCCGCCAGCCGACGGAACGCTGGCGGCACCGCTTTTCCTGGATCAATGAATGGAAAGAGACGGCAGATGTGCACGGCCGGCCACGCGGATTGGAGCTGATCCTGGCTGACTGGTTTTATGCCGGTGTGCTGGATGAAGCACTCGTACTCACCATTGATCGTGCGTATTTCGACCTGACCGGCGGCCTGGAGCGCTGGCTCTATCGGCTCGTGCGCAAGCACGGCGGACGCCAGACCGGCGGCTGGAGTTTCGATTTCGTTCATCTGCACGCCAAGTCTGGCAGCCTCTCGCCGCTGAAGCATTTTGCATACGATCTCCGGGAGATCGTCCGCCGCCAGACCTTGCCTGGCTATCGCCTCGTTATCGACCGCGGCCTTAGAGGGGCTGAACGCCTCAACTTCACGCCCATCCCTGTCGATCCGCTCACGGCCGCTCCACGCCGTCGCGGGCTCCAAACTGCATCGGTGCACAAGCTGTGAATCATTTCGTGCTATCGGGGACGAGAACTCGCGTGCCATCGGGGACCCGATCCTCGTCCTTTCGGGGACCGAAATCGAACGTAACGTTCTGGCGCTCAAATTCTTTTCGCGCTCGTAACTTTACTAACCTGGAATCCTGCGGATTCTTTCTAACGGAGCGCGCGTTTTCCACAGCGGTGGTCAGCGGACGAAATTTCGGGAACTGGTGCGAGGTTTCGCGGAACGGCTCAAGGATTCGCGAATTGGATTCGCGATCCAGAGGCCGAACCACGAGCAGGCTCAACAGAAATCGCACACCTCTGAGGATTCCATTTCCAGCGTCGTGTCCAGCATCCTCCCCCGGCACGATGATCGCTGCCCAACATTGCAGCGGGGGAGCGGGCAATAACCGTGCTCTTTCGTCGCATCTTGCCGGCTTCCCGGCTCGACACTTCTCCTGCCAGGGAGGAGCAGGATGAGCGACCTCACTCATGTCGAACTCCTTTGGCTGGAGAAGCGCATCGAGAACTGGATTCGCTTCGGCCACGCTGCCGAGGAGCAGATTCTCGATAAGCGACGGCGGATCCTGTCGTTCGCCACGGGTAGCATCTTCGCGTTCGTGCGCTGGGCCTCCAACGACTTCGGCACCGTTATCTCGCGCGTCGATATCCTGCGGGCTGTCGCGCCGGGCCAGCGCTGCGCGACTGTGCCGTATGTACGACCAGGCGGCGAACTCTTGTTGCGCTTGTCAGGCTGGCCCAAGGTCGAACGCGTGTTGCAGATTGTCGACGCCATCGAGGCGCTCGGCATCGACCCCGCTGACGCGGCCCCGGATTACTGGCACCACGTCCACAACCGGGTGTCCGTCAACGAAGTGCCTCGCGCTTACACGCGCTCGCGCCATCAGGCCTGGCTGCATCGTCGGCGGATCGCGCCGTGACGGGCCGCGTGATGACACTCCTGACAGTGCTGTTGGCTGCAACCGCTGTGCTGTCATCGATCGCGGCGAGACCGGTTCCCAGGTTTCTCTGGAACGCTTCCGAAAGCGTTCCCATCGGCCTCTACGGGTTACAGCCAACCGACCGACTGTTCGTCACCGAACTTGTCGCGATCGAACCTCCTGAACCGTTTGCAACCTTCCTCGCCGATGGCCGCTTTCTGCCGCGCGGCATTCCCATGCTGAAGCGTGTGCTGGCGCTTCCTGGGCAGACCGTGTGCAGGGAGGAGCTCAGGATCACCGTCGACAAGACTGAGATGGGGGTGGCGCGCGAGCATGACAGCCGCGGTCGCCCGCTGCCCGTCTGGCAGGGCTGCCACGTCGTCGCCGATGGCGAGGTCTTCCTCATGAATTGGCAGTCGGCGGACTCGCTCGATGGGCGATATTTCGGGGTGTTGCCGGCAAGCGCGATCGTCGGACGGGCGGAGCCTCTTTGGACTGGTGAGAAGGAGTAATCGTGACGCAAAACTGTAAGCCTTCCGCTTCCCTTCCGTTCGACCAAAGCGCGGACCATTCCTCCGTCCCGGCCAGCTTTCGCACGCCGTGCCGCAGATTAGTGGCCGGAGGCGACCGTCAGCGCTTCGCTCTTGACGGATGCGGAGGGCACTATGGCAGCCTTGCGATCCTCAGGTCGATGCTCGACCTATCGGCCCTTATACCGCAGTCGAGCAACCTGTTCGTGGGCCTTGCCCGAGGGATCAGATCGCAATGATCCAAATCGTGCTTCATCGCAGCCTGTCGCAGGATATCGCATCCTCTGATGTGAGGCAGGAGGAGCAGGGAGATATCAACCACGGACGGCGAGATAAAAGCGCCGACTGCCGTCGTGCGTTTTTGGTTGGGAGAGTAGGGGTTACGGAGCATCGCGTGAAATCGCCTGCCGGCGCTTTTGCCAAAATGTCAGAAAAAGCAGTTGCTCCGGAGCCATCGCTTATCCCGAGCTCTTGGGGACGACGGTGAATCCGCGCGACAATGACCTGCATATCCGACCCGGCCGTATTCGCGACGGAGGGCGAGGAGCGGCCAAGCCGAAGAGCTTTGTTGGTCAGGTCATGCGGGCCGCCAGGAAGGCCGGTCACACCGGGAAAGGCTTTGGCAGGCAAGGAGGCAATACCGGCTCTCGGTTCGGTCGAGGTCGTTCCGCAGCACTTGCCCTGTCGCTCCGATCGCCGTCGCGTCGGGTCGTGATCAAGGCGCGGGTGGTGAGGCATCGCGGACATCGATTCCGCTCGGCGACGCTCACCAAGCATGTCACTTACCTTAAGCGGGATGGCGTCTCCCGTGATGGCGCCGACGCCCGTCTGTTCGATGCGAAGTCCGACGTGGCCGACGAGCGCGCGTTTGCCGAGCGATGTGAGGACGATCGCCACCACTTCCGCTTCATCGTTTCGCCCGAGGATGCACCCGACATGCAGGATCTTCGGGCGTTCACTCGCGAATTGATGGCAGATGCCGAGCGGGATCTCAGCACAAAACTCGACTGGGTCGCAGTCGACCACTGGAATACCGACAATCCTCACGTCCATGTTCTGATCCGCGGGCGTGCCGATGACGGTCGGGATCTCGTTATCAGTCGTGATTACATCAGCCGGGGGTTTCGAGCCCGGGCCGAAGAGCGTGCCACGCTGGAGCTCGGTCCGCGTAGCGAGCAGGAAATTCGATCTGCCCTGGAGAATGAAGTAGCAGCTGAACGTTGGACCAACCTCGACAGGGCTTTGCGCAACGCCACCGACGACGGGGCAGGGATCGCCAACCTGCGGCCTCACATCTCCGAAAATGATCCCGAGCTGCGACGGCTCATGGTTGGCCGAGTGGCCAAACTTGAACGACTGGGCCTCGCGGAGCAAATCGAACCGGGGTGCTGGACGCTGAAGCCCGGTCTGGAGGACACACTTCGCGATCTATCAATTCGGGGCGACATCATCAAGACGATGCATCGGGCGATGAGCGGATTCCACTGCGAGCCGGATGTCTCAGGCTTTGCCCTGCACGGCGACGCGCCGGCGGATGCGGTAGTCGGCCGCCTCGTTGAGCGCGGGCTACACGACGAACTAAAGGGCTCAGCCTATGCGATCATCGAGGGCATCGATGGACGAACGCATCACATCAGGTTCACCGATATCGAAATGACCGGCGATGCCGCGCCCGGCGCAATCGTGGAGGCGCGGACATATGACGATGCGCAGGGGCGCAAGCATCTCACGCTTGCGACGCGGTCGGATCTCAGTATTGAGGCGCAGGTGACAGCGCAGGGAGCGACATGGATCGACCGGCAGTTGATTGCCAAAGGTTCGGAGATCAGCAGCACCGGATTTGGTATCGCAGCACGAGATGCGATGGAGCGCCGGATCGATCATCTCGTGGACGAAGGCCTTGCGCGGCGGCAAGGGCAGCGAGTCATCTTCGCTCGCGATCTGCTCAACACCTTGAGAAAAAGGGACCTTGATACCGCAGCCTCGAGGCTTTCAGTCGAGACCGGGCTGCTTCATCGCCCCTGTTCCGAGGGGGAGCATGTGGCTGGTACCTATCGTCAACGCCTGATGCTGGCGTCGGGCCGGTTTGCCATGATTGACGATGGAATTGGCTTCCAGCTCGTGCCCTGGCGACCGGCATTGGAGCGGCATCTCGGTCGAGAGGTATCGGGTGTCGCAACCGGAGGGGGACGAGTGACCTGGAGCCTTGAAAGGAAAATCGGTCTCGGCGTTTGACGGCAAGCCACGCCCGGCCTTATCGCGCGAGCCCATGATACCTCGATCCACCGTCGCTCCAAATCGCACACGGGCTTGATCAGTTTTTGTACGCGGATCTATCCAAACATACGACAACCGCGGTTGAGCGGTTGCCCAAAGACGCGAGTGCCTCCCTTTGTAGGCCACGTTGTTGGCGACCGAACGAAACTTCGGCAGCCAAAGTCATCGGATGCGTAACGCAGGCGCAAGGTCCATCATGAAACCCAGAATAGGCGTTTACCTATCGGAACAAATGGCTGCGCGGTTGGCAGCAGCGGCCAAACGTCCCGGCACAAGTAAGTCGGCGCTCGTTGAGGCTGCCCTCGCTCAGTTCTTCGGCGCCGACGATGACACCAACGATCTCCCGGTAGACCGTCGCCTTTCCCTAATGAGCCGCCAACTCGAAGAACTCGATCGCGGTGTCAGAATCATAAATGAGACCGTCGCCCTTCAGGCGCGCTTCCATCTCGCCGTGACGCCTGTGCTTCCTGCAGCGGACCAACGCGCCGCCTGCGTGCTTGGGTCCGAGCGTTTCGATGAACTTGCTGTACAGGTCAGGCGCCGAGTTCAGTTGGGAACATCGCTGATGCAGGAGACGATGGATCGGCTCGGCGCGACGAAGCGCGACACTGCGACGATTGCTCTCGGTGGAGCGGCGGCGCAGAGATGCTCCCCAGTTCAAAAGCCAGCTCTCCCCGCGTCAAGTCTGGTTGGCAGCAAAGCAGAGTCATCCGCTGCCGTCCGGGAGGGCGGTAGCTTGTTCAACTTTCCAGGGAAGGCAGGAATACCCTTGCAGTAAATCGCTTGCGAGGGGGCAAACTGTCGGCGCACCGAGACCGCATAGCCGTGAGACTGGGCGCCGACGAATCGGAGGCTTGGCGCAAAATTGGCGTCTGATTCTGTGCGTGTTCTTGCCGTTCGTTGCTGCTTACTACCTCTCGTTTCTGTTCCGGACCATCAATGCGACGGTCGCCGGCGCTTTGACGTGGGAGTTTGGCCTTGGCGCTGGCGATCTAGGCCTGCTGACGTCTGTCTACTACCTGACTTTTGCGGCCGCCCAGATTCCGATTGGCATCTTGTTGGACCGATATAGTCCGGGGCGGATCCAAAGTGCTGTGCTGGTCGCCGCAGCTTTGGGCGCGGCGTTATTTGCTGTCTCGGACAATTTTTGGCTGCTGCTCGGCGGCCGAGCGCTGATCGGTCTTGGTGTCGCCGCATCATTGACGGCTGGCTTGAAAGCCCTCGTGCTCTGGTTTCCCAGGGAACGTGTACCACTGCTCAACGGGCTGATGGTGATGTTGGGGGCGTTGGGTGCCCTGACGGCGACGTTGCCTGCGGAATTCCTGCTGCTCTCGATGGGCTGGCGAGGATTGTTTGAACTGCTCGCGATTGCCTCGGCCGGATGTGCTCTTGTCATCTATCTTGTCGTCCCGGATATGCCGGCAGCCATATCGGGGGCGGGGACGCCAACCACCGGCGGTCTAAAGACGGTTTACGCAGACCCGCGCTTCTGGCGCTTAGCCCCACTTTCGGCGACCTGCATCGGAACGGCCTGGGCGCTGCAGGGACTGTGGGCGGCGCCATGGCTCAGCGATGTCGAGGGCTTCGACCGGCCGGAATTGCTCCAGCATTTGCTTGTCATGGCAATCGCCTTGAGTGTGGGCGCGCTCTTGTGGGGCGTCGCGGTCGATCGGTTGCGCCGACGTGGTGTCGGACCGCGGGGGCTGTTGCGCCTTGTCGCCATGATTTTTATCGCGGCCCAGTTGGCATTGATCCTGCGATTGCCGCTCCCGTCGTATGTCCCGTGGATCGTCGTGGCGGCGGTCGGTGCTGGAACTGTCCTCAGTTACGCGATCCTGACCGAGTATTTCCCCACCGAACTGGCGGGTAGGGCCAATGCGGCGCTGAACCTCTTCCACATCGGTGGCGCGTTTGTCGTGCAATATATGACGGGCTTGGTGGTTCAGCTCTGGGCTCCCACAGATGGGCACTATCCTGAGATAGCTTACCAGACCGCGTTTGCTTTCAACGTCGGCCTTCAGATCGCGGCTGCGATCTGGTTTGCTCTAACCTCTGTCCCGTCGCGAAACGTCTCAACGAGGGGGAACGGATTTGACGCATTCGCCCTCAAGCCACCGCAGGCGTTCGAGCTTGGGGTTAGGCAGCCATTTCTGAAGGATCGCAAGAGCAGGCGCCAGGCGAAGTGCGCCGCCAATCCCTACTCATCTTGATTCCTCAGCCATGTCCGCAACCAGAATACTTTGGGGCCAGATCGCCTGCGTCTTGACCATCGTGCTGCTCACGACGTGGGCCGCGACGCAGTGGACGGCATGGCGGCTCGGCTATCAACCCCAGCTCGGCCACCCCTGGTTTGAACTCATACCGGGCGCTCCGATCTATCTTCCGCCGGCGTTCTTCTGGTGGTGGTATGCCTACGATGCCTATGCGCCAGGAGTGTTCGTCGAAGGCGCCTGCGTCGCTGCGTCGGGCGGATTCATCTCCATCGCAGCCGCCTTTGCGATGTCGGTATGGCGAGCTCGAGAGGCGGAGACAGCGGCCACATACGGTTCTGCACGTTGGGCGAACCAGACTGACATTCGACGTGCCAGCCTCGCCGGGGCAGACGGCGTAATCCTCGGGCGTATCGAGGGACAATATCTGCGGCATGATGGACCGGAGCACGTGCTCTGCTTCGCACCGACCAGATCCGGCAAGGGCGTCGGACTTGTTGTTCCCACACTCCTGACTTGGCCGGGAAGTTGCGTCGTCCATGACATCAAGGGTGAAAACTGGACCCTGACGTCAGGCTTTCGTGCCCAACACGGCCGGGTGCTGTTGTTCGACCCAACCAATTCAGGGAGTGCGGCCTACAATCCTCTCCTGGAAGTAAGACGAGGAGAATGGGAGGTTCGCGACGTCCAGAATGTCGCCGACGTGCTCGTCGATCCCGAAGGGTCGCTAGAACGACGGAATCACTGGGAGAAAACCAGCCACGCCTTGCTGGTTGGAGCCATCCTTCACGTCCTCTATGCGGAGCAGGACAAGACGCTTGCCGGGGTCGCGAGCTTTCTGTCCGATCCGAAACGTCCGATCGAAGCCACGCTTCGCGCAATGATGACGACGCAGCATCTTGGTGAAGCCGGCACACATCCGGTGATCGCATCCGCGGCGAGGGAGCTACTGAACAAGAGCGAGAACGAGCGATCAGGCGTGCTATCCACCGCGATGTCGTTCCTTGGGCTCTATCGCGATCCCGTCGTTGCCCAGGTAACACGCCGGTGCGACTGGCGCATTCGGGATCTCATTGAGGACGAACGGCCAACGACGCTCTATCTCGTTGTGCCTCCGTCTGACATCAGTCGCACCAAGCCGCTGGTACGATTGGTCCTCAACCAGATCGGACGCCGCCTGACCGAAGATCTCCAGGCCAAGGGCCGCCGGCATCGACTGCTGTTCATGCTCGATGAGTTTCCGGCGCTGGGACGGCTCGATTTCTTCGAGTCGGCGCTTGCCTTCATGGCCGGCTATGGCCTCAAGAGCTTTCTCATTGCCCAATCTCTCAATCAGATCGAAAAGGCCTATGGGCCGAACAACGCCATCCTCGACAATTGTCATGTGCGCGTTTCCTTTGCGACCAACGACGAGCGCACCGCCAAACGCGTGTCGGACGCGCTCGGGACTGCAACTGAGCTGCGGGCAATGAAGAATTACGCGGGCCACAGGCTAAGTCCCTGGCTCGGCCATCTCATGGTTTCGCGGCAGGAAACGGCACGGCCGTTGCTGACGCCGGGCGAGGTGATGCAGCTTCCATTCGAGGACGAGTTGGTGCTGGTGTCCGGCGTGCCACCGATCCGCGGCAGGAAGGCGAGGTATTTTGAGGATCCACGTCTGACCGAACGTGTGCTGCCACCACCAAAATTAGAGCCTCTCGACCGCGAGGGGAGCGCACCGACGGACGATTGGAGCCGCTTGCCCGCCCCAGCGAATAGGAGTGTGCCCACGCCGGTATCCGTGTCGGGCGCTCGGCCACCCGTCGATGACCCCGCAAATTCCGGCATTCGTCGCGAGCCGGGCCTCCCTGGGCATGAAGATATCGTGGCTGAAGTCTCGAAGCCTCCGACCGAGTTCGACTTTCCGGAAGAAGAGGATGACGGTGTTGCCGTCCGGGCCCGCGTGATGCGCACGAATGGACCCGGCCTCGCGCGCCAGGCCTCGATGGACCCGGGCGACGGTCTGGAACTGTAGGGAGTGAGATATTGCGGACAAAACATACGTTTCGCTTGCCTCCGGACCTTGCGGGAAAGCTCGCCGATCATGCGAGCCGCAAGCGAGTGCCTCAGGCGCTTGTCGTCGAGACCGCGCTGGCTTCATTCCTGTCGCCGGATAATTCCGAGCGGATGGAGGCTGCGCTCGGCCGTCGTCTTGACCGGTTGGCCCGACACGTTGAGCGGCTCGAGCGTCACATCACGATCTCGAATGAGGCGCTGGCCTTGTTCGTACGGTTCTGGCTGACGGCAACGCCGCCGCTGCCCGACACGGCGCAACCCGCAGCGCAGACCAAGGGACGGGAGCGGTATGAAGGTTTTGTCGAGGCACTCGGGCGCCGGCTGGCCAGGGGCCAGACCCTTGCCCAGGAAATCTCGCTCGACATCGAGCCGGCCCAGGCTTCGCCAATCGTTCCGCAAAAGTGACTACGCCACTTGTTTCTTTTGCTACGCTACGACACGTCGCCCGATCTGATCTGGTTGCGCGGACGCATGGTCTGCTTCTTCTACTGATCCCCGTCGTCGAGCCCGTTTGCACTCGGCGTGTTGGGGGCGATCGTGGCAATTCATTCCTTCCAGTCCGAGATGATATCGCGTGGTGCGCGTATGTTGCGCACCGCGCTCGGACCATCGATTGCGGCTTGGCTCGACGATCCCATCATCGTTGAGGTGATGCTCAACCCCGACGGTCGGCTCTGGGTCGATCGGCTATCGGGGGGCCTCGCCGATACCGGCGAGCGCCTTGCTGCAGCCGACGGCGAGCGCATCGTGCGGCTCGTTGCCCATCACGTTGGCGCCGAGGTTCATCCGGCAAACCCGCGAGTTTCAGCCGAATTGCCGGAAACCGGAGAGCGGTTCGAGGGCCTGCTGCCGCCGGTGGTAACCGCACCGGCCTTCGCGATCAGGAAGCCTGCGATCGCCGTCTTTACCCTCGAAGACTATGTCGCCGCCGGGATTATGGCGGAAGTTCAAGCCGAGACGCTCCGCCAAGCGGTTCGAGAGCGTCGCAATATCCTCGTGGCGGGCGGTACCTCGACCGGCAAGACCACGCTAACGAATGCCCTCCTGGCCGAAGTCGCCAAGACGACCGACCGTGTCGTGCTGATCGAAGATACACGCGAACTCCAATGCAGCTCGCCGAACCTCGTGGCGTTGCGTACCAAGGATGGCGTCGCCTCGCTTTCGGACCTCGTGCGCTCCTCGCTGCGGCTTCGTCCCGACCGGATTCCGATCGGTGAGGTGCGCGGCGCCGAGGCGCTCGATCTCCTGAAGGCCTGGGGGACCGGCCATCCCGGCGGCATCGGCACCATTCACGCCGGCACGGCGCTTGGCGCGCTGCGCCGGCTCGAGCAGCTGATCCAGGAAGCGGTCATCACAGTGCCGCGGGCGCTGATCGCGGAAACCATCGATGTGATTGCTGTTCTCTCCGGCCGCGGCGTGGATCGGCGGCTGGCAGAACTTGCGCGCGTCGAGAGCCTAAAGCCCGACGGCGACTACCTCATTCGACTGCAAGGAGGTCGACCATGAAACGCGTCATTTTTCAAGGCGCGGTGCTGAGCGCTGCCGCGGCTGTCATGACTGTATTAGCTGCTTCGAGCGCCCGCGCCGCCGGCTCCAACATGCCTTGGGAGCAGCCACTCAACCAGATCCTGCAATCGGTCGAAGGACCGGTCGCCAAGATCCTGGCCGTGATCATCATCATCGTCACGGGTCTTACGCTCGCCTTTGGCGACACGTCCGGCGGCTTCCGGCGTCTGATCCAGATCGTGTTCGGATTGTCGATCGCGTTTGCGGCGTCGAGCTTCTTCCTGGCGTTCTTCTCGTTCGGCGGCGGAGTCCTGATCTGATGGACGGGCCCGTTGAAGGCTTCGCGGCGCCGGTGCATCGCGCGTTGACTGAACCGATCCTGCTCGGTGGCGCCCCGCGGGCCGTCGCCATCCTCAATGGCACGGTGGCCGCAGCGCTCGGCCTGGGCCTGCGGCTGTGGATCGCCGGCCTTCTGCTCTGGGCGCTTGGCCATGCCGCCGCCGTCTGGGCCGCGAAGCGCGATCCGCTGTTTGTCGAAGTCGCAAGGCGGCATCTGCGTATCCCCACCCATCTGAACATATGAGCAGGTAATGATGAACCTCAGCGAATACCGACGTTCCACCGTGAGCTTGGCAGATTTCCTGCCATGGGCCGCACTCGTCGACGAAGGCATCGTCCTCAACAAGGACGGATCTTTCCAGAGAACCGCGCGTTTTCGAGGGCCCGATCTTGATTCCTCCGTGCCATCAGAGCTCGTTGCCGTTGCCGGCCGTCTCAACAATGCGCTTCGCCGCCTCGGTTCAGGCTGGGCGGTGTTCGTGGAAGCGCAGAGATATCAGTCGAACGCTTATCCGCCGAGCAGTTGTCCAGATGTCGCCTCGGCCCTGGTCGATGCCGAACGCCGAGCCCAATTTGAGGAGGAGGGAGCTCACTACGAATCAGCATACTTTCTCACCTTCTTGTATTTGCCACCGGCAGAAGATACAGCGCGTATTGAGCGCTTCCTTTATGAGGGACGGGAGCGCGGTCAGGCTGCCGACGCTCACGAGGCGTTGCGCGGCTTTGTCGACCGGACCGACCGCGTGTTGCAACTGGTCGAAGGGTTCATGCCGGACTGCCGGTGGCTCGATGACGGCGAGACCCTGACCTATCTGCACGCTTGCGTCTCGACCAAGTGCCACCGCGTCCGTGTCCCCGAGATTCCGATGTATCTCGACGCGTTGCTGGCCGATCAGCCGTTGACCGGCGGCCTCGAGCCGATGCTCGGCGACCAACATCTGCGCGTGCTTACGATTGTCGGGTTCCCAAGCGCGACCACGCCGGGGATCCTGGACGACCTCAATCGGTTGGCGTTTCCCTATCGCTGGTCGACCCGCGCGATCATGCTCGACAAGGCGGACGCAACGAAACTTTTGACCAGGATCAGGCGGCAGTGGTTTGCCAAGCGGAAATCCGTTGCCGCAATCCTCAAAGAGGTGATGACCAACGAAGCGTCGTCACTGATCGACACCGATGCCAGCAACAAAGCCATCGACGCCGATGCCGCGTTGCAGGAACTCGGTTCGGATCTTGTCGGCGAAGCCTTCGTCACCGCAACGATTACGGTCTGGGACGAGAATCCCCGCACCGCGGATGAACGGTTGCGCCTGGTCGAGAAGATCATTCAGGGGCGTGACTTCACCTCCATGGTCGAGACGGTCAACGCGGTCGAAGCCTGGCTGGGCTCGTTGCCAGGCCACGTCTATGCCAACGTCCGCCAGCCTCCGGTCTCGACCCTGAACATCGCCCATATGATCCCGTTGTCCGCGGTCTGGGCAGGGCCGGCAAGGGACGCCCATCTGGGCGCACCGCCACTGTTCTTTGCGCGGACGGAAGGATCCACACCGTTTCGCTTCTCCCTTCACGTCGGGGACGTCGGACATACGCTGGTGGTCGGTCCGACCGGTGCAGGCAAATCCGTGTTGCTTGCGCTAATGGCGCTGCAGTTCCGACGGTATGCCGGCGCCCAGGTCTTTGCCTTCGATTTCGGCGGTTCGATCCGGGCCGCGGCGCTTGCCATGAAGGGAGATTGGCACGATCTCGGCGGCGCACTGTCCGATAGCGCCTCCGAACCGGTCGCGCTGCAGCCGCTTGCCATGATCGACGATGCGGCCGAGCGCGGCTGGGCCGCGGAATGGATCGCAGCCATTCTTACCCGCGAAAAGATCGACATAACGCCAGAAGCCAAGGAGCATCTTTGGTCGGCACTGTCTTCGCTGGCTTCGGCACCCGCGGGCGAACGCACGCTGACCGGCCTGTCTGTGCTGCTGCAGTCCCAGAGTCTGAAAAGGGCCCTTCAACCCTATTGCCTCGGTGGCCCGTTTGGGCGCTTGCTCGATGCCGAGACCGAACGGCTTGGAACAAGTTCGGTCCAGGTGTTCGAAACCGAGGGGTTGATCGGCACCGGCGCCGCGCCGGCGGTCCTGTCCTATCTATTTCATCGGATTGAGGGGCAGCTGGACGGGAAGCCGACGCTGCTCATCATCGACGAAGGTTGGCTCGCGCTCGACGACGAAGGGTTTGCCGGTCAGATCCGCGAATGGCTGAAGACGCTGCGCAAGAAGAATGCCTCCGTCGTCTTCGCCACGCAATCGCTCTCGGATATCGATGGATCCGCAATTGCGCCTGCCATCATCGAGAGTTGCCCGACGCGGCTGTTCCTTCCGAACGAACGGGCAATCGAGCCACAGATTACGGCTATCTATCGGCGCTTCGGTCTCAACGACCGGCAGATCGAGATCCTGGCGCGCGCCACACCCAAACGCGACTACTACTGCCAGTCACGGCGCGGCAATCGCCTGTTCGAACTGGGTCTTGAGGAATTCGCGCTCGCCTTCAGCGCGGCTTCATCAAAGTCCGATCAGGCAATGATCGAGCGTGTGCTGGCCGAACATGGCCCCGACGGCTTTGTCACCGGATGGCTCGCCGCGCGTGGGCTGGGTTGGGCCGCCGATCTCGTTCCCGGTCTCATCAAGCAGGAAGGTTTGTCATGATGCGTCGCCGTCACCTCTCAGCAGTGAGTGCGCTCGCCATTGCGATCGCAGGTGCCGCTTCGCCAACATCCGCGCAATTGATCGTGTTCGATCCCAACAACTATGCGCAGAACGTGCGCACGGCCGCGCGTGAGCTGCAGCAGATCAACAACCAGATCACCTCGCTGCAGAACCAGGCGCAGATGTTGATCAACCAGGCCAAGAATCTCGCCAGCCTACCGTATTCCTCGCTGCAGCAGCTCGAGCAATCGATCCAGCGAACCCAGCAACTTCTCGCCCAGACCCAGCGCATTGCCCACGATATCAAGCAGATCGATCGAGCGTTCTCGACGACCTATGCGCCAGCATCGACGAACGCGTCAGATCAAGCGCTGATCGCGAATGCGCAAACACGCTGGCAGAATTCGGTGGTGGGTTTGCAGGATGCTTTGCGCGTTCAGGCGACCGTGGTCGGCAATCTCGACATCCACCGCAAAGAGATGTCGGCCCTCGTCAGCTCAAGCCAGGGCGCGACCGGCGCCCTGCAAGCCAGCCAGGCCGGGAATCAGCTTCTTGGTTTGCAGGCGCAGCAGCTCGCCGATCTTACGGCAGCAGTTGCCGCGCAGGGACGGGCGCAAAATCTCGAAACTGCCCAGCGTACTGCGGCCCAGGACCAGGGCAGGGAGCAGCTTCGTCGCTTTCTCGCATCCGGTCGAGGCTATCAGCCTTCGACAGTTCGGATGTTTCACCAATGAACAGAGGTGATGGATTCAAGCGCATGATGTTTGTGATCACGGCAGCTGTCGTACCCCTCCTGGTTGTCGCGGCCTGCACAATCCAACTTCGCGGTGATGGTGACAGTCCACCAGCGCGATCGTCAGCATCCCGCGCAACCAGTCCGCTTGGTGCGAAACTCGAACACTGCCGGAAGGTCACCTCCGAGCAGGTGGCAGAACTCCAGGAGTGCCGTCTGATTTGGGCGGAGAACCGCCGGCGCTTCCTGGGATCAAAGAAGACGCCATCCGTTACTTCCGCCGATGCTCAATCAAACAGTCCGGCACCGGCGTTGGCGCAACCCAAGAATCTCGATCGTCTTCCTCAGGGCTGGCCACCCGTTGCAACACCAGAACGGGAGTAATCCCATGGGTGGCACCGGCGTCATTGACCGATTTCTGGAAACGTTTACGCGCTATATCGACTCTGGCTTCGGGCTGCTCGGAAGCGAAGTCGGCTTCCTCGCGACCACGCTGGCCGCAATCGATATCACGCTCGCCGCCCTGTTCTGGTCCTGGGGTACTGACGAGGATATCATCGCTCGCCTTGTGAAGAAGACGCTGTTCGTTGGCGTCTTCGCTTACCTGATTGGCAACTGGAACAATCTCGCCCGCATCGTTTTCGAGAGCTTTGCCGGTCTCGGCCTCAAGGCCTCTGGCACAGGATTGTCCTCGGCTGAATTCCTGCGCCCGGGGCGGATTGCACAGGTCGGTATCGATGCGGGACGGCCGATCCTGGACTCGATCTCGGGATTGATGGGCTATGTCAGCTTCTTCGAGAATTTCATTCAGATCGTCGTTCTGCTGTTTGCCTGGGTGACCGTGCTGCTCGCCTTCTTCATCTTGGCAATCCAACTCTTTGTCACTCTGATTGAATTCAAGCTGACGACGCTCGCTGGCTTCGTCCTGATCCCCTTTGGGCTGTTCGGGAAGACAGCCTTCGCCGCCGAGCGCGTGCTCGGCAACGTCATCTCGTCAGGGGTCAAGGTCATGGTGCTCGCGGTGATCGTCGGCATCGGCTCGACGCTGTTTTCGCAGTTTACCGCGGGCTCGAGCGGCGCACAGATCGGCATTGAAGATGCCATGGCCCTGGTGCTCGCAGCATTAGCGCTGCTGGGCCTGGGGATCTTTGGGCCCGGCATCGCCAACGGCATCGTGTCCGGCGGTCCGCAGCTTGGCGCCGGAGCCGCCGTCGGCACGGGGTTAGCTGCCGGCGGAGTCGTGGTGGCCGGAGCTGGGCTTGCCGCAGGCAGCATCGGTGCATTGGCGGGGGCCGCTCGCGGAACTGCGACGCTGGCGGGTAGTGCGAGCGGCGCTTTTCGGGCGAGTGGTTTGTCCGGCGGCTCGGACGCCAGCGCATCCGCCATGACGAGCCCACTTCGTCGCGCTGCGGCAAGTCCCGGTAGTAGCTCGGCATCAACCGGTGGTGCTGCAACGGATGAAGCCGCCGCCCAGCCTGCTGCGAGTCCTTCATCTCCAGATACTCAATCCAGATGGGCTGGGCGCTTGAAGCGCATGCAGACCATGCGTCATGGGGCGTCCGCCGCCACCAACGCTGTCCGCTCTGCCGATCAGACTGGGGGAGGTGCCTCCGTCGATCTCTCGGAAGGAAAGCGGTGATGTTCAAGCGACCATCTGTTCACTATGGCCGCACGCCCGCGCCCGTGACGCCCTATCAGAAAGCGGCCCAAGTTTGGGACGACCGCATCGGTTCGGCGCGCGTGCAGGCGAGAAACTGGCGGCTGATGGCCTTTGGTTCGCTGATCGTGTCGGCAGGGCTCGCATTCGGTCTTGTCTGGCAATCGACCCGAGGCACAGTTACGCCCTGGATCGTGGAGGTCGATCGCCTCGGCCAGGCGCAGAGCGTCAGCCCAGCTAATCCCTCCTATCAGCCGACCGATCCGCAGATCGCCTTCCATTTAGCACGCTTCATCGAAGACGTGCGCGGACTTCCGGCCGACGCTGTCGTGCTGCGTCATGACTGGCTGCGTGCCTATGACTTTACAACGGACCGCGGCGCCGCAGCCCTGAATGACTACGCTCGCGTCAACGATCCCTTTGCCAAGCTCGGCAAGGTGCAGATTGCGGTTGAAATATCAAGCGTCATCCGTGCCTCGCCGGAGAGCTTTCGCGTCGCTTGGCTCGAGCGCCGCTATGACAACGGTCAGCTTGCCGCTACCGAGCGATGGACTGCCATCCTCACCATCGTGATCGAAACCCCGCGCGATGCCGATCGTCTGCGCAAGAATCCGCTCGGGGTCTATGTCAACGCCATCAACTGGTCGAAGGAGGTTGGGCAGTGAACGAGCCGATCACCAAAATTGCCAGCCCACGTATGAGCAAGATCGCGCGACCCGTGCTGCTTGTTTGGATCGTTGCGCTCAGCGGTTGCACCACTTTCAAACCTCGGCAGATCAGCTACGACACGGATATCCCGCCGCTTCCCAATCCACCATCATTGGCGGAGGATCGTCCGCGGTCACTGCACGTTCCGCCGTTGTGGACGCCAGCCAAGGGAGGCAAGAAAGGAACGAAGGAGGCCGAGGAGCCGGTTGCCCGGATTGAGACCGCGAATGATGCCGCGCGCGTTGAGCCCCGGAAGGAGGGCTACTTCAACGCGGTGCAGGTGTTTCCGTTTAGTCCGGGCGCCCTCTATCAAATTTATGCCGCGCCCGGGCAGATTACCGATATCGCGCTCGAGCCCGGTGAGCAGCTTACGGGTTCAGGTCCGGTATCGGCCGGCGACACCGTGCGCTGGGTTGTCGGCGATACCGAAAGCGGAAGTGGCGACACCCGCCGCGTCCATATCATGGTCAAGCCGACGAGGCCTTCAATCGAGACCAATCTCGTGGTCAACACTGACCGGCGCACCTATCTGATCGAGTTGCGCTCGCGTGAGAAGCCCTACATGCCCTCGGTAGCCTGGTTCTATCCCGAGGATCGGACGGCACGGGCTCGGGCCGTTCCGCCTACGCCAGTTCTCCCCGAGCCTTCGCAGCGGCGCTATCGCTACGCCATCGAGGGCGACAATCCGCCCTGGCGGCCGGTCGGCGCCTATGACGACGGCCGCAAAGTCTATGTCGAATTCTCGCAAGGAATCGTTCAAGGCGAGATGCCGCCCCTGTTCGTCATCGGTCCGGACGGCAAGCCCGAAATCGTCAATTACCGCGCCCATCATAATGTGCTGATCGTCGATCGGCTGTTTGCCGCGGCGGAGCTGCGGCTTGGCGGCGACACCCAGCAAAGGGTCCGGATCATTAGAAGCGACGGGAGGTCCCAATGACCGGCCCCGAAACGATTAATGCCGGCAGCCCTCATTCGACCGCGCCGAAGACATCTGAGGAAATTGCTCGTACTTTGCGGCTGCGCCCGGAACGCCCGCCTGTTACGCGCCTGTCGCGTAAGGTCTTGGCTAGCGGAACGGCATTGGCGCTTCTTTTGGTCTCAGCAGCCGTCCTCTGGGCCCTGCAGAACAATCGTACACGGGTATCTGCATCCGAAGAACTCTACAGCACTGATCACCACAATGTGGCCGATGGCTTGGCCGGACTGCCGCGCGACTATACGGGTATTCCGCGCGACGTGCCTCGCCTCGGGCCGCCACTGCCCGGCGACCTCGGTCGTCCCATCGTTGCGGCTCAAGCTCAGTCAGGACCGCTTGCGGTCGATGCCGAGCAGCAGCGAATGAACCAGGAAAGCGAGGCCGCGCGCACCAGCAAGGTCTTTGCGTCAACGAATGTTCGATCATCCGCGGCAACCACTCCCGCGGAGATCACCCCGAATGCTGTGTCATCGTCTGATGAGGCCTATGTTCAGAACGGACAGGATCGCAAGCTTGCCTTCGTCAACGCCTCGATAGATCGCCGGACCACGAGCCCCGATCGCGTAACGAAGCCGGCCTCGCGTTTCGTCGTACAGGCCGGATCCGTGATTCCCGCCGCACTCATCACGGGTCTCCGCTCTGATCTGCCAGGGCAGATCACGGCGCAAGTAACCGAAAATATCTTTGATTCACCAAGCGGCCGTTTTCTCCTGATCCCGCAGGGAGCGCGCGTAATAGGGGTCTACGACAGCCAAATTGTCTTCGGCCAGTCGCGCGCCCTCGTGGTCTGGACGCGCCTAATTATGCCAAACGGCCGATCGATCATTCTTGAGCGACAGCCGGCTGCCGACACGGGGGGATATGCGGGGCTTCAGGACGAAGTCGATCATCATTGGGGCGCGCTATTTAAGGCGGGGCTGCTGTCGACCTTGCTTAGCGTCGGGGCCGAGTTCGGCTCTGGCGCCGGCAACGGCAACGGTGACAGCGCCGTCCTCCAGGCGCTTCGCCGTGGGGCAGGGGATTCTCTTAATCAGACCGGCCAACAGATCGTTCGGCGTAGCCTCAATATGCAGCCGACCCTGACTATCCGCCCGGGGTTCCCGGTGCGGGTCATCGTCAATCGCGACTTGATCCTTGAACCATACAGAGAGTGAGAGAAGAAATGGCCAAGCTGAAGCTTAGCGCGATTGCCGATGACAAACCTGTCAAGCTTACCGTGGAATTGCCGGCAAATGTTCATCGGGACCTCGCCATTTACGCCGACCTGCTCTCCCGTGAGATCGGACAGTCAATCCCGGATCCAGCAAAGCTGGTCGCGCCGATGCTGGCTCGGTTCATGGCGACCGATCGAGCTTTTGCGAAAGCGCGCAGCAAGAGTCAGCCTGCGCAGGGCAAGGGATAGCGTTCGCTCAACAGTTTGAGAAAATTTGCGAGCGCCGGGTTATCGTTGTCCTTGCGCAAGTGCGCTGAATAGTGAACTTGGCTCGGCCCTGTGCCGTCACGAACCTCTCGATAGGTGAGGCCAGCAAAATTGACGCCGATATCGGATTCGGCCACCAGACTAACACCGAAGCCTATGGTGATGAGGGTCTTGATGATGCCTCTGCTGACGTCATGGCGTTCGATTTTGGGGCGGTCTGCTGTAGAAACGAGCTTCGCTATCAAAAGATCCTCAAGTTCTCGCCCTGGATCGTATTGGCTGAGAAGAACCGTCTCGTTCCGCAGGTCGGTCCAGTAGATCGATTTCTTCGTAGCGAGCGGATGACCCTCTGGCAGGGCAACCAAAATGCGTTCGCTCCACAGCGGCAAGACCTTGCTATCAAAGAGAGGTCCAGCGTCGGTAGCAATGACAAGGTCAATTGCACCTTTGCGTAGAGCGGTCACGAGTCGCATCCGGGATCTCTCAACCATGCGAAGTTCGACTTGCGGGCACCGCTGTCTGAAATCCACCAACGTCGCACGTAAATTGCCGGCTGATAGAGACGTATAAAAACCCACAGCCAGCCTACCGGCCTCTCCGCGGCCGTCGTAGTGCGCGGATGTAACCAGCGCATCCATTTGCTCGAGAATTGAGCGCGCCGTTCGAAGGAAGTTTCGGCCGGCCGTTGTCGCACATACGCCGCCACTCGATCGTTCGAACACGGTCACGCCAATGGATTCTTCGAGCTGGCGAATGCAACGGCTCAGCGTCGACTGCCGCATAAGCAGGGCCTCAGCAGCCCGGCGAAAGCTGCCATATTCCGCGGAAATCACTGCATACCGGAGGTGCTGGAGGGCGACGGTTGATGATTGATTGCGAAGTGAAAGGTACTTGTATTCTGGTTCGTCGATCATTCTCGACCGTCTAATGTTTTGAACAGGCAGGAGCAGCGACAAGATAATCAGAATGGGGTGATTTTCAGCGGCTGGTTGTGTTCTTTCTTGGGCGTGGATCTGCGATAACCAACCGAATAACCCACGGGATTGAAGGCGGCGGCCCGCCGGTCGCGTCTCCGATTGGTGAAGGTGGATATGGAAGCAAGCTGCTCAATCGCGGCATGACGGTCCGGCTTGGCGGCTCGATTTCGTGCGATTGGAGTCCGGACGGCGTCATCGTCACGCTTCACATGATCAAAGATCGTCTAACAAGGTAAAGGCGCTCGACCCTGGCCAGGCATGAAGACCGCTGTCCCGCCGAATGCGGTCGGCTCTGGACGAGCAAACGCGGTTTGATGGCGCCGCCCGAGTCGTGATTTCAGCAGCCACATCGACTTGACTGGTCGCAAGGCGCTCATAACTGTGGCCTACCGGTCTCGGACCACGTTCCGCTAAGGTGCTCGCCGCCGCGGGTGCGGAAGTCGAACTGGCGGCCTGCCGCGCCGATGGTCTGGATAAGTTCGTGCGAATATCACCGGAATTGGAAGCGTCGCTCTCGCTGTGCAGAATGGACGTGACCGATGCTAGTTCGGTCAGGGCGGAGGTAGTCGCCGCTGTCGAGAAGCTAGGCTTATTGGCCGGTGTGCTGAGCCGAAGGGTAACATTTTCGATTGGTTGCTAATCATATTGCTCATTGAGTGACCACTCATGGCAAAGCGGTCGTTCTGCATAAGCCGCTGATCGCGTCTGTGATCTCTGCAGGAGGTCGGGCTTGCGGTTACAAAACTCGTCGACCCTTACTTGTCGCGCCCTCCTACTGCGCTTCACTTACACGTCTTCCCCCTTTGTGCCTTCGGGCGGCTCGCGCTAAATCGGAGGTTCATCCTCACGTTTGCCCGACTCATTCGATCGGCAAAACGCTGCGAAGCGCCGCTTCCCTGGCGGCCTTCAGCATCCTGACAGGTTGACCGGCCTTGGCCAGAACGCGCAGTCCGAAATAGACCGATAAGAGATGCTGGGCGACGGCGCGACGCCGGCTGTTGTCGATCGTGCCCAACTCCCAGAGCACCTTTTCCAGCACACCTCCGAGGCGCTCGAAGCTCCCCGTGACCGAGCGTTGTGTCTCCGGATCGACAGCCGCTTGGTCAATAGATGCGTTGCATAGGAAGCAGCCACGTCGATCATTCGCGACCGCCACAGCATAGATTGGCGCTTGGAGGAACTTGCCAATGCGTTGCTCCGGTGCGTCGATGCCAGTGAGCACGGCAACGGACTCATCGATGGCGGTTCGACCATAGAGTTCCACTGATTTCCGATACATGGCGCGCTTATCACCGAAGGCCGCGTAGAGGCTGCCTTTTCTCAACCCGGTGGCGGTCTCGAGATCGCTCAAGGACGTGCCTTCGAAGCCTTTTTCCCAAAACACATCCATGATCTTCGCCAAGGCCTTATCCTCGTCGAACTCGCGGGGGCGGCCCATCACCTTCGGCTCAAGCATTCGTGATATCTCCTATTCTTGACCGATCGGTCACGAAGGCCTATTTACGCACAGTACACGCGGCCCGGAGGTCGCTTTTCTTTCCACTAAATAATGACCGATCGGTCAAGAATCAAGGCCGATCCGAGGTAACAAAGGAGAAATGAACAATGCCCAAAGTAGTGCTCTACACCAAGGATTACTGCGGCTTCTGCGCCCGGGCCAAGGAGCTGCTGAACTCAAAAGGCGTTGAGTTCACCGAGATCGACGTTACACATGACGCCGTCCTTCAAGCGGAGATGATCGAACGATCAGGGCGGCGGACTGTGCCCCAGATCTTCATCGACGGGCGGCATGTCGGTGGCTTCGATGATCTTGCGGCGCTCGACGCTGCCGGCAGGCTCGATCCGCTGCTCAGCCGTGGCAAGAATGCTGCCGAGAAGGCGCGGCATTACCGTGTCGTCATTCTCGGCAGCGGACCGGCGGGCTACACCGCGGCTCTCTATGCCGCGCGCGCGGGTCTCAAGCCGGCCCTCATCACCGGGGTGGAGATCGGCGGCCAGCTGACCACCACGACCGCGGTCGAGAACTGGCCAGGCGGCGACGTCACGCTGCAGGGTCCGGAACTCATGGAGCGCTTTCGCGAACATGTCGAGCGCTTCGACGTGACGCTGATCCGCGACCACATCCAGGCTGTCGATCTGTCCGGCGGGCTGTTCCGTCTCACCGGGGACGGCGGAGTCTACACCGCCGATAGCCTGATCGTGGCCACCGGGGCCACGGCACGCTACCTCGGTCTGGCGTCGGAGACGGCGTTCAAGGGCCGGGGTGTCTCGTCATGTGCCACCTGTGACGGGTTCTTCTTCCGGGCCAAACCGGTCGCCGTTGTCGGAGGCGGCAACACCGCTGTCGAGGAAGCGCTGTTCCTGACGAACATCGCCAGCCACGTGACGCTCGTGCACCGCCGCGATGCCTTCAGGGCCGAGAGGATTCTCCAGGACCGGCTGTTCGCCAAGGTCGCCGAGGGCAAGGTGTCGATCCTGTGGGACCATGAGGTCGACGAAGTCTTGGGCGAGCAAGCCGGTGTGACGGGCCTACGTGTTCGCCATGTCGGCACCGGAAAAACACGGGACCTCGCCGTGGATGGCGTCTTCATCGCCATCGGTCACGATCCGAACACGGCGCTTTTCGCCGGGCAGTTGGACCGCGACGGTGGTTACCTCCGGACCAAGGGCGGCCTGGGCGGCAACGCCACCGAAACCAGTGTCCCTGGAGTCTTCGCTGCGGGTGATGTTGCCGATCCGGTCTATCGCCAGGCGGTCACCTCGGCCGGGACCGGTGCAATGGCCGCGCTCGACGCCGAGCGCTACCTGGCCGGCCTTGCGATCGGCACCGAGGCGCCAAGTCTGAAACATGCAGCATGAAAAGGAGTAGTGATATGACAACCCTTGTTACCAACGAACGCGCGCGGGGAAAATACGCGAAGACGGACCAAGCGCTTAGTCGGCTGAGTTCGGAGCAGTACCGGGTCACACAGAAGGATGGCACCGAAGCGCCGTTCTCCAGTGAGTATGTCGATAACGAGGCTACCGGGATCTACGTCGACGTGGTCTCAGGAGAACCATTGTTTGCCTCGCTCCACAAGTACGACTCTGGTTCCGGCTGGCCAAGCTTTACCCGCCCGATAGTGGAGGAGAATGTTATCGAGCGTGTCGACGACAGCCACGGCATGCGCCGGGTAGAGGTGCGCTCCACGCACGGCGACAGCCATCTCGGGCATGTCTTCACCGATGGGCCGTCAGACTCAACCGGCATGCGCTATTGCATCAATTCCGCATCGCTACGCTTTATCGCGCTGGAGGATCTGGCAGCCGAAGGCTATGGCGATCTACTGCCGATCTTCAGTGTCAAGACGGAGGATTTATGATGACAGGCAAGCTTGAACGTGCCGTCCTTGCCGGCGGTTGCTTCTGGGGCATGCAGGACCTGATCCGCAAGCTGCCCGGCGTAGTCAACACACGTGTCGGATACACGGGCGGCGATGTGCCGAACGCGACCTATCGCAACCATGGATCTCACGCTGAGGCCATCGAGATCGAGTTCGACCCGAAGCGCACCAGCTATCGCGACCTTCTGGAGTTCTTCTTCCAGATTCATGACCCCACTACGCTTGATCGCCAAGGCAACGATGTTGGAACTTCGTACCGCTCGGAGATTTTCTATGTCTCCGAGGCGCAACGTGACGAGGCACTCCGGACAATCGACGATGTCAACGCCTCGGACCTGTGGCCAGGCCGCGTTGTGACGGAGGTCTCGCCCGTCGGCGAATTCTGGGAGGCCGAGTCCGAACACCAAGACTATCTCGAGCACTATCCGCTCGGCTATACCTGCCACTTCCCGCGCCCGGATTGGAAACTGCCCCGGCGAGCCGGTGCGGCCGTCTGATACCGCACTGCAAAGCCTCATCGTCCCAAAGGGGGGCGATGAGGCCGCTCCGCCCAATGGAGGCGCCCACTACCATGGGCATTGATCACAAACCTGCGCGCGAACGGCTTTGCCCTGTGGGACGGTTATTCGGCGGAATGCGGCCCGTCTGATGCCCTAGTGGATCAAATCTGACATTTAAATCCCCTGAGGGATTCCCGAGGAGCCGATTGCATGCGAATCTGGCGCATGCGAACGGGTATTTCCATCATCGTTACTCCGTCCGACCGTTTCCGTTTGGAGGCGCTCGTGCGGGATCGCAATGTGCCGCAGAAGCAGGTGTGGCGGGCTGAGATCGTCTTGTTGAGCGCAGACGGGCTCGGCACCAATGAGATCATGCACCAGACCGGCAAGTCCAAGACCTGCGTCTGGCGCTGGCAGGAAACGCTTCATGCAAGAGGGCTTCGAGGGTCTGCTGCACGACAAGACACGCCCCTCGCGCATTCCGCCGCTCGGAGCGGACGTTGCAGCACGCGTGGTCGCACTCACGCAGACCGATCCGCCAGGAGAGGCCACGCACTGGACAGCAACCATGATGGCGAATGAGGCCGGCATCAGCGCCAGCTCGGTTCAGCGTATCTGGCGAGCGCACGGCTGCAGCCGCATCGCGTCCGGCAATTCAAGCTCTCGAACGACCCCAACTTCGTCGAGAAGCTGCATGACGTGGTGGGGCTTTACGTCAATCCGCCCGAGCATGCCATCGTGCTCTCGGTCGACGAGAAGAGCCAAATCCAGGCGCTCGATCGCACCCAACCGGGCCTGCCCCTCAAGAAGGGGCGCCGCCACTATGACACACGACTACAAACGCAACGGCACCACCACCCTGTTTGACGCCTTCGACGTGCTCGAAGGCAAGGTCATCGGACGCTGCATGCAAAAGCATCGGCATCAGGAGTTCATCCGCTTTCTCAACCAGATCGAGGCTCAAGTCCCAGCTAAAAAGCGGTCCATGTCATCCTCGACAACTATGCGACCCATAAACACCCGAAGGTACGCAAATGGCTCGATCGCCATCCGCGGTTCACCTTCCGTTTCACGCCCACCTCGTCATCGTGGCTCAATGCCGTCGAAGGCTTCTTTGCCAAACTCTCCAAACGGCGCCTCAAGCGCGGCGTCTTCCGGTCGGTCCGTGAACTCAAGGCTGCCATCAACCGCTTCCTCGACCAAACCAACAATGATCCCAAGCCCTTCACTTGGACCGCAGATCCAGACAAAATCGTCGCCGCCGTCAAACGAGGGCACCAACTGTTAGATTCGATCCACTAGTCACGTTCAGATGCCGTCACGTGCCTTGGTGGGCGAGGTCGCCAACCTGCTCCACGTTGATGATGATCTTTCCCTTCGGTTGTGGTTGTCGGCCCTCCAACATCAGATGGGCGCCTCGCGCAGCGGCAAGAGGAAGGACGACACCTAGTCGTGTCTTAAGCGCACCATGATCAATAAGTTCAGCAATTCTGCCCAGCCGTTCGGTGGTCACTTCCACAAGAAAGAAGGCTGCAGTGACGCCGTGGTGCTTTGCGCGCGCTTGATCAGGCTGGGACACTGCGGAGATCAGTTTGCCGCCCGGGCGAAGAACCTGGAATGAACGTGCTTGCGTATCACCACCAACGAGGTCGAGTATCGCGTCAGCGTCTTTGACTTCATCTTCGAAGCGCTGCGTTCGAAAGTCCACTACTGTATCCGCACCTAGGGCCTGCACGTAGCCGATATCGTCCGTTCCAGCCGTCGCGACGCAGCGTAGGTGAGCGCGACGAGCGAGCTGAAGCGCGATTGCTCCGACGTTTCCTGCGGCTCCATGGATGACCACCGTCTGGCCGGCTTTGAGGCGAGCGTGTTCGAACAAACCTTGCCAGGCGGTGACGGCGATGACGGGAACGGAAGCCGCTTCGATAAAGCTAAGTGAGGTGGGCTTTTTCGCGAGCATCCCAGCGGACGCCACCGCGTACTCAGCGTAAGCGCCAACGAACCGGGGATTGGTCACTCCAAAAACCTGATCCCCGACGGCCATGTTGGATACGTCTGGACCCAGAGTCTCGACCTCTCCAGACAGATCAGAGCCCAACGTGAGCGGAAGAGGTTGCGGTAACGCGCTCTTTCCGGCCCTTATCCACCCATCCCACGGGCCCACCCCCGCTGCGAGAACTTTGACGAGAACCTCGCCTGGGCCGGGGACCGGCCGGGGAATGGCTTCAAGAACCATCACCTCCGGCGGGCCAAACTCGTGCACGCGCCAAGCCTTCATCAAAGAGGGAGCAGAACTCTGTGTCGTTTCCCGGATTACGGTATCTCCCATTGCGGCGTCCTCGCGCCTGCGAAGTTAAGGCACTGCGGAGACACTTATTGTGCCCGCGCAATGTGACTTGCGACGATCGTACTCGATGTTCGTGCGGGAAGCCATCGTGACGGCCCGCGTCTGGCGCGGTCACCGCCGTGCGTTAGGTGCGGCCGAAACCGCGATCCAACACAGCATAGCCCAGGTCGCGGCCAAACTCCTCTTCATTGTGCTTGAGAATTTCATTGACCAGCTTCTGCACCATGCAGCAGAGCGCGACGCGTCTGCTCGCAGGCTGGCAAGCCTCGACGCAGATGCGGCAGTGCTCATTCATGGCGGCATGGTGTTCGCATTCTGCCGCGCAGATGAGGCAGGCCTCGGCGCAGGCCGTCAACTGCACTTCCACCACCATCGGACTTGGCTCTGTAAGGCGTGAGACGATACGCGCGGCGTTACATCCGAGCAATCAAGGCAGGTTCGGATGCAGCACACGAAGTCAGTTACGTGAGCCTCGCCCAAGCATGCATCGGTTCATTGGGGCAAACCAGACGTGGCCCTAAACATGCCGAACTTCCGTGTCTGAAGGCCAGATCACCAAGCTCAAGCTTGTGAAATGCCAGATGTACGGTCGCGCGAAAATCGACCTGCTTCAGGCGCGCCTCATCGGCGCAATCAGAACCTCAGCTGCACCAAATTTGCGTCAGAGCCCCTTTTGGATGCCGATAACGGGTCCCATTCCAACGCCGATTGACAAATTGTTAGAGGACGTCATTATTGCCCATGGCGGGCTCGCGCGGTGGAAGGCGCTGACCACGGTGCATCAACCGCCTTCAGAGCTCGACCAAGGCCTGCGCTGTGTTGCCGGGCCACCACGCGCCCGCCGCCCGACGCGACGCGCGATTGCCACCCGATAGTGAGCCACATTTGGATGGCCTTGGTCAGTGCTGAAGGCGCGATTCCGGGCGATGGTTGTCGTGCGGCCGATCCCGCCCATGCTTCCGGGCGACGCGAGGAACGCTTCATTCGTTAGTCCAGCAACGAGCGCGAAAGATATGGAAAACTGGCTGTCTGTCATCGGCTATGTTGGGACTGGGCTTGTCATCGGCGCCTACGCCCCTCAGATCTGGCACCTCTGGACTGAGCATTGCTCCGCCGGAATCAGCGAGCGCGCCTACGCACTATGGGTGTTGTCGTCAGCGGTCTTTCTCGGTCATTCGATCACCATCGGCGATGCCGTGTTCATGGTTACACAGTTCGTGAACATGATCGCCCTCGCGATCATCCTGGTCCTCGCGCGGCGGTTCCGTAACCAGATCTGCGCCGAGCATGCGCACCAGCTTCACGTACGAGAGTAGTTCCGTTAGAGTGCAGGCCTAAAATGAGCAACCACAGCACTCACACTGAGCGTAAAAATGAGGCGGACGAAGCCTCCTGTATTCTCCGACCTATTTTATCCAACCGCAATTGAATCGCCTACTCGTCCGCGCCATGATCAACGAGGTGGTCGCCGACTTCGACGCCGAGGCCGGCGAGATCATTCTGTTCATCCACTGGATGGGTGGCGTTCTCACGGAGCTGCGCCTCCCGACACGTCGGCCCGGTCAGCGTAACAGCACGTCACAGGACATCATTGCGGCAGTCCGACAGCCTGTCCTCATCGCCAACGACAAACTGATCGCCGGCATCCTCAATCGGAACAAGCTGACCACGGATCATGGCAATCGCTGGACCCGAGAACGGGTGACGGCGCTGCGCTGGCATCACAAGATCCCGGTCTACCGTGGAAAGGCCTGAGCCAAGTTTCTGCAAGCATCTCGCGAAAAAGGCCCCAAACGGGCTTCGGAGCCAGTGACCGCGGATCGGAAGAATGACCGGAACCCTGCGTCGAACCCTGACAAGCGAAGAGCAGCAAAAAGTGCATCGCGTGGTGCAATGCGCGCATCTTGAGGTCGAAATTTGACCACTTGAGCCGGGGGATCGGCGTCCAAAATTTGAAAGCCGATTGACACGCTTCCGGCCCGATCCCAAAAATTCGACAACTGAGATGCCATACGCCCGAAACAGCTTTGAACGCCAAGAATGATCGGCGTCGTACTGCAGCAGCTCGGCCGCCCTTCCGATGGGCGCGGGCATGCGGCTGAGAACTCCCGTAGGAACCCTCGATCCATCCCTCCTTCGGTCTGCTCACTGGCGAGCATCCGTTGGAGGCCTTCTTTCTCACAGCAAGGAAGCACCATGCAGCAGAGCGCGACACGTCTGCTCGCAGGCTCGGCAAGCCTCGGCACAGATGCGGCAGTGCTCATACATGGCGGCATGGTGTTCGCATTCTGCCGCGCAGATGAGGCAGGCCTCGGCGCAGGCCGTCAACTGCACTTCCACCACCATCGGACCCGGCTTTGTAAGGCGTGAGACGATACGCGCGGTGGTGAGGCATATATCCGAGCAATCAAGGCAGGTTCGGATGCAGCAGACGAAGTCAGCCACGTGAGCCTCGCCCAGGCATGCATCGGAACAGGCGGCGCATACTCCACCGCAATCGTAGCAGGCCGCAACGCACGCCTCGAGCAGTGATGGGTCCGGAGGCCGCTGGGGATGATTTGCGAAGATGGCGCCGATGCTTCCCATGATCCCTCTCCAGTCGAAAAATTGGACGTTTATGCTTCAAAGCAGCGTGGTGCTGCTAACCGCCAAATCGCTCGGTGCGGATCGTCTCTGGAATCAGACCTAAATCCAGAAGATTACCAGTGACAGCTTCCACGAAACCATCTGAGCCGCACACAAAGGTCAATCGGGGGGCAGCGCCAAGCCTCGCCAGCGCGGCCTTGAGCAGTGGCAGATCGATCCTGCGGCCAGCGTCCTGCGGACGCCGAGCGGCATCCCTGGATAGGCTTAGCAGAAGAGTGAAATTAGCGTCCGCCGCATCGAGCTCGATCAACTCCTCACGAAAGATCACGTCGTCCCATGTGCGTGTGGCGTTGAGAAGAACGGCGGGGACTTCGGTACCCACCGCGGCGCGATGGCGCAGGATCGACATGAGCGGCGCGACACCGGAGCCGCCGCCGATGAGAAGGAGAGGTCCGCCATCCTCGGGATTCCACGCAAAATGACCGCCGAACGGGCCGCGGATGTCAATCGTATCGCCCACCTCGGCAACATCGTGGAGGAAGGGAGAAACCTCGCCGCCCTCAAGGCGCTCGACGACGAGCTCGTAAAGACCCTCGAGTCCTGGCGCAGATGCGACCGAGTAGCTTCGCTGTGCCACATAACCATCCTGCGCGGTAAGCTGGACGTCGAGGTGCTGGCCAGCCTGAAAGGAACGCCAGTTTTGGGGACGAAGGAAGAAGCTCGTCACACTCGTCGTTTGGCGCCGGATACGTTCGATCACGGCCTCCTGCCATGGAACGTGAGCTGCCTGAATGACCGCGCCCGTCACGGTCAATCGCCTGAGTAGCGCTGCTCGCGCCACGGATCGCCATAGATGTGATAACCACGCAGCTCCCAGAAACCGGCCTCATCGCGTTCGGTGAACTGAAGCCCATTGATCCACTTCGCCGATTTCCAAAAGTAGAGATGCGGGACGAGGAGCCTTGCCGGACCGCCATGATCTGGGGTCAGAGGCTTGCCGTCGTAGTGGGTTGCGATCATGGCTTTGCCACCAACGAGGTCGGCCACCGGCACGTTGGTCGAGTAGCCATCATATGAATGCGCTAGTGCATGGGATGTTGGCGGCTCAAGACCGGTGTCAGCGAGGAGATCATCGATCAGGACGCCGCTCCACGCTGTATTCAGTTTCGACCACTTGGTGACGCAGTGGATGTCGCGGGTTATCTTGGTCTGCAGCAGAGCATTGAACTCCGCCCATGTCCAACGCTTCACCGGGCGTGGACCGACTTTGAGAGTGAACGACCAGTTCTCAACCGAGACTCGCGGAGTCGGGCCGGCCGAGAGAACAGGGAAATCCCCGACAAGGTGTTGCCCGGGAGGAATTCGATCTGATTGGTCCGATGCGGGCGGCTTGCCGGTGAATCCACGTGTCACCATAATAGTGCTCCTTGATTTTAGCCTCTCGCGCTTGCGGGGTTCTGAGCGCGAAACCGGCTGCGCCCGGGCGGCATGCTTTTTCCTTTTGCAGCTCCAGTTAGACCCGGACACATTATATCCGAAGCGTTGCTCGGCAGATTCAGCCGAACGTGAACGCAAACGCTTCAACGCCCGAGTCGAGAAACTCGATTTCGAACTGACGATCGGTGACGGACTTCGTCTGTCTTATCAGTTGGTACAGGCGCTGTTCGGTGACTGTGCCGTAGCCCTGCTTGTCGACGTCTATTCCGTGGGCCTCAGCTGGCGGCTTTCCGTCGATCAGCACGCGAAATCGCACCGGCGTTGCCGTAGCCGTAGGGCCCATGACAAGATGAAGATCGCGCGCATGAAAGCGGTAGGCAATGCGGCCATTGGGCTCGTTCAGCGCTGCCGCATCGCCCCGCACCGTCCAGTCACCGGCAAGCGCCCATTCATTCAGGAGCAACCGCGCGGGCGATTCATAGGTGCGGGGTTTGTTCCGGACCGATCCGCCGGGCGACGCAAAGTTCTCGGTGCGCTCGTACCCGACATAATTTTCCGCAGACTTCAGGGTGGACCAATCAGCCGCCGCCTCGATGCCGCGGGCATCCACCGATACGGGTTTGCGGTCGATGCCCGCTGCTCCCGCTTCGGCCAGCAACTGTTGAATGATCATTTCCGATTGTTCGTATGAACCCTCGCCGAAATGATGATGTCGCACACGCCCCTGCGCATCGATGAAGTACAGCGCCGGCCAGTAGTTGTTTTTGAAAGCCCGCCAGATGGTGTGCTCATTGTCCACGGCGACCGGGTGGTTGATCCGCATCTCTTTCACGGCCCAGCGGACGTTGTCGATGGTCTTCTCGAAAGCGAACTCCGGCGCATGGACGCCGATCACGACCAGTCCTTGGTCCTTGTACTTCTCGGCCCAGGCGCGGACATAGGGAGCCGTGCGCAGCCAGTTGATGCAAGTATAGGTCCAGAAATCGACGAGGACGACTTTGCCGCGCAAGGCCTCTAGCCCCAAGGGGGGTGAATTCAGCCATTCGTTCGCGCGCCCAAGAGAAGCCAACTCGGCTTGACCAGCAATTTGGTCAGAGGGAAGCCCGTGAAGGAACGGAACCCGTATCCCTGTCGATGTCGGCGGTTGCGGCACTTTCATGTCCTTCACAAAGCCGGCAATCGGTGCCCCGATTGCGATGATGAGTACCGCAGCTACCAGCAGCGTGTTTGCTTTCATCGATGAATGCCTTCTGGAATCCGAGCGATGTTGCCGTGCTTGTGCGACGACGCGGGCGGGCGATAGAGCGGCTGCTGGCTCAGAACCTCGACAGGTTCGTCCTCGGTGGCTGTCGCGCGCAGGTCTTGAGCATTTAGGTGCGTGGTGCGCTCATGGACGTGCGGCGCGGGCGTCCGATCGATCAGCAGACTGAGCAGTTCGGGACGGCTGTAGTGGCCGCGCGCGTCCATGAGCCTCTTGCGAGCGTCGATCTGGGCGAAGTCGAGATCCGCGATCACTTCGCCTTCGCCCGCCTTGAGAGGTTCGCCGATGATCCGGCCGTCCGGGTTCGCAACGGCCGTGAAGCAGCCGCCGGATATCGGGCCGATCGGAGAACCCGTGTCCTTCATGATCTGGGCTTGCTGATCGGCGTCGAGCCACGCCGTCGCGCTGACCACGAAGCAGGCGGATTCGAGCGCGTGCTGACGGATGTTGACTTCCGTCTGCTCCGAGAACACCGGACCGAAGATCGAGCCGGGGTACATGGCCGAGTGAATCTGTTCACCGTCGGCAATCAGGGCGTAGCGCGCGAGCGGCACGTAATGCTCCCAGCAAGCGAGCTGCCCAATCCGTCCGACCGCGCTGTCGATGGCGCGCAGGCCCGAGCCGTCACCCTGGCCCCAGATCATTCGCTCATGATAGGTCGGCGTGATCTTGCGGCGGCGCTGGATCAGCGTTCCGTCCGCATCGAACAGCAGCTGCGTGTTGTAGATCGTGCCGCCGTCGCGCTCGTTGACGCCGATCGAGGCGACCATGTTCGCGTCTTTTGCGGCCTCGCCGATGGCGCGGGTCTCCGCCGACGGGACGGTGACCGACTGTTCCAGAAGACGCTGATGCTCCTTCCCCATCGTGAACGCGGGCTGCACGAAGGCGAAGTAGGGGTAGTAGGGAATCACGGTCTCCGGGAACGTCGCGAACTGGACACCCTGTTTGCCGAGCTCGCGGATCTTCTTCACGACCTTCTCGACTGTGCCCTCGCGGCTGTACAACACGGGGCTGATCTGCACGGCGGCGGCTTTAACGATGGTCCTCACTGTACTTTCCTTTCGTTGACCGCGAAGAAAGTAGACCGCGTACCGGCAGCTGGCGTCGACATATAAGCAGGTAGGCAAGCGCGCTTTGCGGGCGCTTACGCTGGGCGCGGCGTCCCAATTACCGGTCCGGTTTGGTTATTGGATGGTCCTGCGAGTCGACGATGAAGATGGCCAGCAGGCGCGCAGATTCGCTGTTGCTCGCGTTCTCACTCACCCTGTGGTGGGAGCCAGGCACTTCGTAAAAGCCTTCGCCGACTCGGTAAACCTTGACGGGCTCGTCGCCGACCTGGCTGCGAATGGCGCCGGACAGCACATGAGCGTAGATGAAGGCCGATGGAGCATGGTGATGGGAAGGCGATTTCCCGCCCGGAGGGTAGCTCACCTCGAGAGCGATCAGGCTCTTGCCCTTTATGTTCGGGATGGCGTGCTCGAAGACGGTTTTCACCTGCTCCAGCTCGTGTGCTTGCGCGGCGGCGTTTGCTGGAGCGATGGCGATGAACAGGGCGCTGATGCAGCTCGTTAGCCTTCCGATCCTCATTCTCTTGTCCTCACGGATATGGGGCGTATTCAAGCTCAGCGGCGCTCACTTGCTAAATGCGAGGAGAGGCTTTCCTTTTTCAACGATATACGTGGCGAGCTCCACTGCATTGCCGCTGCCTACGTTCTTGACCGCGTGAATCGTTCCGGCCGGGATGAACAGAGCCTCGCCGGCCTTGACCGTCACCGGAGGCCTGCCCTCGAGCGCATACTCCAGCAGACCTTCGATGACGTAGGCGATCTCTTCGCCCGGATGGCTGTGCGCGGGGAACGCCACGCCCGGTCCAAATTCGACGAGTACCTGGATCACCTCGCGTCCGGGGACGCTGAGATCGTGCCGCTGGAGATCGGTGCGTTTGATCCCTGGCTGCTGCGTCAGCGCGACGTGCGGCGCCAAACAGCTTGCGACGATCAGGGCCGCCGCTGCCAGGATTTGTGTCGTTTTCATTTAGAGCTCCTTCGTCTTTCACGTGGAAACCTGGTGATCGGTGTTAGCCGAAGTGATCAGCCGACGAGCGCCATGGGCGTCGCACGAAAGCTGATCGCGATCCGGTTGAAGGCGTTCATCAGCCCGATCGCGATCGTAAGGTCGGCGAGCTGCTTCTCGCCAAACACCGCCGCCGCCTCCTCGAACGCGCTGTCCGGAACACCCCGGTCACCGAAACGGGTCACGACCTCCGCCCATGCGAGCGCCGCCCTTTCCTGCTCGTCGAAGATACGGCCCGCCTCGGGCCAAGCGGCGACGAGGACAAGGTGCTCGACAGGCAGTCCGGCCTTGAGGAGGTCGCGCGAATGCATGTCGATGCAGTAGGCGCACCCGTTGATCTGCGACACGCGCAGGTAAACAAGGTCGACCAGCCGCGAGGAAAACCCCGACTGGCGAACATATCCGTACACGGCGCCGAGCGCCTTCATCCCGGCCGGCGAGGCCGCGTTGTAGTTCATCCGTTGCGACATGATATGTGTCCTTCCGCCTTTTCGTTCATTGAGGGTCGGGTATCGTCAGAATGATTCAAATCGATCTGCGCAGCGGCCGAAATGCGGCCCGAAGCTCGGCGGAGAAGAGCTCCGGCTCTTCCCAGGCCGCGAAGTGTCCGCCCTTCTCGACCTCGTTGAAGTAGATCACGTTGCGATAGGCGCGCCGGGCCCATGTCTCCGGTGCGCGATAGACCTCTTCCGGAAACACCGTGATGGCCACCGGGAGCGAGATCTCCGCGGTCTTCTGCGCGGCCGAGAGAAGAACGCTTTGGCCCATGGTCTCCCAATACAACCGCGCTGACGAGGTCGCGCTGTTCGTCAGCCAGTACAGCGTGACATCGTCCAGAAACTCGTCTTTGGTGAGCAGGCGCTCGGGCTCGCCGTTGTTGTAGTCATACATCCAGGCCGCAAGCCCGGCTGGAGAATCCGTCAAGGCGTAGCCAATTGTCTGCGGCCGCGTGCCCATCATTGCCGCGTAGGCCCTGTATTTCTTGTAGAACGTATCGAGCGAGTTGAACGCCGCGCGTTCCTTCTCGGAGAGTCCCGCCGGCGCAGGCCCGCCGCCGGCGAGCACTGCTGCTACGTCTTGCGGTACCGTCGCCGGCAAGTTGATGTGGATGCCGAGCAATCCTGCCGGCGCCTGACGAGCCATCGCGCTGGAGACAGGAGCACCCCAGTCGCCGCCCTGAGCGACATAGTGAGTGTAGCCGAGGCGCTTCATCAACTCCGCCCAGGCGCGGGCGATGCGGTCGGGATTCCAGCCCGTGCCCTTTGGCCTGCTGGAGAAGCCGTAACCGGGCATCGAAGGCATGATCAAATCGAAGGCGTCATGCGAATTCCCCCCATAGGCCGTCGGATCGGTCAGCGGACCGACGGTCTTGAGCAATTCGAACACCGAGCCGGGCCAACCATGCGTCATGATCAGCGGCATGGCGTTCGGATGACGCGAGCGGACGTGGATGAAGTGAATGTCCACGTCATCGATCGTTGTCGTGAATTGAGGCAGGGCGTTGAGCTTGGCTTCGGCCTTTCGCCAGTCGTGGTCCGTGCCCCAATAACGCACCAGCTCCTGGAAATTTGCGAGCTTTACGCCCTGCGACCGATCATTGACCGTCTCTCGGTCGGGCCACCGCGTGGCGGCGATGCGTCGGCGGAGATCGACGAGCTGCTCGTCCGGAACGGAGATTTGGAAGGGCCGTATGATGTTGCTGTCACTCGCCGCGGCAAGTTGGCCGGGTAGGAGACTGACTGCACTCGCGGCTGCTGCGGTGGCCAGAAAGTCTCGCCGCGTTGACGATATCGCAGACATGACATTCTCCTCTTACTCGTGTCCGGTTAATCAGCGCAGGGATTGGAAAGCAGCACGAACCTCTGTTGCGAAGAGCTGGGGCTCTTCCCAAGCCGCGAAGTGTCCGCCTCTGTCGAGTTTGTTGTAATGAATGAGCTTGGGATACGCCTGCTCGGTCCAGCTCCGCGGAGCGTGATATTGCTCGCCGGGAAAGACGCTTACCGCCACCGGAATGGAAACGCCCTTGGCATTGAAGAAGCCACCCTTGTATTCCCAATAGAGACGCGATGCAGAGACACCCGTGTTCGTCAGCCAATAAAGGGTGATGTTGTCGAGGATCTCGTCTCGGGTCAGTTCGCCCGTGGTGCTCGTCTTCCGGTTCAGAGCTGCAGCGACTGTCGCCGCCGGCTGGCCATCAGCATCATTGTGGTCAAGCAGCCAGGCCGCCAAGCCGACGGGTGAGTCCGCGATGCCGTATAAGGTCTGCGGGCGTGTTCCCATGATCCTCGCGTAGGCGACTTGCTTGAAGGTTTTCTCCAACTGCTCATAGGCGAGCTGTTCCTCAGCTGAGAGACCCGATGGCGCCGGACGGCCCGCTTGCAGCGCCTTGTCGACGTCAGCGGGAACGGTGGCAGGCATGTTGGTGTGAATGGCGAGTAATCCTGCAGGTGCCTGCAAGCCCATCTGGTCGACGACAAACGCTCCCCAGTCGCCGCCTTGGGCGACGTAGCGGGAGTAGCCTAGGCGCGTCATCAGTTCTGCCCAGGCTCGGCCCATGCGCTCGGGGCCCCAGCCGGTGCTGGTCGGTTTGCCGGAGAAGCCGTAGCCCGGCATCGACGGGATGACGATGTGGAACGCGTCCTCGGCTTTTCCTTCATGGGCCGTGGGATCGGTAAGCGGAGCAATGATTTTCAATTGCTCGATGACGGAGCCGGGCCATCCGTGCGTGACGATGAGCGGCAATGCATTTGGATGTTTCGAACGAACGTGAATGAAATGAATATCCAGGCCGTCGATTCTGGTGATGAACTGCGGCAGCGCATTGAGTTTCGCCTCGATCTTGCGCCAATCGTAATCTGTCGCCCAATAGCGAGCCAGTTCTCGAACGGTGGAGAGCTGCACGCCTTGGGATTGATCCGTGACCGTCTCGCGGTCAGGCCAGCGGGTCGCGGCGATGCGACGGCGGAGATCGACCAGTTGCTCCTCTGGTATGCTGATGCGGAAGGGGCGAATTGCGGCATCCTCGGCCGCTAGGGCGAGATCCAGAGGAAACAGACTGGTGGCACCCGCAATCACGATACCCACAGCGGTGCTCAGGAGCCGGCGCCGGTCTCGGTCGATGACCTCGGAATCTTGAGACGTGTGCATCGTGCTCTCCCTGGCTTCAGTGGAATGGCGTCCGAACCTGCATGGGCCGAACAATCCGCGTCTTGCGGTACCGTCGCCGGCAAGTTGATGTGGATGCCGAGCAATCCTGCCGGCGCCTGACGTGCCATCGCGCTGGAGACAGGAGCACCCCAGTCGCCGCCCTGAGCGACATAGTGAGTGTAGCCGAGGCGCTTCATCAACTCCGCCCAGGCGCGAGCGATGCGGTCGGGATTCCAGCCCGTGCCCTTAGGCTTGCTGGAGAAGCCGTAACCGGGCATCGAAGGCATGATCAAATCGAAGGCGTCTTCCGAGCGACCCCCATAGGCCGTCGGATCGGTCAGCGGACCGACGGTCTTGAGCAATTCGAACACCGAGCCGGGCCAGCCATGCGTCATGATCAGCGGCATCGCGTTCGGATGGCGCGAGCGGAGGTGGATGAAGTGAATGTCCACGTCCTCGATCGCTGTCATGAATTGAGGCAGGGCGTTGAGCTTGGCCTCGGCCTTTCGCCAGTCATAGTCCATGCCCCAATAACGCACCAGCTCCTGGAATTTTGCGAGCTGTACGCCCTGCGACCGATCATTGACCGTCTCTCGGTCGGGCCATCGCGTGGCAGCGATGCGGCGGCGAAGATCGACTAGAACTTCCTCTGGAACATTGATGCGGAACGGACGAATTGCCGCATTCTCGGCCGCGGGGGCGAGATCCCGAGGAAACAAGCCGGCGGCGCCGGCAATCACGAGACCCGCAGTGGTGCGGAGGAGTCGGCGTCGGTCTCGATCGATGACTTCGGAATCTTGCGACCTGCGCATCGTGCCTTTCCCTTGCGTCAGTGGACTGGCGCCGACGATTCAAAAGCCGCGACGACGATCACACAACCCGCTCTCGTCTCGTCTCCGCAATCCCGGCCAGCTCCGACGAGACGAGCGCTACCGCCAAACCCCGCCGCTCAAAGGGGCCAAAATTGGACGCCGATGAGGGGTCAAATTTGCGAGCCGATTGACAGTCCATCGCCTACTCCCATTTGTCCGCATGTGCTTAACGCTTCAGGATCGGATAACCCTGGATGTAGATGAGATCCTGGTTGCGCACCGGCTCGTGGCACCCAAGACAGTCCTGCCGGTAGTCGGTCGTGACGGTCTTCCGGGTTTCCGCTCCCTCATAGAAGGCCCAACCCCAGCCATCGCCCCAGAGCGGAGATGAGCCGGCATACTTGTTAGCTTGGTCCTTCACCAGAATGAAACGCCCGGCGAGCGCGTTGGCATAGCTTGAGGTGCCGGTTGTTAAGGCTTCCGTTCTCGCGGCAAAGACATCCTTGACCAGAATGGCGCCGTCCGGAAACGCGCCGGTCTTGCGGTAGGCGTCCACGCTTTCACGCTGCGTGTAGACGACGTGCAACTCCTTCGCGCCCTCCTCCGGCTTATCTGCAAGAACCGAGAAGGAGCCGAGCAAGACCCAGTCCCGGCGATAGTCGGCGGCCGGAACCTGCAGTAGGGCCGGCGCCTCCGCTGTTGCCGCAACAGTCTCGGGCTCTAACTGCGCGACAACGGCGGTGACGAAGAGAACGCCGGAAAGCAGCAGAGTCGCAGGGAGACGTTTTCTCATTGAATCACCACGGTCAGTGTCTTGCCGGGGACTGTGCGCCACGATCAGGGTCTGGCTCCGGGTTTGGCGGCGCGAAGCACGGGGTAGTAGGCGGTGAAGACGTAGTCCTCCGCCACGCGCTGCTCGTTGCCCGTCTGATGACAACCGTTGCATTCCGCGGTCGGCTTTTGCGCTGCGAGCCTCGGATAGGGGGGCTTCGCGTGGCTGAAGGTGAAGTAGCCCCAGTTGCCCGGTTCGCTGGCGAAGCGCTTTGCGTCCTTGATCGATGCCTCAAGACCGACGTACTCGCCTTCGAAGAAGCCCTTGCCACTGAGCGCCTCCGTCGACCCTACGCTCACGAGCTCTTTGACCATCGTGGTCCCGTCCCGGAACTGTCCCGTCCGCCGCCAGTGGTCGAAGTCGCCCGGCCGGATGTAGACGTTGTGGAACTCAGGGAAGGAGGCTTCCGGAGGATTCAACGAGTTGGGCGTCAGTGGGGTTCCGACGTAGACCCATTGGCGCCAGATGTAGTCGCGCGGCTGCATCAAGGCACCGCTGCCGTCGAACTGGACCTGGTAGTCGGGTTCACGGACCTGGCCCATAACCGCTAGGGCGGCCGCGATCAAGAAGGCGGGAGCAATCAACATGCGCCCAAACGCTGTCCTCAACTTCATCGTCGACTCCTTTCGCTGGTGGCTTTCGCTGGTGGCCCGACGTCGACTCCTTTGGCCGGTGGCCCGACGGGGTACTACGCAGTGGATCTTTAGTCTTTGCTTGCTTTAGTCTTTGCTTAGCGTAATGGAGCCGTGCCCGCGACCGTAGAAGAATCCTGCGTTTAGAGAGCGGCGATCGAAGCGCCAACGACGACGCAGTTTTCTACTAGTGTCGGAATCTGAGGGCGCACGTCTGGATCTTTCTTGCGAGTTCTTGCTTCTGCACTGCATCCAGCGCCCGCGCTGGCATCAGCGACCCGAAAGAGCAGCATTGTTCAATCAACCTCCCGTTCACATCGCGTAAACTGAAGCATGCAAGCGCTTCGGACCGCATCATCCGCGGAACGAGCACGGCGGCAGCAACACAGGAGAATTGCATGGCTCGCCCGCGATCGCCGGATCTCATCCTTATCGCGCTCGTGCTGCTTCTCTTCGGCGCTCTCGGTGTAGATGCACGCGCTCAGGGGCTCGTGGGTCATGTCTACATGCAGACCAATGAGACCCAGAACCGCATCATGCACTTCGGTCGCAAGGCGGACGGGCCACTCGAACTACTCGAGAGGATCCCTACCGGGGGCGCTGGTTCGGGCGTCTTCAAGCCGATCAGCGGTCAGGAGAGCGCGCCCAACGCATTCGAGGGCGCTGGCAGCGTGATCCTGGCCGAATCCAACACCCTGCTGTTCACGACGAACGGCGGCGACAACAGCGTGACGAGCTTCCGAGTGAGTCCAGACGGCAAGCTGACTGTGATCGATCGGCAGCCGACCGGCGAGCCCGTGACCGGACGCAGCGGAACGGCGAAGTCGCTCGCCTATCGCCCCCAAAGTCGAACACTATACGTGCTCCACGCCTTCGGGCCCAACCACCTGCGCTCCTACACGGTGGCCCAGGACGGCAAGCTGAAGCTTCGCCCGGAGCGCCATTCGGTAAACACCGCGACAAAGACCGATCGGGTGTCGACACAAGCGGTTCTGTCGCCCGACGGCCGCTTCCTGCTGGTCGACATCCTCTTCGACGCTCGTCCAGCCGCCAATCCGGACGGGTCGCCAAATCTGGTCGTGGCGAACGCCCCCGACCCAGACGGGCTCGTGATATTCCCGGTGCGCGACGACGGCACGCTCGACAAGGCTTCGTTTGCAGATGCCGGTGGCGCGGGGCCATTCTTCATCGCCTTCCTCAACCGGAGTCACGATGCTTTCATGAACGGTGTCGCGGTAGGGGACGGGGTGCTAGTGAGCCGCATTGATGGCAAGGGGCGCGTGACCAACGGCCCGTTGGTCCCGATCAACACCTCGCCCGGGAAGCCGTCTGAGCTCTGCTGGCTGCAGGTGACCTCTGACAACTCGCTCGTACTCGCGACCAACTTCGGCTATGGAACGGTCTCGACCTACCGGCTCGCAGAAGGCCGGTTGAGCCTTCTCCAAGACCCCGCCAACGAGGCTATACCGGGCGACGGTACCTTCCGCGCCGTGAACGGGCTCGTCAGCAGCGGACCTAGCGACAGCTGGCTGACTCCCGACGACCAGTACTTCCACCAGATCTTTGGAAATGCCTCGGTGCTCGTCAGCTACCGCGTCGACAAGACGAGCGGGAGACTGACGGAGATTGGTCGGAACCCGATTCCCTACAACAGCCCCCAGGGGCTGGCCGGCTTCTAGCGATTCGGGCCGTCCGCTCGCCTCGCCCTCTGGTCGTCGGCAGAGTCGTCCCGGGGTAACCGTGCGGGGCCCGCGACATCGCGGGTGGACGCATCAGTGCTCGGCGAAAGCGCCCTGGTTGTCGTGCCGACCATGCGGCGGAAGTGGAGGTTCAGGTGGCTCTGGTGCGCGCAGCCGCACTTTTCGCCCTCCGCGAGCGACAGGCCGGGGTGAAGCGTATGAGATGTTCTTGAGAATTTTATGCGAGGAGCAGCTCGATGAGCGGCAAGTTGTAACAGCTGTTGGAAGAAGCACTGGGAGCGCACGGCGGGCACGGCCGCTGGCGCAAGCTTAGAGGTATCGCGTCGACCATTCGCACCGGCGGAAAGCTCTGGGAGCTGAAAGGCGCTCCTATGATCCCGGTGCCGCGGCGCGCAACGAGCGAGTTTCACCGCCAATGGACCCAGATTACTTCTTTCGGCAAACCCGATTGGACGATGACCTGGACGCCCGAACATGTGGAGATCGCTGCCGGAGATGGCTCAGTTATCGCCGCGCGAGACAATGGCCGCGAAGCGTTCGATCGCAGCTTCAACGGACAATGGGATCCGCTGAACCTGGCCTATTTCAACGGCTATGCCATGTGGACATATCATGCCGTGCCGTTCGTGTTCGGCGAGCCGGGCTATGACGCGCGCGACATTGCCCCGATCGCGCATGAAGGCGCGACACTTCGCGGCGTGGCGGTGCGATTTCCCGAAGGCGTGCACAGCCACACGCGCGAACAGCGCTTCTACTTCGGCGCGGATGGCCTGCTCCGCCGCCACGATTACACGGTGGATGTGTGGGCGGACACGCCCGCCGCGCACTTCCTGTCCGACTATGTCGACGTTGAGGGGCTGAGGTACCCCACCCGTCGCAGCGTGTTCACGCTCAAACCCGACGGCAGCCTCGATCGGGACTTCAACGCCGTTACGGTCGAGCTGTCGGATTACGCGCCATTTTGAGCGCGCGCGTTGCCCTCGCGATGACACCATATCTTGATGTCATCGCTGTGGCGCACCTGGGCTGAATATTGCTCGCCTCCGAAGCGCTCCTCGGCCATAGAACCCGGAATTCGGAGGTTCGCGTCGATAGCGACGGAATGTCCACAATGGCAAGATCAACAAAAGCGGCCGGCCGCGGGCCGCGGTTGTCGCGAGAGGCGATGGGGCCCGCTCGACCCGGGCGGCCAAGAGGTAGCGATGGGGAGCAAGGCCCGTCGAACGGCCACGCGCCCTCTAGCTGTGAGCTTTCAGTAGGTTGTCCATCTGGTCCGGACCTAGGAGGCTGAGGTTGCGAGATGCAGATCCACGACGTCTGGATCGGACACCCGGGTGGAAAGGGATAAGTTCGCCCGGGGTCTCGCGTTCATGCGCCGCACCCGGCTCGGCCGTCTCCAAAGCCTTGAGCTTATTCAAGCCCAGGCGCTGCAAGACCCGGCTGACGGTGGCGGGTGAGGCGCCGACTTCCTTGGCGATCTGATCGTCGGTCCAGCGCTGGCGCCGCATCTCGGCAATCCGCTCGAGACGGCCGCAGGCGTGGGTTGGCGAAGGGTATGCGGCCGGGAGCTGCGGTCGAGCAGGCCTTGCGGGCCTTCGGTCCTGAACCGCTCCACCCACGTGCCGACGGTTCAGGTGTCCACCCCGAAGGCCGTGGCGACGGCCTTCGGGGCCTGGCCTTCCTCCATCACACGCCGCACCAGTTCGCCTCGACTAAGCGGCGTCAGACGGGCATTCTTATGGATGTTCATCCGGTCCCTGCGAATCACTGAAGTCTTCAATCCCAAGCGCCAATGGCTTCCCTCCGGCACGGACTTGGCCTATCGCCGACGCACCACCGTCGCCAGTGGACGTTACGGGCATCTGCCCGGCGCCCGAGAGGTACCGTCCGGGCGTCGAGCCCATTGCGCGCTTGAAGCAACGGATGAAGTGCGACTGATCGGCGAAGCCGAGCTCCGCGGAGAGATCAGCTAGGGAGAGCTCGCCGGCTCGCCTGTTTCGCAGCTTCTCCCGAGCGACTTCGATTCGAAGCCGTGTCACGTACTGGTGCACTGTATGTCCTGTCGTGAGCTTGAAGAGACGCATGAAGTCGTAGGGGCTTCGGCGGACGAGCGCTGCCAGCGTGTCGATTCCGACGTCCTCCGCTAGGTTCACGCAGACGTAGTCGTGAACCCGGGCCACGTCGAATGCCGTGAGCCGTCTCCGTGGCAGGCTCTGCCGAGGTGGCCACACCGCATCAGTGCGGCCGCGCCGATAGGCAATGCAGCGAAGAAGCACGTCGCGGTGCAGCTTCGATCCGCCGCCCTCCCTGGCCAGCTCCATATCGAGCCGGCGAACGAGAAACTCAAACTGGGAGTCGCGGGCGCCGCACTGCCACTTCCGAAACTGACGCCACCAGGTGAACAGCATATTGGTATTCAAGTCGTGGCGGCGCGCCACCATCGACACCGACGAGCCGGGCGCCTCGCACTCGGCCACGATGCGCGCCTTGTCCTCATCAGACCAATGCCGCCGCCGTCGACCAATCTCGCTCGAGCCCGTACCAGATGCCGTCATCTCATAGTGTCCACTTGAGGGTTAATGACGCGAGCCCCCATGTTTCATCCAGTCATGGGTAGAGTCTCTTCGTGATCTCATTCCGCACTGTGGCCCAGGAACATTGGCGCAGAAGCCGGCAAGCCGCTCGTTATGTGTTGTTAAACGCTGTTAGCTGTTGCCATCAGCGACAGGGTCAGCGCCAAGGCACTTTGCGCGTTCTCTGCGCGCGCATGAACGGCTCAGGGCTATCGGTCGCTATTGTCCTTGGTCGAGCACGATTCCCTGGCGCTGAGGGTTTTCTTGGCGGGCTTTCGAACACTTCGTCAGACCGGCGACGGGCCCTCGCGTCCGGATAGCCGGCTTTTCAGTCGCGGGGCGGCGAAATCCAGAAGGGCGCGCAGCTTGATTGGCATGAAGCGGTTGGATGCATACACGAGACTCACTGGCAGCGGCGCGGGCTGGAACTCGTTCAGTGCGTTCCGTCTGCCAGGATCGTTGCGCGATTGATGACGACGGGACGAAACACTTTGTCAAAAGCCGAGACCGTTATGGTCGCGGCGATCGAGGGCGGCATCCCTGCGTTGGTAAAGACCAGAGAAATGATTGCCGCGTTCCACGTGATGATCCGACGCAAGGATGTGGCCGACTTGGATCAATGGATCGACCGGAGTCGCGATAGCCTCATTGCTTCTTTCGTTAGCGGGATCGTGAAAGACATTGCAGCGGTGCGTGCCGCTATCGCCCTGCCATGGTTGAACGGTCAGACCGAAGGCCAGATCACCAAGCTCAAGCTTGTGAAACGTCAGATGTACGGACGCGCGAAAATCGACATGCTTCAGGCGCGCCTCATCGGCGCAATCTGAACCTCAGCTGCACCAAATGCGTCAGAGGCCCTTTTGGATGCCGATAACGGGTCCCATTCCAACGCCGATAGACAAATTGTTCGAGGACGTCACTATTGCCGATGGCGGGCTCGCGCGGTGGAAGGCGCTGATCACGGTGCAGGCGACGATCGTTACCGGCGGCGCCTTTTGGGGCATGAAATCTCTTGTCCAAGATCCGATGCCGCGAACGATGAAGGTGTGGCTGCATGACGAGAGGTCGTCGGTACAACCCTTCGGTGCGCCCGATCAACGTACTGTGTTCACGCCGGAGCGCATCGCGATCGAGAGGACGGACGGTACGATCGTCGCCGAACGACTGCACCCTCGTGATTCCTTTCAGCAGACCACGCCGCGGGATCCGCTCCATCGCGCTTGCTTCAATGGGTATGCGCTGTGGACTTATCTAACTACTCCGTTCTTGCTGACAATGCCCGGCGTGGAGGTCCACGAGGTCGAACCCTTTGCGGAGGGACGGGGAGGTCTGGCGAAGGCTCCGGGCGCGCTTTCCTGTGAGTCTCGCGACTCACAGCGAGCTTCAGGACTTTTTCTTCGGTGAAGATCTGATGCTTCGGCGACATGACTACAGCGTTGACGTCGTGGGTGGCTTCCCAGCCGCGCAGCATGTCTACGAGTCGCGCCCGCCACCCGACGCGCGATTGCCACCCGACAGTGAGCCACATTTGGATGGCCTTGGTCAGTGCTGAAGGCGCGGTTCCGGGCGATGGTTGTCGTGCGGCCGATCCCGCCCATGCTTCCGGGCGACGCGAGGAACGCTTCATTCGTTAGTCCAGCAACGAGTGCGAAGGGTATGGAAAACTTGCTGTCCGTCATCGGCTATATTGGGACTGGGCTTGTCATCGGCGCCTACGCCCCTCAGATCTGGCACCTCTGGACTGAGCATTGCTCCGCCGGAATCAGCGAGCGCGCCTACGCGCTATGAGCCTTGGCGTCAGCGCTCTTTCTCGGTCATTCGATCACCATCGGCGATGCCGTGTTCATGGTTACACAGCTCGTGAACATGATCGCCCTGGCGATCATCCTGGTCCTCGCGCGGCGGTTCCGTAACCAGATCTGCGCCGCGCATGCGCGCCAGCTTCACGTACGAGAGTAGTTCCGCTAGAGTGCAGGCCTAAAATGAGCAACCACAACACTCACACTGAGCGTAAAAATGAGGCGGACAAAGCCACCTGTATTCTCCGACCTATTTTATCCAAGCAGGCTTGGACAATCTTCGACCCGGGATTTCCGCCGTCGTAAAGCTCAAGTCGACTGGCCGCAAAGCCGGGTGCCCCCTCGTAACGCGGGCCATCGAGATAACGTTCTCGCGACCGCTGCGCGCTAAACGCAGCGGTACTCTATGAAATCTCATGACGCGTTCTGCGTGCTCCTCGTCCACGTGGCCACGGTTATGATGTCTTGCGGCATCGCCGCGGCGCCGCTGCTGGCAAGCCGAACGATGTAGCCCGGGTTATGACAATCCAAAATTGCGCCAGGCTCGAAGGGGTGGGGCTTCAATCTGTCGCAATGGCACGGCCACTCTAGTTCCCAAAGCTCCCTTCCTTCGATACAATCAGTGCAGTGCGGACGAAGCGCTGCTCCTCGGTCGCAAGCCTCGTGACAACGGTGTTGCAAGGTGCCTGATGGTTCGCGGTAGGCCGTTTAACAGAACCGGCGATCGCCATCGCCGCGCTAACCGTCGCCTGTCAGGCGCTGATCTGGGTGGTCGCGGGCCTGAAGCATCGAGCGGTCCTCGCACGAAGAGTACAGACGTGCCTCAAGAGCCAGACGCCGTCAACTTCGGGCCGTTTTGCCTTCACGACAAAACGCGACTTCTCGAAAGGGACGGCGTGCCAGTTAAGTTGGGAAGCCGGGCTATGGATATTCTGCGGCTTCTGGTTAGTCGCGCCGGTGAAGTGGTCCGGAAGGACGAGCTCATGGCGCACGCGTGGCCTGGTCTCATTGTCGACGACACGAGCCTTCGCGTTCATATCGCCGAACTTCGCAAGGCACTCGGCGACGGCAAAGCGGGCGCTCGCTATGTCGCGAACGTGCCGAGCCGCGGTTATTGTTTTGTTGCGCCCGTGCAACGCACGGTTCGGACCGCTGCAACGAGTATGCTAGAGAAAACGACGCCTGTTGCGCTGCCTCATCGGCTGGCTCGGATGATCGGACGAGAGGACGTACTGGAAGACTTGTCCGGTCGATTAGCCAGCGAGCGATTCATTACGCTGCGAGGTCCCGGTGGGATTGGCAAGACCACCGTCGCAATCGCTCTAGCCCACGACATGTGGACGGCTTTCGCCGGTGAGGTACGCTTTCTTGATCTCGGGACTCTGAAAGACTCGACGCTCGTCCCCGGCACCGTCGCCTGGGCGTTGGGCCTGATCGTGCATCATGCCGATCCGACAACAAGCATCATTAATTTTTTGCGCGAACGGCGTTTGCTTCTCGTCTTCGACAATTGCGAACACGTGATTGAGGCTGTCGCCAAGCTAACGGAAACTATTTATCAAGAGGCTCCTGGGATCAGCATCCTTGCGACCAGCCGCGAATCCTTGCTGGTGGAGGGAGAGCAGATTTTCGAGCTCGTGCCACTCCCGGTTCCACCGGTCGGAGTCAGGCTGAGCATTGATCAAGTGCTAAGCTACCCTGCAGCACGTCTGTTTACAGAACGCGCCGCCGCTGCCGGTTATCGTGCCGGTATCACTGAAGATGACACTGAGGTCCTTGTCGAGATTTGCCATAAGCTCGACGGCATCGCTCTAGCTATCGAGCTCGCTGCTGTGCGCGTGAATGCACACGGACTGCAGGAGATCGCAGCACTGCTTGATGGTCGGTTGAAACTGGAATGGCGTGGACGACGTACAGCGCCGCCACGGCACCACACCCTCGGTGCGACCCTGGACTGGAGCTACAGTCTCATTACCGAAAGCGAGAGGGTTGTTCTTCGGCGTCTCGCGGTCTTCGCTGGACCGTTCAGTCTGCAAGACGCCGTCGCAGTCGCAGGCGAAGAAAACGAGTCGACCATTCAAGTGATCGAGATTCTGGAGCAGCTTGTCGCCAAGTCGCTGGTTTCGGTAAGGCCGAAAGGCTCCTCGACCCGGTACCGATTGTTGGATACCACCAGAGCATACGCGATGAAAAAGCTCACCGATAACGGTGAAGCGAACGGAATAGCTCGCCGACACGCGCGATACGTTCAGGATGTCCTCGAGAGGACCATGGTCGAATCGAGCGATAACGATCAAGCGTCTGCTTCGCACCAACGTGGCGAGTTGCTTGGCGATGCTCGAGCAGCCCTGAACTGGGCTTACTCAGAAAGCGCTGGTGCTGAACTGCGCGTTTCCCTGACGGGGGCCTGCTCCCGACTGTTCGTAGAGCTCAATCTGTTGAGCGAGGCCCGCCTATGGGCAAGCCGAGCGCTCGAATTATTGGATGACACAAACCGCGGCAGCAGATGGGAGCTTGAGCTGCAATCTGCGCTCGGCCATGCATTCATGTTTACGGAGCGAAACAGCGAACTAGCAGAGGCTGCACTACAGCGTGGCTTTGTCATCGCAGAGACGTTGGGGGACCACTTCAATCAGTTTAGGCTGCTGGCGCGTCTGAATATGTTCTATTGCCGAACCGGCGAGTATCGACGACTAGTTCCGATTGCGCTTGACGCTGAAAGAGTTGCACGAGCTATAGGCGATACAGCTGGGATCGCAGGAGCCAAAGGTCTGATCGGCTGTTCTTACCACCTTATCGGGAACCAACCGACCGCCTACCGCTACCTGGAGGAAGCTCTGTCAGGCGAAGTTGCCCTCCGTCAGATGCAGCCCGGCCATTTTGCCTATTCCCAAACCCCCCAGATCCCGCTCGCGCGTACCTTGTGGCTCCTGGGCCTTCCCGACCAAGCGGTCGAATGTGCACGTCCACTCACGGGCGCAGCAGCTCCACGAGACGCTGTGATGCATTGCATTGCGCTTTGCTGGGCTGCGTCAGTCTTTGGATGGGTTGGTGACTGGTCCACCGTTGAATCATTGACGAGTCGCTTGACCGCTCATGCCGGCATGCACGGATTGGCATCTTATGAAGCCGTTGCCGCTGGCTTTCGCGCGCAGGCGCTGATCGCCCGAGGAGAAGTGAAGTCCGGAGTCGAACTGTTGCGAACGGCGCTTCCACGCCTTCATGCGGACCGTTATGAGCTCTATGCATCCGCATTTACCGCGGAGCTGTCCGTGGGATTAGCCGAATTGGGTCAGCTGCCCGAAGGACTGAATGTCTTGCGCGAGGCGATCGCACGCGTGGCGGTGGAAGGCGACGTCTTCGAGATGCCCGAGCTTCTGCGTCTGCGTGGTGAACTCGAAGCACGCAGCGGAGACAATGATGGCGCAGAGGCGAGCCTAGCGACATCGATCGCACTGGCCGAACGGCAGGGAGCGTTTTCCTGGCGGCTGCGGGCAGAGATATCTCTTGCGCGACTTCGACGCGAGCAAGGCAGAGAAAGGCCACTGGACAGTTTGGCCGAGACCTATGCGCGATTCTCCGAAGGCTTCTCGACTGCCGACCTGAAGGCTGCTCGGCGCCTGCTGGACGAGGCGGCTTCGGCATAGCCGCCCGGATTGGTGCTATTCCTCAGCTGAAGCGAAAGTCAGTGAGGTCGATGGTAACCATTGGCGCATCAAGCAGTGGTGTCAGGTCGTCGTCGCGCAGATAGGCTCGCCGCTTTGTCGGAATCTTGATTCCATCCACACTGACCGGATCGGAGATGTACTGGGCGGCTGGGAAGTTTCCAGCGATCTCCACCCTGTAGTCGTGCCGACGGATGAGCATGTCCGGACCGAAGTAGAAATCCTGCTCGGTGCTGTGGCTCGCGATCGCCGCAGGGAAGGTGGCTCTTAGGCCCCTCCACATCTCCGTTCCCTCACTCCATGGTTCGATCTCGCGGACTTCAAACCCGTCCATAGCAAGAAGAAACGGGGTGGTCAGGTAAGTCCAGAGAGCGTACCCGTTGAAATAGGCACGATGCAGCGGATCCCAACTTGTCCGCATGTCGTGTCTCGCAAATGACGCACGCGGAAGCCGTCGCTCTGCGACGACCCGCCCTCCGTCCGCCTCGATGGCGATACGCTCAGGGGTAAAGTCGGTACGCTGGCCCTTCCCGAACGGCTCAACAGAGGCCCATTGTCGATGAAGGTCGACCCGCATCGTTCGGGGGCTTTGATCCTGACTTACACCCTTTAATGCCCAAAGCTCGCCGTCACTCACGATGATTGCGCTGAGGCCACGGTGAGCGTTCCAGCGGGTTAGGCCACCATGTGCGTCGATGGCGTCTGCTAGCAGCGGAATCATTTGATACCTCTCGGTGCCCACGTTGGTTGTTTGAGCAGGCCGCTATCGACCGGCATCTTGCGCAGGCGTTTACCGGTGGCGGCGAAGATCGCGTTGCTGATCGCTGGCACAATCGCCGATGTCCCGGTTTCGCCCATTCCGCCCGGCGGTCCTAAGCTCTTCACGATGTGAACCTCGATTGCCGGCGCCTCGTCGCGCAGGACCCAGAGCAGCGGCGTGTCGCCATCGACATCGACACTGCGGGCGGTGCCGTTGACTTTGATGGTGAAGGCCATGAGAGTCTCCCTGTGATCTTGCGGATGAGCGGACATTGCGTGCTCGCGTGTCTGGCGAAGCCTTCAGCTGCCGAGCTGGCCGAAGTAGTGTCCGACACGGTTCTCGGCATCGCTGGGGCGATGGAAGCCACGCGCCATCAGCGCCTTGATCCTGGCCTGAGTGGCGGGACGTCCAAGCGAGGCGATGAAGGCGTCCCACTCCGGTGCGATGTCCGCGTCGGACGGCAGGCTTGCCGCGTTGACCAACCGCTTCGTGTCCGCAATCGTCGGCTTTTCGAAAGAGGCGATCCGCATCGCCAGCGCATCGACGAGGATGTCGAGCTCCGCGTCCGGAAGGGAGCGGTTGACGTATCCGAGTCGGACGCGCTGGGTGGGAAATATTTCTGGGCGGCTCATGCTGCCTCCTTGGTTGCCCTCCGACATTCGCGCAAAACCGGCAGATGACCCGCTAGATGTTGTTACGCGCTGTTGGGCGTTGCGATCGGCGGCAAAATCCCTGTCAAGCCGGAGCCTTAAGTGGTGCCTTCTGCGCAGCCCGAGACCCGCGGCGGCAAGTGACCTCGATGACCCCTCGGGGTAAGTCTCGATCGGCCTCTGACGCGGCGGATGGGCGGCGCCCATTTGGTCAGGAGGCCTGGCGCAGCGTTCGGAACGCAGCGCGAACTTCGGCGGTGAAGAGTTCCGGTTGTTCCCAGGCGGCGAAGTGGCCGCCCTTGTCGAGCTTGTTGTAGTGAATGAGCTTGGGGAACGCGCGCTCTGCCCAGCTCCGCGGAGCTGCGTAGATCTCATCCGGAAAGACGCTCACGGCAACCGGGATCGGGACGTTCTTGACATCGAAAAACGCCAGCTTGCTCTCCCAGAAGAGACGAGCGGACGAAACCCCCGTATTCGTCACCCAATACAGCGTGATGTTGTCGAGAATGTCGTCGCGCGTAAGACCTTCGACCTTGCCGTCGAACACGCGCGCGATGAGCTCGTAGCTGCGCGCGTCGTGATCGAGGAACCAGGCCGCCAGGCCGATGGGCGAATCCGCGATCGCGTAAAGTGTCTGGGGGCGATTCCCCATCTCGATCGCGTAGCCAACGCCATGCTTGTAGAAGAAGTCGAGCTGGTCGTACGCGTGCCTTTCTTCGGCGGTGAGGCCGGACGGCACCGGGCCACCGAGGCGGAGCGCCTTCGAGACGTCGGCAGGAACGGTCGCCGGCATGTTGGTGTGAATGCCGAGCAGTTCCGGAGCGCCAAGCAGGGCCATCTGCTCCGAAACGGCGTCTCCCCAGTCGCCGCCTTGCGCCGCAAATCGTGTGTAACCAAGGCGCTTCATCAGTGTGACCCAGGCGCGCGCGATATGGACAGGGTCCCAACCGGTCTTGGCGGGCTTGCCCGAAAAGCCGTAGCCCGGGATCGACGGAATCACGAGATGGAAGGCATCCGATGCGCTGCCGCCGTGAGCCGTGGGATTGGTCAGCGGATCGACGATCTTCAGCTGCTCGATGACGGAGCCGGGCCATCCGTGCGTCACGATGAGCGGCAGCGCATTCGCGTGCTTGGAACGGACGTGAATGAAATGGATGTCGAGCCCATCGATCTCGGTGATGAACTGCGGCAGAGCGTTAAGACGCGCTTCGACCTTGCGCCAATTGTAGCTGTTCTGCCAGTAGTGCGCGAGCTGCCGCATGGTGGCCAGCCGCACGCCCTGGGAGTTGTCGGAGACGGTTTCCTGTTCAGGCCACTGGGTCGCCGCGATGCGCCGGCGCAGATCGACGAGCTTCGCTTCCGGTACGTTGACGCGGAACGGGCGGATTGCGGCATTGTCGGACGCTGAGGCGAGACCCGCAGGAAATAGGCCAGCTGCCGCGGTGACAGCGATACCCATGGTGGCGGTGCTCAGGAGCCGGCGCCGATCCTGGTCGACGACATCGAAATTTTGCGACGTATGCGACGTATGCATCGTGCTCTCCCTTGCTTCGTTGAAGCGGCGTCGACCCTGCATGGGACGAGTAATCCGCCTGGTGGCTAGGAAACACATTGGCGCAAAAGCCCGCAGGCCGCCCGTTACGTGTTGTTAAACGGTGTTGGGGCGTGCGTTCGGCCACAACCTTCCGCGAGGCTGACAACGTCTAACAACACTTAACGCGCTAGAAGCCTCGTTCAGGCGCAGGATGCGAGCATATCGAAGCTCGTTACGTTGACCGTGGCGCTCGGCAGACGCGCCTCAAACGGGAGCAAGGAAATGACAGACGAGATCAACTATGGTCGCCGCCATTTCCTTAGCGCTGCCGCGATTCTCGCAGCGGCGAAGCTTGGTTTGACCGGTGCCGCGGCAGCGCAGACGAGTTCGGCCGGCGCGGCGAGCGCGGCGAAATCCGCGACGCGCGCATCCCTGCAGCCGCTGAAGCAGATCGATGCCGGGCTTCTGAATGTCGGTTATGCGGAAAGCGGTCCCGCGAACGGCCCGGTCGTCATCCTTCTGCACGGCTGGCCCTACGACATCGACGCCTTCGCCGAAGTCGTGCCCGTGCTGGCAGCCGCGGGCCACCGCGTGATCGTGCCGTATCTACGGGGTTACGGATCCACGCGCTTCCTCTCGGATGCAACCTTCCGCAACGGCCAGCCTTCGGCGCTCGCCGTCGACATGATCGCGCTCATGGACGCGCTCAGGATCGACAAGGCGCTGGTCGCCGGCTTCGACTGGGGCGCGCGCACCGCCAACATCTTGGCGGCGCTCTGGCCGGAGCGCATCAGCGCCATGGTCTCGGTGAGCGGCTATCTGATCGGCAACCAGCAGGCCGGCATGAAGCCGCTGACGCCAAAGGCCGAACTGGAGTGGTGGTATCAGTTCTACTTCGCCACCGAGCGCGGTCGCGCCGGCTACGAGCAATATCGTCGCGAGTTCTCGAAGCTCATCTGGCAGCTCGGCTCGCCGAGGTGGAATTTCGACGACGCGACGTTCGAACGCAGCGCGTACGCCTTCGACAATCCCGATCACGTCGCGATCGTGATCCATAACTACCGCTGGCGGCTTGCGGTGGCCGAAGGCGAGCCGCAATACGACGAGCTGGAAAAGCGGCTGGCCCAGGGACCAACCATCGGCGTGCCGACCATCACTATGGAAGGCGACGCCAACGGCGCCCCGCATCCGGACCCCGCTGTCTACGCCAAAAAATTCACCGGCAGGTATTCGCACCGGACCATCACAGGCGGCATCGGACACAACCTACCGCAGGAAGCGCCGCGCGCGTTCGCGGACGCGATCCTGGACGTCGCGAAGCAGGCCTGATCGCGATGAGCCGGAACAGAACTGCAGGATGAAGACGATGCGCAACCTGTTCGCTCTCGTCGCGCTCGCGACAATCGTTCTTCTCATGCTCGTGCAGTTTGGTCCCCCGGTCGTCTTCGGTTCGGAAGCGGCCGGCTCAAATCACGTGCGCGCCGGGGCCCACTGAGGCGCGCGTGAAATACGTCTTCATCAAGGAGAGAACCATGACAGTTGCAATTGATCCCGCGAAGGTGCGGACGACCGACATGAAGCTCGAAATTGTCGTCCTCCCCGTGTCCGACGTTGAGCGTTCGAAGCAGTTCTACGCCAGCCTCGGCTGGCGGCTTGACGCCGACTTCGCCTTCCCTGACGGCTTCCGCGTGATCCAGTTCACGCCGCCGGGCTCCGGTGCGTCGGTCATCTTCGGCACCAATGTTACCGCGGCGGCGCCGGGATCGGCCAAGGGGCTGTACCTGGTCGTCTCCGACATCGAGGCGGCACGCAAGGAGCTGCTCGGCCGCGGTGTGAAGGTCAGCGAAGTGTTTCACGGCGGCGACGTGCACACCGGCGCCGACGAGCCCCACCTGTTCGGAAGCGTTCGGGTCAGCGGCCCGGATCCGGAACGTCGCAGCTACTTCTCCCTGGCCTCGTTCAGCGATCCCGACGGCAACGGCTGGCTGCTGCAGGAGATCACCGCACGCTTTCCCGGCCGCGTGGAAGGGGACACGACCTTCGCATCAGTGGCGGATCTTGCGGCCACGCTCCGCCGCGCGGCGGCTGCGCACGGCGAGCATGAGAAGCGGACCGGCGAGCACGACGTGAACTGGCCCGACTGGTACGCCGAATACATCGTCAACGAGCAGGCCGGCAAGCCGCTGCCGCAATAGGTGAGCGAGGGCCTCTCCATCATCAACTGCGGTTCGCCGACGGCCGGCGAACCGCACGCTACCTGTCGCGTAACCTCAGCAGCGGCGACAAACTCCGAAAGGTGACCGGACGCGTAAAGAGCGGCCCCGCTGAAGGAAATTGAAGGGTTTGGCCATTATCTGGATGAGCCACGACGGATTCCATGAAAAGATTGGAGGCGAAACGCCAGTTTTCGGCCGTAGCTCAATTGGTGGGTTTTGGTCTAAGAAGGTCAAAAATGCTTTATCTTTCAATGGGAGTTGACTGACACTCTCTCCGCCACCGCACTGTTCTGCTCTGTATCCGATCGTTCGAACCGACAGCAAAACAATGAGCAGCGCGACAAAGGCTGTCGCGGCTAGTTCCGCGATGTTACCCCTAGTCACCGTTCTGGGCGTGGGATTGGAGGACGGATTTCGCGATGAAATCCTCCGGACGTTTCAAATCGCGACTTGAAGCGAATGTCGGTATCGGTGGTTGCGTGTCCGCGATTTGAACCTACTGATCTGCGCCGATCGGGGTTGATGCCTATAGCCTCCTCCTTGGTCGATATCCCTTCTCGACCGCGCGTCGAAAGGACTCTCGGCACGGAGGTAACGGCTACCGGCGCCATCAGACGAATGAATTCGATCAAGACCGAAGGATGATCCCTTACGCGCGTTTTCCCATCGGCACCACGTTTCCATTACTCCGCGGCACCAGGGACACGACTGCCGCCCTTGCGAGGTCTTCCAAGGCGGTCGCAATGTATTTCGCGTAGTGCCGCTCGATCATTTTAACTGAGGTGTTGTGCAGTTTGGCGACCTGTTGGATGGGCAAGCCCTTTCGGAGACCTCGCACTATGCTCGAGTGCCGCAAAGCATAGGGAATGACCTTCGGCATACCGGCGCGCTCGCGAATGGCCTTCCAAGGACGTGCAAGTTCGGCTCTTTTCCACGGACCCCGTTCAGACTTTTTCCAGGCGATACCCCTCGGCTCCTGTCATGAATCCATCGCTCAAAAAGAGGTGCATCGCTTGGCCGCCCGGCGATTGCGGGTAAAAGCACCGCAATTACATCGTCACCCACTGGGACCGGGACTGAGCCGCTATTACCCCCGCGCCCCTTGTAGGAACCGGGCACCATCAGACGCCGTGCAGAACCTTGTACGTCACCCACGCGCATTCGCCTGACCTGTGCATACCGCGCGCCGGTCGCGGCCAGACATACGACGATCCGATATAGATCGCCATCAAATCCTTGCTCCTGATCGACTTCACACGCAGCTTGAAGGGCGGCGCCAACCTCCTCATCTGTGAGAATCTGGTTATCCCGAGCAACCGACCCATCATCATCATCATCGATCCGCTCGGCTTTGAAGCCGGCCTTCACAATGGCGAGGAACGTCGGGTTTAGTTTCTTCCGATCTGCCGACAGCCGCGGCCACGCGGCGTTTAGTGCGGCCTTGAGGTCATTCACAAACCGCTGCTTGGTCGTGACCTTTAAGTCCTCCGGCAAACTCTCCCGCCACGTTATCAAGTCGTCCTCTTTCAAGGCATGCAGATACACCGATGCAAGAGCAGCAGCTTCAGCAGCTTCCTGATTGCCGCGCTTTTCTTGACCAAGAACGTAGCGCCGCAGTTTGGTGCCGGCGTCGGATCGGACGTCACGACCTGTTCGGCGCTTTTCTCGAGCGTCCCGTTCCTTAACGTAGGATTCAACGGCCGATCGCACGGTGGGAGCCGGGCCCGCCGCCTGCGACGCGGCTTCTGTTCTGGCTCGAGCTACGGCCTCCCGTGCTGTTCCCACGGCCTGTTCGAAGGTCAGAATCCCGTCGGCGGGCTTGTCATTGATGTCGTTGGCGACGCCGACTTGCGCCTGCTTGTAGTTGCCGCCTTCGTAGTGATTACGCCAGCGGACAAGCCAAATGCCGCTCTGTCTTCCTTTGCGATAGCCCAGATGCGCTTCCGCATCGAGGCGACGCCAATGCACGCCAAGCTCGAGCCTGGAGCGCGCTTTAGCCGTCGTAACTTGAGCCTCGGTGAGTGTCTTCGACATAGCGTTCGCCGGTTTTACGTCGAATATCCATTGAATATAAGTCAGTGTATGTCGGCGAACAATACCGGATTATGGGCATTCAACCTATTGAAATCATTGAACGTCGGCGGACGATGGCGAACGGAGAAGGACTCATTATTTGGCCCTCTCAAGGCTGAAACAGGGGTTCGATTCCCCTAGGGAGCGCCAATGATTTCAAGCACTTCTGGAATTTCGCGAGTTTCGGTCCAAAGCTGGGTAAGCGCCGGGTAAGCAGTCGCATTGGCTTCGGCGCGATAATTCGATTTTCCGGGTATTTTCCAGCGAATTAGTTGTCCTTTGAAATCAGGCAAAACTCTCGATCCGCACGATAATTGAAATTCCCCTTTTATGGGGTGCGCAACTTGAGGCGCATTGCCGAATTTTGTGAGTTGCCAGATTTGGCCCGTGATCGTGTCCAATAGATATTGATCGCCCCGAAGCAGTGGCTGAGTTTCTACGCCGATCGGCTGCAGAGGTATCCGAATTGCTATGACTGCTTTGGTCTGTCACGATGAGCGAGGCGCCCGAAGCACGTTGGACGGGAGAGCAATATGACGATCTACATTTCGCAAGGGCGCTATACTGCGACGGCGATCCGCGCAATGACGGCGAAGCCGGAAAACCGTTCCGAAGCGATCGCCGAGATGCT